>JBBDTH010000017.1:0-56845 GCA_040904505.1 Rhodospirillales bacterium | reverse complement strand
GCCACGCTTTCAACTCGGTATATTTGGTCCGGTATTTCGTCGGATGCAGGTAGCGCTGAGCCAACACATGGCCCAAAAGAATTTTATCGCCGAGTTTTGCGATCAGACGATCGGCGGCTTTCCAATTGCCGGACTCCTGTATCGAAAAAATCGCGGCGTAGCGCTCGATATCCGCATCGCTCAAAACCCGGGGCATGTCGATACTGTCCCGAGGCTCGGCCGTGTCGAGAACCGCGACATGAATGCCGGAAGCGGCGGTCGCGGCGCCGTCATCCGCCAGGGCGACGCGCGCGGCCAGGGAGCCCACGCTCAGAGCGCCGGCAAAAAGACAAAGAGAGAATGCGGCGGCTAAGCCGGCGGGGGTCCGATGCATTTTTAAAAAAATCTGAAAATTTCCTTCGAGCCGAGGCCTGTATAAATCATCCGGAGGTTTGTATAAATCATTCGGAGACCCGGATAAATCACCCGAAAGGGATAACCCATTAGAAAGGGCCGAACAATCGCTCCTTAATGCCGTTTCTCCCACATTTTGCGAGGGTTTTCAAGAAAACGCCGATATTTAGGGCCATTATGGATTCCAAAGACTTTCAGAATGCTTAAGGGCCGGGTTACGATTCTTCGTCGAGTTTTCGGCGCAGCGCGAGCATGTCACGCCAGACGTCGCGTTTTTGCGCCGGCGAGCGCAACAGATACGCCGGGTGAAACATCGCCGTCGCCGGGATCGGACGCACCATGCGCGATGTTTCGTAGCTGAACCAACGGCCCCGCAGTTTCGTGATGCCCTGGGGCTGGGCCAGCAACGCCGACGCGGCCGGGCCGCCGACGGCGACCAGGACTTTCGGATCGACCAGCTCGATCAGCCGCTCGAGAAACGGCATGCAGATCGCGATCTCCTGCGTGGTCGGGCTGCGATTGCCCGGCGGACGCCAAAAAATCGTATTGGTGATCAACACCCGGGTCCGGTCGAGCCCGATGGACTCGAGCATGCGATCGATGAGCTTGCCGCTGGGTCCGACGAACGGCACCCCCTGGCGGTCCTCCTCCGCGCCCGGCGCCTCGCCGACGAAAACCACCTGCCCCTCCGGGCTGCCGTCGGTAAAAACCAGATTGGTCGCCGTTTTCTGAAGCGCGCAGCCGTCGAAGGTTTCCAGCGCCGCCCGTAACGCCGCGACGCTTTGCGCCGCCTCGGCCAACGTGTAGGCGCTTTGCACGGCCTCGTCGCCGGCAGGCGGTAAACCGTCTTTTTTGCCGTTTCCGGCAAGCGCCGCCGGTTGAAGCGCTTTGTTCGCCTCTGGCATCAAGGGCCCTGGCGTCAGGGATGCTTGCGGACGGTCCGTCATGACGGGTGCCGGTTGGGCCGGTGCCGGGCGGGCGGAGGCTTCAAGCGGCGCGAATGCCCGGGCAGCGGCGGCATAGCGGTCGACCGGCGCGTCCCCGATGGTCTCGTCGACACCGGCTTCGAGATACCAGGTCATCAGGGCGCGGGGCGCCAAAGGCACGGGCTCGCTCGGCATGCCGCGACTGTAGCACGCCCATCGATAAAGTCACGATGCATGCCCGCTTCCGGGTCGTTAAAATTCAAGGCGGGTTCGAAATTAAAGCGGGAGATAGTGCTGCGGCGCCGGATCGCTCATGCTATAACGCCGGGCGTGTGGAATATGTGAAAAAACAGGTTCAAGGATCGTTATGGAACGGGAAGCACGGGAAGCAATGGAATTCGACGTCGTGATCGTTGGGGCCGGACCCGCCGGACTGTCGGCGGCAATTCGTCTGCGTCAACTCACGGCGGAGAAAGAACGGGAAATCACCGTCTGCGTCGTCGAAAAAGGCAGCGAGGTCGGCGCGCATATCCTATCGGGCGCCGTGATCGACCCGATCGCCCTGAACGAGCTGATCCCCGACTGGCGGGAAAAAGGCGCGCCGCTCAATACCCCCGCGACGGAAGACCGGTTTCTGTTCCTGACCGAAAAGCAGGCTTTCCGGCTGCCGACGCCGCCGCAAATGCACAACGACGGCAACTACGTGATCAGCCTCGGCAACCTGACCCGCTGGCTTGCCGCCCAGGCCGAGGAGCTCGGCGCCGAAATCTATCCCGGGTTCGCCGCCGCCGACGTGCTGTACAACGACGACGGCTCGGTCAAGGGCGTCGCGACCGGCGACATGGGCGTCGGCAAGGACGGCCAACCGACGGAAAATTTCGTCGCCGGCATCGAACTGCACGCCAAGTTCACGCTGTTCGCCGAAGGCTGCCGGGGCTCGCTCGGCAAAACCTTGATGGAACGCTTCGGCTTGCGCGAGGACGCCGATCCGCAAACCTACGGCATCGGCATCAAGGAGCTTTGGGAAGTCGATCCCGCCCGGCATCAACCGGGACTGATCACTCATACGGTCGGCTGGCCGATGGACCGGCGCACCTACGGCGGCTCGTTTCTCTATCATCTCGAAAACAATCAGGTCGCCGTCGGCTTCGTGATCGGCCTCGATTACGACAATCCGTATCTCAGCCCGTTCGACGAAATGCAGCGCTTCAAGACCCACCCGGCGATTCGCTCGACGTTCGAGGGCGGCCGCCGGATTTCCTACGGCGCGCGCGCGCTCAACGAAGGCGGTTTTCAATCGATTCCGAAACTGATTTTCCCGGGCGGCGCGCTAATCGGCTGTTCCGCCGGGTTCATGAACGTTCCCAAGGTCAAGGGCTCGCACACCGCGATGAAGTCGGCCATGCTGGCCGCCGACGCCGCCGCCGACGCCTTGGCGGCCGGCGGGCAAATGCTCGACTCGTATCCTGAAGCGCTGAAGCGGTCCTGGGTTTGGGATCAACTGTACAAGGTGCGCAACATCCGCCCGTCCTTTCACAAAGGACTGTTTGCCGGGCTTGCCTACTCGGCGATCGATACATATTTGTTCAGAGGCCGCGCGCCGTGGACCTTCCGCAACCACGACGATCATACTTCCTTAAAGAAAGCCACCGAGTGCCGAAAGATCGAGTATCCCAAGCCCGACGGCAAGATCACGTTCGACAAGCTTTCCTCCGTGTATATTTCCAATACCAACCACGAGGAAAATCAGCCGGTGCATTTGACCCTGAAAGAGTCGTCCATTCCCGTGGCGGTCAATCTCCGGGATTACGACGGACCGGAACAGCGCTACTGCCCGGCCGGGGTCTACGAATTCGTCGAGGAGGCCGGCGTCAAACGCCTTCAGATCAACGCGCAAAATTGCGTTCACTGCAAAACCTGCGACATCAAGGACCCCACCCAGAACATCGAATGGGTGGTGCCGGAAGGCGGCGGGGGCCCCAACTACCCGAATATGTGATCCGCCGCCATAGGCCCCAGCCGGCAACGCTTGATATGGCGGCATCCGCAACCGACTTGTGATTTGAGCCCGCCTCCGGGCTTCGCTAGACTGTGATGATGAAAAAGCGATTTTCGAACGATATCCGCCGACGGCCCCGAAACGGCCGCTTCATTCCGATCTTGCTCGCGCTGATGGTGCCGGCGGCCTGTGCCTCGAGCGATTTCGAGATGACGAACGAGTTGGGGCCCATCGGCCATAACCCGGCTCTTTCCGCCGCCAAGCCGCTCGAATTGGGAAAGTCCTTCACCGGCCATTATATCGCCGGGCGCCACGCCCAATCCGAGCGCGAGATGAACGAAGCCGCGACGTACCTCGAACAGGCCCTGAAACTCGATCCGAAGAACCCCGCTCTCCTGCGCCGGACATTCATTCTGATGATCGCCGAAGGCCGTATGCAACGCGCTTTCGCCTTGGCCGAACGGCTTATCGCCGTCAGCGACAACGCCCCGATCGCCAGCCTTGCCCTGATAAGCCGCGATTTTCGCGACAAAAAATACGCGGCCGCTTCCGCGCGTCTGGATACGCTTCCCGATCGCGGCCTGAATGCGTTTCTGGTGCCGCTGCTGCGGGCCTGGGCCCTTCAGGGCCAGGGCGAAACCCAAGCGGCCTTAAAAGCGCTGCTGCCCCTGTCGAAAAGAAAAGGCTCGGAAGTCCTCTACGATCTCCACGCCGCCTTAATTCATGAAGTGGCGGGACAGAATACCGCGGCGGAACCCCTGTTCGAGAAGATTCGAGCCTCCCAGAACGGCTCGTCGCTGCGCATGGCAAAGCTGCTCGGTTCCTTTTACGAGCGCCGGGACAACCCCGAAAAAGCCTTGGCCCTTTACGAGGAGCACCTAAAACACAATCCGAACTCGCGCCTGTTCGAGCCCGATATCGCCCGTATCAAAAGCGGCAAGAAGCCCGAAGCCGTGATCGCCGACGCCATCGACGGCGTCTCCGAAGGTCTGTTCGGAATCGCAAGCTCCTTGCGTCAGCAAAATGCCGAGGAAACGGCGCTCGTGATCGGCCAGCTCGGCCTCTATATAAAACCGGACTTTCCGATCATGCGCATCCTGATCGGCGGCATTCTCGATCAGGACGAGCGTTACGACAGCGCCAACGCGGTTTACGGCAAGATCGACAAGACGTCGCCGTTCTCCTGGCCGGCGCAGCTTCGCATCGCCTCGAACCTCGACAAGCTGGACCGTACCGAGGAAGCCGTCGCCATGCTCGAGGCGATGGCGAAACAACATGCCGACAAGCCCGACCCCTTGATCGATCTCGGCGACATCCTGCGCAGCCGGGAACGTTTCGCCGAGGCGGTGAAAGCTTACGATCGGGCCTTTGCGCGCATTAAAGAAATCAAGAGCCAGCATTGGAGCCTGTTTTACGCCCGCGGCATTTCGCTCGAGCAGTCAAAGCAGTGGCCGCGCGCCGAAGCCGATTTCCTGAAGGCGCTCGAATTCGAGCCCGAACAGCCGTACGTCCTGAACTATCTCGGCTATTCCTGGATTGACCGGGGCAAGCACCTGACCAAGGCGCAGGACATGATCCGCAAGGCCGTTTCGCTGCGGCCGAACGACGGCTACATCGTCGATAGCTTGGGCTGGGTCTATTATATGCTCGGCAATTACGAGGACGCCGTGCCCGAGCTCGAACGCGCCGTCGAGCTGCGCCCCCAGGATCCGGTCATCAACGATCATCTCGGCGATGCCTACTGGCGCGTGGGCCGCGTGACCGAAGCCCGCTTTCAATGGTCGCGGGTGCTGGACCTGAAGGCGGAAAAGGACCTCGCCGCCAAGGTCAGGAAGAAACTCAAAAACGGGTTGATCGAGGCCGCCAAAATCAAAGTCGAAGGCGATGGCCCTTAAACCGCCGCCGTCGGTTCGCGTTGCGGCGTTCGCCAAAATCAATCTTTACCTTCACGTCACCGGCAAGCGCGCGGACGGCTATCACAAGCTCGACAGCCTGATCGTTTTCGCCGGCATCGGCGATACGATTACCATCGAGCCCTCGAACGATCTGACGTTCGCCGCCACGGGGCCGCGCGCCGGCGAGGTGCCGCCCGGCGGCGACAATCTCGTGATGAAAGCCGCGCGCGCGTTGGCGGCCCATGCGAACGTCGCCGCCGGGGCGCGGATCGTCCTGGAAAAGCATCTGCCGGCGGCGTCCGGAATCGGCGGCGGCTCGGCCGACGCGGCGGCGACCTTGCTCGGCCTGAGAAAATTCTGGAGCCTCTCCGTCACGACGGAAAATCTTTGTGAAATCGGCCTCGCCCTCGGCGCCGATGTCCCCATCTGCGTTCACGGCAAGGCCGCGTTCGTCGGCGGCATCGGCGAGATTTTCAGCCCGCCTCCGGCGTTGCCCGCGTGCTGGCTCGTGCTCGCGAATCCGGGCATCCCGGTCGCGACCGCAACCGTGTTTGCCCGGCGCACCGGCGCGTTTTCACTGCCCGCGCCTTTCATGTCATCACCTAAGGACGCCGCCGCGTTCGCGGCGCTTCTGCGCGAGCGCCGTAACGATTTGGCCGCCCCGGCTTGCGACATCGCCCCCGCCATTACGGAAACCCTGATCGCCTTGGAGCGAAGCGCGGGCGCGGTACTCGCGCGCATGAGCGGCAGCGGTGCGACCTGTTTCGCTCTGTTCGGCGACGAAACCGCGGCCCGCACGGCGGCCCGAGACATCCGGCGGAGCCACACCGGCTGGTGGGTCGAGGCCGCCCCGCTGCTGGCCGACACGGCTATATCGTAAGGTTCACGGGCTGAATTAATCCGCCGCCTTTTGTTGCGGCAGGGGCCGTTTGGGCTTATGGTCTGGCCGATTCGCGCATGGGGCGTGGCCAAGTGGTAAGGCACCGGTTTTTGGTATCGGCATTCGCAGGTTCGAATCCTGCCGCCCCAGCCAATCTCTCTTCCTCGAAACACACGCCTGTTGCCGGCGTTCGGTCCGGCCGCCGGCGGCGGACATTGACAGCCCGCGAAAAACCAATAGAATTTTTCAATGAAATCCCATTCCATAGAATGGAACAATCCGAGCCTTCCCGCCCCAACGCCCGGCACGACGGGCCGAAAAACAGGTAACCGACACCCCATGAAACCGACGACCCGACTCAAGACCTTGATCCGCCGCCAGGGCAAGGTGCTGTGCATCCTGCATACCCCGACGGCGGCCCATGGCCGGGTGATGGAACTGGCGGGCGCGGAAGCCGCCTTCGTCGGCACCAGCGGCGTCGTCGGCACCTACACCGGCATGGCCGACGTCGGCACCGCGAGCATGCCCGAATGCGTACAGATCGCGGGCTGGATCGCCAACGCGGTCGAATTTCCGATCATCATGGACGGTGATACCGGGCACGGCGGCATCATGGCCGTGCGCCGCATGGTACGCGAGTGCATCCACGCCGGGATCGCCGGGGTGCGGATCGACGATCAACCCATCGAGGGCAAGCGCCGAACCCAAAGCGCCGGCATGGAAGTGGTGCCGCTCGAGCAAGCCGTCGCGCGCTATAAGGCCGCCGTCGACATGAAGAACGAACTCGATCCGGATTTCGTGGTGATGGCTCAATGCTATGCCCGCGACGCCGCCAACAGCGATCTCGAGGACACGCTGGCCCGGCTCAAGGCCTACGAACAGGACGCCGGCGTCGATTGGGTGCAGATCGAATCGCCGCATTCGAAAGAAGAAATCAAGCAGTCGCGCGCCGCGGTCGCGGGGCCGCTGTCGTTCATGAAAGGCAAGCTGCCGCGCTATCTCACGCTCGAAGAGCATCTCGAGCTCGGCGTGACCATCGCCTGGCTGCCCGGCTTCACCCATCACGTCACCTGGGCGGCACTGTACGATTTCATGAACGACTTCCAGGAACGCGGCATCGCCGCCTGGGACGATTTTCTTGAATCGCGCAAGGACAAGCCCTATCCCAATCCGCTGCAGCAGCCCGGCGGCGAGGGCTTGGACAAGCAACGGGAACTGGAACAAAAATATTTTTCACGCGAAACACTCGCGAAATACGCGAAATCGAAAGGCGGCGATGCGGCAACGTAATGACACCGTAATGACACCGTAATGATGCACGCCGCAAACGCGGCAAATTAAAAACAACAGGGAGGCAAGCATGGCACGCAACGGCTTCAAGATTTTCGATTCGGACACCCACGTCGGGCCGTTCGTGGACATCCTCGAAAAATATCTCGACGCGGGCACGAAGGAAAAGCTCAAGGGCTGGGAGGACTACAAGAAAGCCCACCACCGCACCGGCCACGTGACCTATCTCAAGGGACAACGCAAATACCGCCGCCAATTGGGCCAGGCCGGGGAAACCCCGCCGGAAAAAGACGAAGCCTACATGGCGGGATTCACCGGCGCGCACAAAGGCCGCGAACCGAACCCCCGGGTCGACGACGATCCGGCGGCGCGCATCGAGGACATGGACCTCGAAGGCGTCGACGTGAACCTCACCCTCCCCTCGGGCTGGTTCGGCACCTGGATTTTGGACGACGACGTGTCGCTCGAAACCGCCATGCACCAAGCCTACAACCGGTGGATGGAGGATTACTGCACGCCCTACCCCGACCGCCTCGGCGGCGTGATCCTTGTCTCCTCGCGCAACGTCGCGGGCGGCGTGAAGGAAATCGAAAAATGGGGCAAATCGTCCTGGGCCTGGGGCGTGCTAGTCTACGCGCCGATGGACGTTCCGCTCGATCATCCCGATCTGGAACCGATCTGGAAGGCCGCCGCCGATTTCGATCTCTGCATCGCGCTGCACACCTTCACCGTCATGCCGCCGTACGCGCCGGGCGGGCGGGACAACTGGAATAACCTGTTCCTGCAACGCTCGGCCTCGCATCCCTGGTGCGGCATGCGCAACATGGCGAGCCTGATCGGCTCGGGCGTCATGGACCGTTATCCATTGATCCGCATCGGCACGCTCGAAGCCGGCCATAGCTGGCTGCCCTTTTGGATGGCGCGCACCGACGAGCATTACCGCACCATCCGCGCAGCCTTGCCGCCGGAATTGAAAATGAAACCGAGCGACTACGTGCTCTCGGGCCGGTATTTTCAGAGCATCGAGATTCCGGAAGGCGAGAAGTTGACCAATTCGGTCATCGACCTGCTCGGCGAGGATATCCTCATGTACGCCTCCGATTACCCGCACGGCGAAAGCTGGTTCCCGAAATCGGTCGAGACCGTGATGGCCTGGGACATGACTGATACGCGCAAGCGCAAACTGTTTTGGGACAACGCCATGAAGCTCTACACCCGCTGCAGCCACGCGTGATACACGGCGTGGCAGAACATTTACAACCGTCATGCCCCGGCCGGGGGGTTAAGGGGGGCACCCCCTTTACCCCCGAGGCCCGGGGCATCCAGACGATGGAGCCCCTGGATTGCCCGGACTTAAGCCGGGCAATGACGATTCCAAATTCATGCCTGACCGGATTCCATCAAAGAAACAGGAACACCCGCTAATGCCCATAGCCCACTGTCCCATAGAAAGAGTCGAAGTCCGCGTCACCGACTACAACGTCCGCCTGCAACGCACCACCATGCACGGCGCCTACGACACCGGACCGGCGGGCCAGATGCTCGGCAAGCCGGTGATGGTGCGCATCTTCGCCGGCGGGGTGATCGGCTACGGGCACGTACGCCCGACCACGCCGGGCCATTCCATGCCGGACACCTACAAAAGCGCGGTTTGCGCGATCCAGGAGATCATCGGACCGATGCTGATCGGGCGCGACATCTTCGACGTGGAAGCCATTTTCGCCGAGTTCGACATGCTGCTGCCCGCCAACCCTGTCGTGCGCACGCTCGTCGACTTCGCCCTGCATGACGCCCAGGGCAAGGCGCTGGGAGTCCCGGTTTATAAATTATTAGGCGGGCTGAGCCAAAAGAAGCTGCCGCTCGAATGGTCGATCAGCATGGCCAAGGACCCGCAGAAGATGGTCGACGACGCGGTGCGCGCCAAGGAAGAATTCGGCATGCGCGTGATGTGTCTGAAGGCGGGCTCGCCGCAAGGCTGGCGTTACGACGTCGAAAACCTCGCGCGCGTGCGCGCCGCCGTCGGCCCCGAGTGCCAGCTCGGCCTCGATCCCAACACCGCCTGGAACGTGCATGAAACCATCCAGGCCCTGCACGCCGCCAAGGAGCCGCGCCTCGATTATTTGGAACAACCCGTCGAGCGGCGCGACTTCAAGGGAATGGCGCATATCCGGCGCAACGCGGACGGCGTGCCGATCATGGCGGACGAGGCCTTGATGTCGATCCACGACGCCGACATGCTGGCGCGCCTGGAAGCCTGCGACGTGATGTGCTTCAAGCTCTATCGCTTCGGCGGGCTCAGCGTCGCCAAGAAGATCGCCGCCATCGCCGAGGGCGCCAACATTTTGGTCAACATCGGCGGGCTCGCCGTTTTATCTCAACTCGAGGCCGCCGCGGCCGCGCACTTCTACGCCACGTTGCCGAAGCACCGCTGCATGCCGGCGGGCGAGTTCATCTTCGGCCTCGGCGTGATCGGCCCCGATCCCCTGGTCGGCGAGAGCGATTTCAAGATCGTCGACGGCCACGCGGAGCCTCCCCACGGCCCCGGTTTCGGTGTTACAATCGACGAAAAAGCGCTCGAAAAATTCACCCTATGGCAGGAGGCCGTCACATGAGCCCCGATACCGCAGAGCTGGCAAAACAAGGTCAACAACTCACCCGCGAAAACGCCGTCAGTGCCGCGCCGCCCGCGACCCGCGAGCTCGGTGCCTGGGTCGCGAAGCTGACATTTGCCGACATTCCCGCCGAGGCGGTACAGCACGCCAAGCGCTGCCTGCTCGATCTGTTCGGCTGCGGCCTCTACGGCGCGCGCCAGCCGTGGGGCGACATCGCCGCCGACGTCGCGTGCGAGCTCGCCGGCGACGGCCCGTCGACCCTGTGGGCGCACGGGCGGCGCACCGGCCCGGCCGAAGCGGCCATGGCCAACGGCACCGCGGCGCACGGCTTCGAGATCGACGACATTCACGTCTCGTCTTCCCTGCATCCGGGCTCGGTCACGATTCCGGCGGCGCTGGCCATCGGCGAGGCGCGCAAGCTCACGGGCAAGGATCTGATCACGGCGGTCGTCGCCGGCTACGAGGTCGGCATCCGCATCGGCATCTGCGCCTCGATCCAGCACAAGATGAAAGGCTTTCACATCACCGGCACCGGCGGCTCCATCGCCGCGGCGGCCGCGGCCGCCAAGGCGCTGAACCTCGCCGACGAGGCGTGCGCCGACGCGCTCGGTTTGGCGGCGACGCAAGCCGCCGGGCTCTATTCCGCGCGCAAGGGCGCGATGGCGAAACGGTTTCACGCCGGGCGCGCCGCGCAATCGGGCGTGATCTCGGGCTATCTCGCGGAGAAGGGATTCACCGGATCGAAGGAGGCCATCGAAACTCCGTTCGGCGGATTCATGAGTTCCTTCAGCGAAAACGCCGATCTTTCGGTGCTGACGAAGGACCTGAGCGAGCACTGGCATATCCTCGATACCGGCTTCAAGGCGTATTCCTCGTGCGCGAGTTCGCACACCACGATCGATTGTATCGACAAGCTGATGCGCGACGGCCTGACCGCCGACAACCTGGAGAAACTCACCATATATATGACCAAAACCGGCCTGACCAACGTCGGCTGGGAATACAAGCCGGTCGGCATCGTCGGCGCGCAGATGAACGGCTACTTCGTGTCGTCCCTCAAGCTGCTCGACGACGAGGTTTTCATCAACCAGTTCACCGAGGAGCGCATCCGCGATCCGAAGATCCTCGCGTTCATGAAGAAGATCGAGATCGTTCACGATCCCGAGCTGGATGCGGGCGGTGCCACCAAGCGCCACAAGGTCCGCGTCCACGCCAAGCGCACCGACGGTACCGAGATGGAAACGACCCGCGAGCAGCGCCGCGGCAGTTTCCAGCATCCCCTGAGCGACGAGGAAATCCGGACCAAGTTCCATCGCACCGCCGGCGCGATCCTGCCGGCCGACTCGGTGGACAAGCTGATGGCCGCCGTCGACGGCCTCGAAACCGCGGCCACGTTGGACGAGCTCGGCACGCTTCTCCGCGGGTAACGCAGGACAGACCTATTAGCGGAACGTCGCTGTCTCCTTTAATCGTCATGCCCCGGCCCACCGGACCGGCCAAGGGCCGGCCGGAGGACAGGCTCCGCCCGGGGCATCCAGCTCACCGCCTGGATTGCCCGGACTTCGCCGGGCAATGACGAATACCAAAAAGCTGTTCTTCCGGTCCTTCCGTTCGGGTAACGCATAGCCCCTATTGGACGATAACCGTTTTCAATAGAGGCGAATCCGGGTAGGCTCCCCGCACATCGTTCAGCAATCCTTTCCGGACAGCCATGGCCAACGCCGCGACACTCGCACCGCTCTCCCTGCGCGACCAGATCACGGTCTTCACGGTCAGCCTGGCCCACGGTGCAACCCACTGGCTGCACATGGTACCGACGGTGCTGATGCTGCTGGTGAAGAAGGAATTCGGCCTCGATTACACTGACGTCGGCCTGTTCGGCACGGTCTATTACGCCGCCGGGTTCGTGACAAATCTCGTCAGCGGCCCGCTGACCGACCTCATGGGCCGGCGTGAACGCTTCCAGATCGTGGCACTTCTGATTTTGTGCGTGTCCATGGTGGTCATGAGCCTGGCTACCGGCTTTTGGACGTTCACCCTGGCGGCCGCGCTGATCACGGTCGGCAACTCGCTGTGGCACCCCGCCGCGATTCCCTACCTCGCGACCCGCTACGACGACCGCCGCGGTTACGTCCTTTCGATTCACAGTGTCTGTTCGAGCTTCGCCGATTTCCTCGCGCCGACCGTCATCGGCGGCATGATCTCCGGCTGGTTCTTCATCCAGTTCACCTGGCGCGAGACGGCGCTGATCAACGTCTGGCCGGTGGTGGTGGCCTTGCCGTTCGTCTTCTACCTGATCGTGCGCGACAACGGCTCCGCCACGTTCCGGGAAAAGGACGGCATGGACGTCAAATCCTACATCGACGGCATGATCGTGCAATTGAAGAACAAGGCCGTCATCGGGCTCGCGATCATGGCGGGCCTGCGCTCGACCGCGCAGGGCAGCATCCGCCTGTTCTTTCCGTTCTACGTCGCCGAAATCCTCAACGTGCCGCCGGCTCAGGCCGCCGGCATGGCCGGGTTGGCGCTGACGGCCATGAACCTCGGCGGCACGCTCGCCGCCGTGCCCGCCGGCATGGCGTCGGACAAATACGGCCGCCGCCCGCTGACCATGTGGGCGCTCGGAATTTCCACGATCGCGATTGTCGCGCTCACGTTTCTGCAGGACGAAATCAGCCTGGTCATCGGCATCTGCATCGTCGGCTTTTCTATTTACGCCCTGCGCCCGGTGATGCTGAGCTGGATGATGGACATCGTGCCGAGCGAACTGCGCGGCTCCGGCACCAATCTCATGTTCACCACGCAGACGCTTCTGCAGGTGGCGAGCCCGCTGATCGCCGGCCTTCTCGCCGATAAGTACGGACTCGTGAGCGTGTTCTATCTCGCCGCCGGCATCCTGCTGCTGGCCAACGCCGTCGCCTTCATGCTGCCGAAGGACGAGGTATCCGCGCGCGCGGCACGCTGACTTATCCGGTCAGCTTCTTCAACCCCGGCCTGCCAGCCTCGACCATAAAGGACGCGCGGGTTCGAACCGGCGCGCCGGGCCTGCTGATGTATTCCATCACCCGGAAATCCGCCCGCCAGGAGTCGGGCGTGACCGTGTTCAGCAGATACCCGCGCTGACGGTTATAGAATTTCAGGTGCCCGTTATCCTCGAGGAATTTTCTGCCCTTTTTGGACAGGTCGTGGCCGTCGCCGCGCGAGGCAATCGACGTTCCGATAAATTCGCTGCCGACGGTCTTGGACGACGGATCGTCGAAATCGTATTTCAAATCTCCGGCGAAATTGGTGTGAACGTCGCCGCTCAAGGCGATCACGTCGGCGATGTTCCGCTCGCCGATGAACCGCAGCAGATCGTTACGGTCCGCCCGGTAGCCGTCCCATTTATCCATGTTGTAGCGCGCGACGCCGCCCTTCGGGTTGTTCCGCTGCATCATCGGCACCTGCTGGGCGATGACGGTCCAGCGCGATGGCGTGTTCGCCAATCCGTCGAGCAGCCAGGCTTTCTGCTCCCGGCCCAGGATCGTCCGTTCGGGATCGTCGGTTTCCGCGCACACCGGCCGGGTCTTGTTGCCGCACGGCTGGGGCGTGCGGTACTGGCGGGTATCGAGCACGTGAACCGCCGCCAGATCGCCGAACCGGAACCGCCGGTACAGCTTCAGGTGCGGGCCCTTCGGTTTCTGCGCGGCCCGCAGCGGCATGTGTTCGTAATAGGCCCGATACGCGTTCGCCCGGCGCGCGAGGAACTCGGGCGAGCGTTCGCCGTTCGGCGTATCGACATCGTCGGCGTAGTCGTTGGCGAACTCGTGATCGTCCCAGGTGACGATCCACGGGAACGCGGCATGGACGGCCTTGAGGTTTTCGTCACTCTTATAAAGCCCATAGCGCGCCCGATAGTGCTCCAAGGTCTCGGCCAAGGGCAGATCGTGCGCGCGCGGCTTGCCGAGCCTGGCTTCCTTTTCGTAGATGTAATCGCCGAGGAACAGCACGAAGTCCAAATCCTCGTCGCGCATATGCTTATAGGCGGTGTAATGGCCGTCCTCGTATTTCTGACAGCAGGCCGAGGCGAACCTCAATTTTTCCACGGCGGCGCCGGGCGCCGGCGCGGTTCGGGTGCGGCCGATCTCACTGGTCTGATCGCCGAGGCGAAAGCGATACCAATACCAACGTGCCGAGTTAAGTCCGCGCACGTCGACGTGCACCGAATGGCTCCAATCGGGATGCGCCGGCGCCGTGCCTTGTCGCACGATCCTCGTCATCTTTTCGTCTTCGAAAATCTCCCAAGCGACGTCGACGGGTTTCAGGGGCATGCCGCCGCCGGGCTCCAAGGGTTTCGGCGCGAGCCGGGTCCAGAGAACGACGCTATCCGATAACGGATCGCCCGAAGCGACGCCGAGCGAAAACAGATTATCGCCCTTGTTCGTGCCCGGCACCGCGTGGGCGAGGCGCGACACATAAGGCGCGGACAAGCTCACGGCGGCGGCGGCACCGCTTCGCTTGAGCCACGTGCGCCGGGAAACGGGTTTCATCGGGCCGGTCCTGGGGTTAAAGTCGGTGCCTGCCCGGGCCGGACAAGCGGGTCAAGTCTAATTCAAACGGGAGGTTCCTGCCAGCCATGCGTATCGTCGATATCCGCACGCTTACCCTCGACGTGAGCGAAAACCGCTCGAACGCCATCATGGATTTCTCCGAGATGACGCTCGGCCTCTGCGCCGTGGTCACGGACGTCGTGCGCGGCGGCCGCCCCGTCGTCGGTTACGGGTTCTCGGCACTCGGGCGCTACAGCCAGGAGCCGATCTGGCGCGACCGCCTGATCCCGCGCATCATGAAGGCCGATCCCGAGTCTCTCCTGAACGACGCCGGCGACACCCTGGACCCGAAGAAGATCTGGGCGGCCATGACCCGCAACGAAAAGGACGGCGGCCACGGCGATCGCGCGGTCGCGGTGGCGGGCATCGACATCGCCGTCTGGGACGCCTGCGCCAAGATCGCCGATAAACCGGCGGCCGCGGTTCTGGCGGACGCTTCGGGCAACACGGCGCGCGCGAAAGTGCCGGTCTACGTCGGCGGCGGTTACTATTCGCCGGGCAAGGGCCTGAAGGAGCTGCAGGACGAGATGCACGGCCATCACGATGCCGGCTTCACGATGCTCAAGATGAAGATCGGCGGGGCGCCGATTGAGGAGGACATGAAACGCATCGAGGCGGTGCTCGAAGTGCAGCCGAACGACAGACTGATGGTGGACGCGAACGCGGGATTGGGCGAGGCGCGCGCGCTCGATTACGCCAAGGCGATGGCGCCCTACAAACTGCGCTGGTACGAGGACCCGGGCTCCAATCTCGATTTCGGCCTGATGGCGGAAATTTGCGAAATCTATCCGCACGGCATGGCGACCGGCGAGGATTTGATGTCGTTTCACGATTGCCGCAACCTGATGCGCTTCGGCGGCATGCGCCCGGACAAGGACTTCTTCCTGTTCGATCCGTCCTGGACCTACGGGCCGAGCGAATACATGCGCATCGTCGCCATGATGGCCGACGAGGGCTGGTCGCGCGAGCGATTGTATCCGCACGGCGGGCATCTGGTGTCGCTGCACGTCACCGCCGGGCTCGGGCTCGGCGGCACGGAAGCCTACCCGACCAGTTTCCAGCCGGTCGGCGGCTTCACCGACGGCCTCGACATCGCGGACGGATTGACGACCGTGCCCGACCTGCCCGGCTTCGGCTTCGAGGGCAAAGCCAATCTCATAGCGGGCTTCGAGAAGCTCACCGAAGACCTGCCGTCGCGCAAAACCGCCGCCGAATAACGACAAACCATAGAGAGACTGTCATGCGTATCACCGACATCCGCGCCGCCACCATCGATACCGGCGAAAAACGTTCCAACGCGACCATGGATTTCTCCGACATGACCCTCGGCCTCTGCGCCGTGGTGACGGATGCGATCAAGAACGGTGCTCCCGTCGTCGGCTACGGTTTCGCCGCGCTTGGGCGCTACAGCCAGGAGTCGATCTGGCGCGAACGCATGATCCCGCGCATCCTGAAGGCCGCCCCCGATGATCTCTTGACCGACACGGGCGACAATCTGGACCCGGCCAAGGTTTCGGCGGTCGTGATGAAAAAGGAAAAGGACGGCGGGCACGGCGATCGTGCCGCCGCCCTCTCCGGGCTCGATATCGCGCTGTGGGACGCCGCCGCCAAGATCGCCGACAAACCGGCCGCCGCTCATTTCGCCTCGATCTTCGGCGGCACGGCGCGCAGCCAAGTGCCGGTCTACGTCGGCGGCGGCTATTACGCGCCGGGCAAAGGCTTGAAAGAGTTACAGGACGAAATGCGCGGCCACCAGGACGCGGGCTTTACGGATTTGAAGATGAAGGTCGGCGGCGCGCCGCTCGAAGAAGACATAAAACGAATCGAGGCGGTGCTCGAGGTGCAGCCGAACGACCGGCTGATGGTCGACGCCAATTCCGGTTTCGATCTCGACGGCGCGGTTCGCTTCGCCAAGGCCATCGAGCCCTTTAACCTGCGCTGGTTCGAAGACCCGGGCACCTCGCTCGACTACCGGCTGATGGCGCAGGTGTGCGCGGAGTACGGGAACGGCATGGCGACCGGCGAGAACCTCATGTCCCTGCCCGATTGCCGAAATCTTTTATTGTACGGCGGTATGCGCCCGGACAAGGACTACTTCCTGTTCGATCCGTCCTGGACCTACGGGCCGTCGCATTACGCGAAAATCATTCAAATGATGGAAGAACACGGCTTCCCGCGCACCCGGCTCTATCCGCACGGCGGGCATCTGGTGTCGCTGCACGTCACCGCCGGATTCGGGCTCGGCGGCACGGAGGCCTATCCCACCATCCATCAGCCGATCGGCGGCTTCACCGACGGCCTCACGATCGCCGACGGCATGACGGCCGTGCCCGACCTGCCGGGCTTCGGTTTCGAGGGCAAGGCGAATTTGATCGCGGCCTTCGCGAAACTCACCGAGGACCTGCCGTCGCGCAAAACACGGCGGAATAATCTTTAACGCTTAAATCTTGCCGTCGTAGTTCTGGCGCGGGATCGGGCACGCGATCAGCGTGAACTTTTCCGGTTCCGCGAGCGCGTCCTTGAGCGCCTTGGTCAAGGCCGCGCGCGACGCGGCCTGAATGCCGACGCCGCCGTAGGCCTTCGCGATGGCCGGGAAATCGGTGATCGAAAAATCGACGCCCAGGTTCGGCAACTGCATGGCGCGCTGTTTCAACTCGATCAGGGCCAGGGATTCGTCGACGAACACGATCAGGATCACCGGCAATTTATGATCGCGCGCGGTCGCCAATTCGCCGATGATCATCTCCAGGCAGGCATCGCCCACGAACGCGGCGACCGGCCGGCCCGGCTCCGCCATCTTGCGCCCGATCACGAGCGGGAGCGCGCAGCCCATGGTGCCGAGGCCGGTCGATTGCATCACGTCGCGCGGATCGAACGCCTGCCACATCTGATCGAACAGAATCCGGTGCGCGCCGGTATCGACCGCCGTAACGGTCTCGCGCGGCAGAACCTCGCGCGCGGTCGCGATGACGGCGGCGGCACCCCACTCCTCCTCGGCCGCGAACGCGGTCCTGAGCGCCTTGCGGGCCTCGCCCGCGCGGCCTTTTGCCCAGGTCTCGTTCGGCTTGATGCCCTGGCCGAGCGCCTTGAGCGATTCTCCGACGTCGCCGACGAAATGCAGCGCGGCGTGATGCACGTAATGGGTGTTCGCGACCGCCGCGATATCGACGACGCGCGCGCCTTTCGCCCACGGGTCGCGCCAGCCGATCCGCATCTCGATGGGATCGTAGCCGGCGAGCAGCACCAGATCGCTTTCCTTCACGAACGGCTGCAGAATTTCGTCGGCCTTCGGCGACAAGCCCATGGCGCCCAGGCTCAACGGATCGTCTTCCGGCATCACGCCCTTGGCGTTGTAGGTGGTGAGCACGGGCACGTTGAAGTTCCAGGCGAATTCGCGCACGGTTTCGGCTGCGTGTTGGGTCAACACGTCGACGCCCGCGATCAGCAGCGGTTTTTCGGATTCGATCAGCCAGCCGCGTACGGTGTCAAGATCCGCGCCGGCGGGCACGGCCGGCGAGACGCGGGCGCGGCGCACCGGCTCGGCCTCGGGCTGCTTGGCCTCGGCGACGTTGACCGGCAGATCGATCAGCACCGGCCCCGGCTGGCCGTCGGTCGCGGTCATGACAGCCTTGTCGATCATCCCGTCGACGACGGCGAACGCGCCCTTGGTGACGGGCGTGAATACGGCGATATGATCGAACACTTGGTGCGTGTAGGTCACCCGGTCGGCCGGGTCCATGCAGCCGGTGATCACGATCAGCGGAATCCGGTCCTGCCACGCGTCCGCGACGACATTCAGCGCGTTCGAGATGCCGGGGCCGACGGTGGCAATCAGAATTCCCGGCGCGCCGTCCGCCATGTAGGTGGCTTGCGCCATGAAGCCGGCCGCATTCTCGTGCTTGGTGAGAATGAATTTAATATCGTAACGATCGAGCGCGTCGAGCATGCGCAGCACCTCGCCGCCCGGGATGCCGAACGCGTATTTGCAGCCGGCCTCGGCCAAGCGCCGGGCAATGATATCGGCGGCGTGGCGGGGCTTCGGCAGGGAGAGCGGGTCAATCGGGCGGGTCGTCGTGCTGTCGTCGGGCATCGGTTTATATCAATCCTTTTTTGCGGAGTTTTTCCCGTTCGGACGCGCTCATATCGAGAAGCTCGCCGAACACCTCGTCCGTGTGCTGCCCGAGCAATGGCGGCGGCGCGCGGAACGTTACCGGCGTTTCCGACATCTTGATCGGGCTGCCGAGCAGGTCCACGTTACCGGCCGTCGGATGGGGCAACGTGATGCGCATGTTGCGCGCGATTACCTGCGGGTCCTCGAACACTTGTTTCAAGTCGTTCACCGGCCCGCACGGCACGCCGATCTTCTCCAAGCCTTCGAGCCATGCCTGGCGGGTGCGTTTCTGCGTGACCTTGTTGATCTCCGGGTTGAAGTCGTCGCGATTTTGAATGCGTTTGGAATTGGTCTTGAAGCGCGGATCCTCGATCAGATGCATCGCGTCGGCGAACTCGCAGAACCGCTTGAACTGGTCGTCGTTGCCGACCGCGATGATGATGTGCCCGTCGCTTGTCGGCACGACCTGATAGGGCACGATGTTCGGATGCGCGTTGCCGAGCCGGCGCGGCATCTTGCCGGAGATCAGATAATTTTCGGCCTCATAGGCGAGCGTCGCCACCTGGGAATCGAGCAACGCGAGATCCAGATGCTGGCCTTGGCCGGTCTTGTCGCGGTGATGCAGCGCCGCCAGGACGGAAACGGTCGCGTACATGCCGGTCATGATATCGGCGACCGCGATCCCGGCCTTCATCGGCTGGCCGTCCGCCTCGCCGGTCAACGACATGATGCCGCCCATGCCTTGCGCCAGGAAATCGTAACCCGGGCGCGGCGCGTACGGGCCGGTCTGGCCGAACCCGGTGACCGAGCAATAGATCAGCTTGGGAAACTCCTTCTTGAGGCTCTCGTAGTCCATGCCGTATTTCTTGAGCCCACCGGTCTTGAAATTCTCGACCAGGATGTCGCAATGAGGCAGCAGGCGCTTGAGCAGCGCGACGCCTTCCGGGTTGGCGATATCGACCGTGACCGACCGCTTGTTCCGATTCACGCTCAGGAAATAGGCGCTTTCCTCGGTATCCTCGCCCTTGGCGCTCTTGGCCCAAGGCGGCCCCCAGCGCCGGGTATCGTCGCCCTTGCCGGGCCGCTCGATCTTGATGATATCCGCGCCCAGGTCGCCGAGAATTTGCGTACACGTCGGGCCCGCCAGAATTCGGGTCAAATCCAACACACGAAGGCCGCTCAACGGGCCGATTTGTTCGCTCATTTAGCCTCCCAAGATGACGGATCGCACACCGGGTGTTCTTGCTTGTCGGATGAACATCCCGCGCATGCGCCGGTGTCAGGGCTATAGCCGGTATTGCCGCCGGGATCAACGGCGGCCCCGGATTCACCCCAGAACCCAGCCTTGCGCCGCCTACATATCGCGCTATCCTTGCTGCATGACGCCAGAACGGGAAAAACCGCGGGACATCGTGAAAAACCCCGGGCATATTGGGAAAAATCGGGACTTTAGCCGCTTTTAGGAGGAGTACATGGAGTCCAAGGCCGCCGTCGCCTTCGAGGCCGGCAAACCATTGTCAATTGAAACCGTTCACCTCGAGGGGCCGCGCGCCGGCGAGGTCCTGGTGGAGATTAAAGCCACCGGAATCTGCCATACCGACGCTTTCACCCTATCGGGCGACGATCCGGAAGGCCTGTTCCCGGCGATCCTCGGCCATGAAGGCGCGGGCGTGGTGGTCGAAACCGGGCCCGGCGTCAAATCCTTGGTTGAAGGGGATCACGTGATCCCGCTCTACGTGCCGGAATGCCGCCAGTGCAAGTTCTGCACCTCGGGCAAGACCAACCTCTGTCAGGCGGTGCGCGAAACTCAAGGCAAGGGCGTCATGCCCGACGGCTCCAGCCGGTTTTCGCTCAATGGCGATAAATTGTTTCATTACATGGGCACATCGACGTTTTCGAATTACACGGTGGTGCCGGAAATCGCGCTCGCCAAAATCCGCGCCGACGCGCCGTTCGACAAGGTCTGTTATATCGGCTGCGGCGTGACGACCGGCCTCGGCGCCGTCATCAATACCGCGAAGGTCACGCCGGGCGCCAACGTCGCCGTGTTCGGCCTCGGCGGAATCGGCCTCAACGTTATTCAAGGGGCCCGGCTGGTCGGCGCGAATAAAATCATCGGCGTCGATCTCAACGCGGACAAACGGGTGCTGGCCGAGAAATTCGGCATGACCGACTTCATCGACGCCTCGAAAGAAGACAATGTCGTTAAAGCGATCGTCGACCTAACCGACGGCGGCGCCGATTTCAGTTTCGAATGCATCGGCAACGTGAAAACCATGCGCCAGGCGCTGGAGTGCTGCCACAAGGGCTGGGGCGAAAGCGTGATCATCGGTGTCGCCGGCGCCGGACAGGAAATCAGCACCCGGCCGTTTCAACTGGTCACCGGCCGCGTTTGGAAAGGCACCGCGTTCGGCGGCGCGAAAGGCCGAACGGACGTGCCCAAAATCGTGGATTGGTATATGGACGGCAAAATCAACATCGACGACCTGATCACCCACACCATGCCGCTGAAAGAGATCAACAAGGCTTTCGACCTGATGCACGACGGCAAATCGATCCGCAGCGTCGTGACGTTTTAATAGAATGACCGCACAAGGTTCATCGTGACCAACGTCATCGCTTCCGTCGGCGCCCTGCTTCTCGGCATGGCCCTCATGTCGATCGGCAACGGCCTGCTCGGCATTCTACTGCCCCTGCGGCTGACCCAGGCCGGCAGCAGCTCCATGGTCGTCGGCATGATCATGTCCGGCTTTTTTTGCGGCTTGGTCGCGGGCGTTTACGTCGGCCGGCATCTCATCGTCCGGGTCGGACATATCCGCGCCTTTACGGCCTTCATGGCGGTTCTCGCCGCGTCGATCCTGAGCCACCCTTTCCTGTTCGACGCCTACTTCTGGTTCGGATTACGGGTCGTTCAAGGCGTTTGCCTGGCCGGGCTTTATATGTGCACGGAAAGCTGGCTCAACGAACGCTCCACCCAAGAGCAGCGCGGCGAAGTGATGTCGCTTTACATGATCACGCTCTACGTCGGCATCAGCCTGGGCCAGCTTCTGTTGAACATCCCCGACCCGAGCGGTTTCGCCCTCTATGCCCTGATCGCCATTTTGGTTTCCCTGGCGGCCGTGCCCGTCGCCACGGCGCGCATCGTGCCGCCCGCCCTGCCGACGTACACGCCGTTCAACATCAAGAAGCTTCACGAGATTTCGCCGCTCGGCATCGGCGGCGCCGCGGCGGCGGGCATTATTCTCGGGGCGTTTTAAGGTCTTGCGCCGTTCTTCACGACCAAGATGGGCCTGGACACCGCCGGCACCTCGCAATTCATGGCCTATACGGTTCTCGGCGGGCTGCTGTTGCAGTGGCCCATCGGCAAATTGTCGGACCGGTACGACCGCCGGAAGGTCATCATCGCAGTCGCGTTTGCCATCTGCGCCGTTTCGCTTGCGGTCATCGGCCTGTCGTTGTGGACGGCCTTCGGGCTTCTGGTAATGGCGCCGTTTCTCGGCGGCGCGCTTTTCACGCTTTATCCTTTGTGCGTTTCCCACGCCAACGACCATATCGACCCGGTCGACCTCATGCCGGCCAGTGCGGGTTTGATCCTGGCCTACGGCGTCGGCTCCGCGTGCGGGCCGCTGGCCGCCGCCGGTGTTATAAGCCTTGTCGGTCCGCTCGGGCTGTTCGGCTTCATCGCGGCAATCGGCCTCGCAACCGGGCTTTACGCCCAATGGCGCCAAACCCAGCGCGCGGCCCCGCCCATCGACGAGCAAGCGCCGTTTCAACCGGTCCCGCGCACGACGCCGTTCGCAACCGAATTGGACCCGCGTGGCGAACCGGCCGCGGAGGTCGAAGAAACGATGGTGTTTCCGTTTCGGGACCAGGACGGCAATGAAATCAAAGGGGGAGATTTTGGAGCGGGCGATGGGAATCGAACCCACGTCTAAAGCTTGGGAAGCTTTCGTTCTACCATTGAACTACGCCCGCGGGCCGGTCGGCGCCGATATCGTCCCGGTATCGTCCCAGTATCATCTAAGACCGCACCGCCGCCAAGCGCCAAGATCCGCTCTCGGAGCTTGAGCGCCGAAAACCATCACGACTATATTACTTGGCGGGATCGGGGCCAATAGGGTAACAAAACCAATGGTTTATTTTCAGACTCCGGCCTTGTGAAACGCGAGCCTCGAAAGCACCATCATGCCGAGCGCGAAACACGCCGCTAAGAAACCCTTGGACCCGCTCAAATTCCGGGATCCCGACACGACCGCCGACGGCCAAACGCGGGCGGTCGTGGCCCTGACCCGCTTGAAAACCCTGTGGTTCAATACCGGCAGCCTCTGCAACATCACATGCCGTAATTGCTATATGGACTCAAGTCCGACCAACGACAGCCTCGTCTATCTCACCCGGCGCGAGGTCCGCCGCTATCTCGATGAAATCGCGCACGCCGGTCTGCCGGTCGAGGAAATCGCCTTTACCGGCGGCGAACCGTTCATGAATCCGGAGCTGCCGGTCATGATCGGCGACGCGCTCGAACGGGGGTTTCGGGTTTTGGTGCTGACGAACGCGATGAAACCGATGGCCCACAAGCGCGCCGACCTGCTGCGCCTGCGCGAGACTTACGGCGACGCTTTGCGGCTGCGCGTTTCGATCGATCACCATACACGCGAAAAGCACGAGGACATTCGCGGCCAAAATACCTGGGAGCCGATGATCGAGGGCCTGCGGTGGCTTGCCGAAAACGGGTTTTCACTCGCCGTTGCCGGGCGCGCCTGCTGGACCGAAACGGAAGCCGATGCACGGCGGGGATATGCCGATTTGTTTACCCGGCTGGGAATTCCCGTCGATGCCGACGATCCGGCGCGTATCGTGATTTTTCCGGAAATGGACGCCAAGGAAGACGTGCCCGAGATCACTGCCTCATGTTGGGAAATTCTCGGAATCGAACCGGCCATGATGATGTGCGCGACCTCGCGCATGGTCATCAAACGCAAAGGGGCCGAGACCCCTACCGTGGTTCCCTGTACCCTGTTGCCGTACGATCCGGCTTTCGAACTCGGCCCGGCCCTTTCGGACGCGGCGGCACCGGTCAAGCTGAACCACCCCCATTGCGCCAAATTCTGCGTTCTCGGCGGTGCCTCCTGCAGCCCGGATTAGATCGGATCAGGATTTATCGGAAATACCCCGGTCTTGCCGTTTGCGCCGAATGCTGGCACTATGGGGCCATTCAACGACCTAGAAAACGGTTTGGGGAAACATCTAGGGGGACAAGGGGTTGTCGACAGGAAACCGAAAAAAAACATCGGCTTGCATCGCCATGGTCACGGCGGTGGCGGTCTTTGCGCAGATAACGCCGGCGTATTCGATGATGTGTCCGTCGCCGACGGAACAACAAGCCTTGGATGTCCGGGTTCTGCAAACCCGCCTGATGGTTGCCGCGCTCTCCTGCAACGCCAAGCCCCATTACAACACCTTCGTACAAAGATTTCGCGCCGAACTGGTCCCCCATGGCCACACCCTGCGCCGCCTGTTCCACCGGGCCTACGGCAAATCGGCCCGACATCATCTCAATCGTTTCGTCACCCGTTTGGCGAATGATGAATCCGCGGCGCGAATCGCGGCAGGCGACACCTATTGCACCGATGCCCAGGTGCTTTTCTCCCGCGTTCTCGGCGCCGGCAACGGTGCCGTCACGGCCCTGGCAAGCAGCCTGCCCATTGCCGGCTCTCACGGAATCGCGGCATGTCAGCCGGATTTCCGCGCCGCAAACCGCAGTCAATAGTTTCCGAATTTATTTCCAAGCGCCAAAAATTTAGCCCCGGACAGCGATGCCGTCCGGGGCTCGTTTGATTTCAGAACCTTTAACCGGGGTTACTTGAGGACGATCTCGACCCGCCGATTTTGCGGCTCGCGAACGCCGTCTTTCGTCGCGACCAACGGCTCGCGTTCGCCCTTCCAGAGAACGGCTATCCCGTTCGCCGAAATCCCGCGACGGATCAACTCCGCCTTGACCGAGTCGGCGCGGCGCTGGGACAATCCCATATTGTATTTGTCGGGGCCGGACCGGTCGGCGTGGCCGGTCGCAACGATCCGCACGATATTGCCCTTTTTAGCGAAATCCGCCGCCGAATTGACGATATCCTGGGCCTCCTTGGTCAGGTCGGCCTTATTCCAATCGAAGAAAACCAGGAAAGTGCGGGGAATCGAAACCTGCGGTTTCGGCGCGGGCGCGGGTGCCGGCGCCGCTTTCGGTGCGGGTGCGGGTGCAGGCTCGCTGACCGGCATCGGCTTCGCCATCGGTTTTTTGGGTGCATTGAAAAACCAGCGCAAGCCGACCATGACTCGGTGATCGGCGTATTCCGACTCGACATCCGTGCCGCTCTGCAGCGTGAAGTCCGGATCCATCGTGCGGAAATACCGGTAATCGGCAAACATGCTGAGTTGTTCGTTGATGTCGTAAGTTACGCCCGCTATGCCCTGATAAGCGAAAACCAAATCCGAATCGTCCATAACCGATCCTGAAATCGGCGAAACGGCATCGGCGCTGACTTTAGCGCCACCGATACCGAGGCCGAGATACGGCGTCCAAGCGGACTTATTTCTAAAATCGTAATACCCGTTGGCCATGAAACTGAAAAGACCGACGTCGCCGGAGCCCGTCGTCACGCCGGATACCGAGTCGATGTTGACATCCCGGTAGCCGAGTTCGAACTCGCTGCGAAACCCATTGCGGTATGCGTAACCGAGCGCGCCGATTACCGAATAACCGGTGTCGAATTCGGTGGTAACGTTCACGCCTGTTCCCGTGACGTCCGAATCTTCGGGAAACACGGCGCCGGCACCGAGGCCGAGATAAAATCCTTCACCGGCTTGGACGGTTGTCGGCATGACAAACGGCAATGCCAAGGCGAAGGCAAGAACAAACGCGAAACGGCGTTTCAGCATGATCGAATACCCTCGAAAGTTTGCAATTGTTATGATAGCGCGTTCAAACTTATGCCTTAAATATACATCCGGCTAGCCCCCATAAGAATTAATGCCGATGTGTTGCCGAAACGACACACCTGCCGATTTTCGACTCCGCCTACGAACCGCCGTCCGGCTTGACGTATTTTGGCCACAAATCCTTTCTAGCGTTAAAAATCCGGCCCTTTTAGGGAAAACCGACCGAACGGTCCAATACATGAGGCCGCACGATGACATTGTCGCGCACACTGATTCTCATCGGATTTTTGATGGCGGAGTTCGCCTTTCTGACTCTCGACCCCCTGCCGTTTCCCGCACCCGATTCGCCGGCTCGGCACGCCGATCACCTGCCGGTGCTGGCAAAAAACGCCTCCGTGAAGCGATTTGCAGCGACGTTCGAAGTGGGCGCACCGACGGCGCCGCAAGGATCTATTCTACAATCGAATTTAACAACCGATCGAAATGCCGCTAAACCCGAAACCCGTGCTTTCGTGGTGTTGTTCGATTTCGACAGCAACCGGTTGAACGGCGCTGCGCAAGAAGCGCTCGACGCCGCCATCGACATTGCCCGGCACGGCCGGCAAATTCGGATATTCGCCGCCGGCCATGCCGATAAATCCGGTTCTTCCTCTTATAACATGGCACTCTCCCGTCAACGGGTCGAGGCCGTGCGTAAAGCGTTTCTCGAACGCGGCATTCTGTCGGAGAAAATCGATATCGAAGCCTTCGGCGATAACCGTCCCAGGATCGTGACACCCGATGGATCCCCGGAATCGCGGAACCGGCGCGTCGACATCATTGTCGGTCCGGCACCAAACATTTGAGGCCGAGACCGTCGAGGCCGCACGAATGCGCCTCGAATTGATGGCTTGAAACGCCGGTGAAAATAACCGACATTTCAATCGTTGATCCCGGGTGCCCGAGCTAAACACCCCGAGCGCAATTTTTAAGAGGCTTCCGTGCTGAACCGAGGCGAACGAGAAACGGCATTTTTTTCCGAAACGACTCGGGCGATCACGATACAGGTACGGGCCTACTACCTGGCTGATCAGTCCTCGCCCGACGACAACCTGTATGTATGGGCCTATCACGTCCGCATCGAAAACAACGGCAATCGGACCGTGCAATTACTGAACCGATTTTGGTCGATTACCGATGAAACCGGCAACAGCCAGGAAGTCCGGGGGGAAGGCGTCGTCGGGGAACAACCGGTGCTCGCCCCGGGCGAGTCGTTCGAATACACCAGCGGGACTCCCTTGCCCACGCCATCCGGATTTATGGTCGGTGCATACCAGATGATTTCCGAAGACGGCGAGGAATTCGATGCGAAGGTCCCCGCCTTTTCGCTTGATAGCCCCCACCAAAAGCGCCAATTGCACTGATCGTCCGATGCACGCGTAAGCCCGCTGATTTTCAACGGTTTACCGGATAAAAAACGCCCGTATAGGCAGAACTTCGCCTTTTGGTCCATAATACGCTTAAACGTGGATGCTAAACGGAGAATACCGTGGATAAGCAGAAATCCCTCAGCGTGGTCAAGAAAAGCGCCGATACGCAACCGACACGCAAACAGGCCGAGGAAGCCGTCCGGACCCTGATTCTTTGGGCCGGCGACGACCCCGATCGCGAAGGCTTGAAAGACACCCCCGCGCGAGTCGTCGACTCCTATCGGGAGTTTTTCGAAGGCTATGAAGCGGACCCCGAAGAGATCCTCCAACGAACGTTCGAGGAAGTCGAGGGATATGACGAAATGGTGTTATTGCGCAATATCCGTTTCGAATCGCACTGCGAACACCACATGGCGCCTATCCTCGGCAAGGCGCATATTGCCTATCTGCCGCGCAAGCGTGTCGTCGGGATCAGCAAACTGGCCCGGCTTGTCGTGGCCTACGCCAAACGATTGCAGATTCAGGAAAAAATGACGGCCCAGATCGCCAACGCCCTCGATACGGTGCTGCAGCCTTATGGCGTTGCCGTCGTGATCGAGGCGGCTCACCAATGTATGACGACCCGGGGCGTCCACAAACACGGCGTTACTATGGTAACCAGCCGCATGCTCGGTGCCTTCCGGGACAACGAGTCGACGCGCCGCGAGTTTCTGGCAATGATCGGAAATTCCTCCGGCGGCGACGGCGACTTCGCTTGATCGGCTTAACGCGCCGCATTTTATCGCATCGGTCTCATCCATGAACAACCGCACAGCAGGAAACGCAACGGCGGCAAACAGGGGCTGAGTCGGTGGCGGATTACAGACCTATTTTCCTCGTCATCGGCGTTATGTTAGCCATGTTGGCCGTCGTCATGCTCCTGCCGGCGCTCATCGACGCCCTGACCGGACACGACGATTGGCAAGTCTTTGTGGTGTCCGCCTGCATGACTCTGTTCGTCGGCGTCGCCATGGCGCTGACATCGCGGACCCCGCGGACGCGGTTATCGACACGCCAAGCATTTCTCATGACGACGTTAAGTTGGGTCGCCATGACGCTGTTCGCCTCCATTCCCTTTATGTATTCCGAATTGAAGCTCAGCTTCACCGATGCCTTCTTCGAAGCGATGTCGGGCATTACGACGACCGGCTCGACGGTCGTCACCGAACTCGATTCGGCGCCGCGCGGTATCTTGCTCTGGCGCGCCCTGCTGCAGTGGATCGGCGGAATCGGCATCATCGTGACCGCGATCGCCGTCTTCCCGATCCTGCGGGTCGGCGGCATGCAGCTTTTTCGAATGGAATCGTCGGATCAATCCGACAAGGCCCTGCCGCGCGCGGCTCAGGTCGCCGGTGCCATCGGCGTCATCTATCTCGTCCTGACCACTCTGTGCGCCGCCGCCTATTGGCTGGCCGGAATGAGCGGTTTCGAGGCGGTCGCGCATGCCATGACGACCATCGCCACCGCCGGTTTTTCGACATCCGATGCCTCCTTCGGCCACTTCAACGATGCGACCATCGAATTCATCGCCACTGTCGGCATGTTGGTCGGCGCCCTGCCGTTTATCCTGTATCTGAAGATGCTGCAGGGCAACGGACAGGCCCTGTTTCGCGATTCTCAGGTCCAATGGTTTTTCTCCATTGTCACGTTCGCCGTTCTGGCGGCGGCCGGCTGGCTTTGGTATGTCAACGGTCTGGAACCGGCACGGGCGTTGCGCTTCGCCTCGTTCAATATCGTCTCGATCATCACTGGCACCGGATATGCCACCGCCGACTTCGGCCTGTGGGGCAGTTTCGCCTTGCCGGTATTCTTCTTTATCATGTTCATCGGCGGCTGCGCGGGCTCGACGACCTGCGGCATCAAGATTTTCCGATTTCAGGTTCTCTATGCGGCCGCGCGCACGCAGATTCATCACCTGTTACAGCCTCACGGCGTTTCCATTCCCCATTACAATCGCCGCCCCATCCCCGACGAGGTTATCGTTTCCGTTCTCAGCTTCTTTTTCGTCTTCGGTATCTGTTTTGCCTTGTTGACCATCGGACTCGGCATGGTCGGTCTCGATTTCCTATCCGCCGTTTCCGCGGCCGCGACGTCGATCTCGAACGTCGGACCGGCGCTCGGCCCGGTCGTCGGACCGGCAAGCACCTTTCAATCCGTGCCCGATCTCGGTAAATGGATGATGGTCGCCGGCATGTTGCTGGGCCGGCTCGAATTGTTTACCGTTATCGTGTTGTTCACCCGGCCCTTCTGGCGCGGTTAAAATTTTATGACGAATGCTCCCCCGACACCGATCGAAAGTATCCGCCGATTGATCGAATTCGACACGGTGTCGTCGAAATCCAACCTCGCCCTGATCGAATACATCGCCGATTATCTCGACGGCTTCGGGATCGAGTCCACGCTCGTTTTCAACGAAGACAAGACCAAGGCGAACCTGATCGCGGCACTCGGCCCGATCAGGCCCGGCGGAATCGTTCTGTCGGGGCATACCGACGTCGTTCCCGTCGAAGGCCAGGCCTGGGAGTCCGATCCGTTTACGGTACTCGAAAAGGACGGCAAGCTTTACGGGCGCGGCACCACCGACATGAAAAGCTTCATCGCGCTGGCGCTCGCGCTGGTTCCGGAATTCCTCGCGAAATCGCCGAAAGTGCCGATTTATTTCGCGTTTTCCTACGACGAGGAAGTCGGCTGCCTCGGCGCGCCGTATTTGCTCGAGCGCCTTTTGAAAGACCTCCCCAAACCGTTGCTGGCCGTCATCGGCGAACCGTCCGAGATGAAAGTCGCGAACGCCCATAGAGAAGTCCGTTCCTACACGACCCATGTTATCGGCAAGCCCGCGCACTCCTCGATTCCGGCGCGCGGCGTCAACGCCATTACCCAGGCCGCAAAGTGCATCGGCTTTCTCGAAGCGCTCGCCGACGAAATGCGCGACCGTACCGGCATCCGGGACCACGACCCGCTCAATCCGGCCCACACCACCATCAATATCGGGCGCATCCGCGGCGGTGCGGCAACCAATATCGTCGCCGAACACTGCTACGTGGATTGGGACTGCCGCTCCCTGCCGCACGACGACCCGGGCGAAGCGCCGAGCCGCCTGCGGGCTTTCGTCGAAAGCGATCTTCTGCCCGCCATGAAATCGGGCGCCGGGCAAGACGACCCCCAGATCGCCGTCACCACGGAACAGCGCCACCGGGCGCCGCCGTTGATCCCGCAGCCGGGGTCGCCGGCGGAAGACATCGTGCTGGCGCTCAGCGGGCAAAACCGGTGCATTTCGGTGCCGTTCGCTTCCGAGGCCGGCCAATTTCAAGAAGCCGGCATTCCCTCCGTCGTCTGCGGGCCGGGCAGCCCGGCGCAGGCCCATCAGCCTAACGAGTTCATCGAGCTGTCGCAGGTCGACGCCTGCCTCGCGTTTCTGCGCAAGGTCGCCGATTGGACGGCAACGCAATCGTAACGCTTTTGTTGCTTACGACGATGTCCTGCTCTTGCGGGATCGCAAGGCCGGCACCGCAAGCGACAGGAAGAACAAGAGCGTCGCCACCACCACGATGGTCGGCCCGGCCGGGGTATCCCAGCGCAACGACGAAAACAGCCCCAAGCCCACGGCGACAATGCCGATCAGACTGGCCAGCGCCGCCATCTGCTCGGGCGTCGCGGCGAAACGCCGGGCAACGGCCGCCGGAATAATCAGCATCGAAATAATCAGCAACATGCCGACGATTTTCATGCCGACGGCGACGACGACGGCGATCAACAGCATGTAGATCAGCCGGATCAAGGTCACGTTCACGCCTTCGACCTTGGCTAAGTCCTCATGCACGGTCATGCTCAAAAGGCGCGACCAGATGCACGCCAACGCGATCAGGCAGCCGATGCCACCGGCGTAAATCCAAACGATATCCAACGTGTCGACGGCCAGTATGTCGCCGAAAAGATACGCCATCAGATCGACCCGCAGCGATTTCATGAACGCGAGCACGACCAATCCGGCGGCCAACGCGCCGTGGGCCAGGATTCCGAGCAGGGTATCGGTCGCCAGCCGGCGCTGATACTGCAAGGCCGCCAACAGCAGGGAAATGCCGACGCACACGACGATGATGCCGATGGTCAAACTGACTTCGAACAGAAACCCCAGCGCGACCCCGAGCAACGCCGCGTGCGCCAAGGTCGCCCCGAAATAGGCCATGCGCCGCCAGACGATGAAGCACCCGACCGGTCCGGCGACGAGCGCGACGCCGACGCCGGCGACAAGCGCGCGCACAAGAAAATCATCCATGGCGGACCTGTTCGGATGCCGGTTTCGCCTGATCGTCGCGGTCGGAAGCGGGATCGGAGTCATCGTCCCGCACGGGATGACCCGCGACATCGTCCCGCACGGGATGACCCGCGACATCGTGACGGTGATCGTGGGCATGAGCGTAAACCGCCAGGGTCCTGGCCGCCTGATCGCCGAACAAGGCCAGATATTCCGGCGCCCGGCTGACCGTCTCGGGACGTCCCTCGCAACAAATGTGGTGATTGACGCAGATCACGCGGTCGGTCGCCGCCATCACCAGATGAAGATCGTGCGAAACCATGAGCACGCCGCACTGCCGTTTATCGCGCAAGGCCCGGATCAGTTCGTAAAGTTCCGCCTGGCCCGCGACATCGACGCCGGCCGTCGGTTCGTCCAGGACCAGCAGATCGGGCTCGCGCAACAGCGCGCGCGCCAGCAGTACCCGGCGCAGTTCGCCGCCGGAAAGACCGTGCACGGGTTGATCGAGCACGTAACGAATGCCGATTTCCTCGAGAATGGCGCGGGATCGCCCACGGGTATGATCGGCGGACAGGCGCAACAGCCGCCGGACCGTCAGGGGCAGTGTTTCATCGATAGAGAAATGCTGCGGCACATAACCGACCCGGACGTATTTCCGACACGTTACGGTACCCGACGTCGGCGCCTGCAGCCCGAGGATGATCCGCACCAGCGTGGTCTTGCCCGAACCGTTCGGCCCGATCAGGGTCACGATCTCGCCTGCGCGAATCGCCAGCGAGATGCGGTCGATGGCCAGAATATTGCCGAAACGCATCGTAATGTCCTTGGCTTCCACCAAAGGCACGCCGGTTAGGTGTTCAGCCTGCATGAATCGCCCCGGCTTTCTTGCCGCAATTCGGGCACAACCCGAGAATTTCGATCGTTTGCCGCTGCACGTGAAATCCCTGACGGCGCGCCTTCGAAACGACGGTATCGGCGATATCGCCGTCGTTCAATTCCGCGACCGAACCGCAATCGCGGCAAATCAGGAATTGGCCGCCGTGCCGATCGTGCGGTTCGCCGCACCCGACATAAGCGTTCAAGGATTCGATACGGTGAATGAGCCCTTGCTCGAGCAGAAAATCGAGCGCCCGGTAGACCGTCGGCGGCGCCGCCCGGCGCCGTTCATGGCGCAACCGATCGAGCAGATCGTACGCCCCGACCGGCTCGTGACTCTGCCACACCATTTCGAGAACCCGCCGGCGCAACGGCGTCAGGCGCACGCCGGCGTCTAGGCAGAGCTGATCCGCCGACGCCAACGCCTCGCCGATACAATGCGCGTGATCGTGCCGGGTTTCGTGAAAGGGCTCCAAGACCTCGTTCTTCGCCGTTTTGACCATCGGATTTCCCCGTTTGACACCCGCCATAGTGTTACGTTATATCATTAGCTGCCTCAGGTAAAGCAATGATATAACGTAACTATCCGGAAAGGATGACTCGCATGCCTCAGCCTTATACCGCAAGGCGGCGCACGGCGGTGAAAGCAGCCGTCCTTTTGTCAGCCGTTCTCTGGACGCCCGCCCCGGCAAGCGCCGAAGCGCCCACCGTGGTTGCGTCGATCAAGCCGCTTCATTCCCTGATCGTCGGCGTGATGACCGGCATCGGATCGCCGTCCGTCCTGATCGCCGGCGGCGCCTCGCCTCATGCCTATTCCCTCCGTCCCTCGGAAGCCCGGCTTCTCAGCCGGGCCGATCTCATTTTTTGGGTCGGCGATTCGATGGAGACGTTCCTGCAAAAACCGCTCCACTCCCTCGGCCGCAAGGCGATTGTCGTCAAGCTCAGCGGTACGCCCGGAATCCGGCTTTTGAAATCCCGCGAAGGCGGCCCGTGGGACGCGCATGTCGATGACGAGGCCCCCGGTCACGGTCACGACAAAACGCAAACCGAGCAGGCCCACGGCGTTTACGATATGCACATCTGGCTCGGCCGCGACAACGCCAAAGCGATCGTGCGCACGGCCGTAACCGCGCTGAGCAAGAAGGACCCGCCCAATGCCGCGCGCTACCGCAAAAACGGCCAAGGCGTCATCGCCCGCATCGATTCGACGTTCCGCGCCATCGATACGCAACTCGCACCGGTGCGCAGCACACCCTATTTTGTTTTCCACGATGCCTATCAGTATTTCGAGCGCGATCACCGGCTCAACGCGGCAGGGTCGATCTCCACCCACGAAGCCCGCAAGCCCGGCGCCAAACGGCTCTCCGAAATCCGCGCCAAACTGCTCTCGCACGGCATCCGATGCGTTTTCGCCGAGCCGCAATTCGAACCGGCCTTGGTCAAAACCATTATCGGGGGGACACCGGCCAAATCCGGCGTGCTCGATCCGCTCGGCGCGAAACTCGCCGCCGGCCCGGACATGTATTTTTTACTGCTGAACGGCCTCGCGAAAAACCTGAAGGATTGCCTGACGAACGCGTCGTAACGACATAAACGGCGAGATTACATGACCCAATTGACGAGATGAGTCTTGATGTTCTTAGTCATCGCCTTGTCGAACTCCTGCATCAACTCCTCGACAAGTCCGAACCACATTTTCTCGCGCGCGTTCAGCGAGGCGTCCTCGCGCAAGGTCTGCGAGCGTACCGCGTTCGCCGTTGCGAAACCGCGCCGCTGCCCCGCCTGATCGAACACTTCCAAGGTCGCCTCGACCCGGGCGGTATAACGTTCGGATTGTTGCGTGGTGAACGTGCCGGTGACCCCTGACTTCATTTTGAGTTTCTCTTCGATCACGCTGGCTTGGTGCACCGTGAACGTCACGGCCCCCGACCGTCCGGCGGGCTTGATCCGATCTTGCGCCCATCGTTTCATGGCGGTCAGCGGCGACACAGGAACAAGATGATCCACGTTCGGCCGCTTCATCGGAGCCTGGTAGCGCGAAACGACATCGAGCCGCGCCACGTTGAGCTCGATCGCGCCGAGATGAGCGAAGGTCAGTTCCGGCAGCTTCTGGACCTGTACGTCGGTTCCGCACCCGGCAAGGCCCGGAACGCCCAGGGCCAACGCGAGGATCACGATAGAACGGGAGAAAATTTTTCGCATGATGGCCTTATACTGCCACGAGCCGCCGACGCTCTTCAAGGCGGTGGCCGAAATTAAGTCCGGCCGTGTCCGATTACGGCAATGCCGCTCCGTCGGGGTCGGGGCCGGGGCCGGGAACAGATACAGGGGCCGGGGCGGAACCGATCAGCCTGAAACCGGGGGCCGACGGATCGAACCGGACTTTTTTGCCGCCGGGGGCCGCGCCCTTGGCCTGGCAGTTATAGGGCAACCACAACGAGCAGATGCGCACCCAGTTATCCACGGAATCGCTGCGCTGCGTGCTCAACTCCGGGGCGACGTTGCAAAAAACCGACAGCGGCTGCCCGCTCCGCCCCGACTGCTCGTTGGTTCCCGATTGCGCGTTCGCCAAGGCCGGCGTGACGAGCAGCCCGGCAAACACCAATACGCTTAACCATACTCTCATGGCCGCTTCCCTTTTCCTCCCGAGAAACCTGGAAATTCTAGACCGGATCATGATCTACCCTAGAGTGACGAAGACGGGTTGAGAAAGGGTTAAACGCGGGCAAGCCCCAAAAACCGGGGTATTGCGGTCAGGACAGGCACCAATCGAGGATGCCTTTTTGAACATGAAGCCGGTTTTCGGCCTCGTCCCACACCACCGCGTTCGGCCCGTCGATGACCGACGCCGTCACTTCCTCGCCGCGGTGCGCCGGCAGGCAATGCATGAACAGCGCGTCCGGCTTGGCCTGCGCCATCAAGGCGTCGTTGACCTGATAGGCCGACAGCAGCCGCTGGCGCGTCTCGGCGTCCTCGTCTCCCATGGAAACCCAAACGTCGGTCAGCACCAAATCCGCGCCCTCGACCGCGGCCGCCGGATCGCCGACGACCGAAACGTCGCCGTGTTCGGCTTGTGCCCAGGTCAGCAGATCGGGACGCGGCTGAAATCGTTTCGGACACGCCAAGCGCAGCGTGAATCCGAGCCGCACGGCGGCGTGAATCCACGAGGCCGCCACGTTGTTGCCGTCCCCGCTCCACGCGACCACCTTGCCGGTGATCGGCCCGCGGTGCTCCTCGAACGTCATGATATCCGCCATCACCTGACACGGGTGGGAATCGTCGGTCAAACCGTTGATGACGGGGATGCCGGCGAACTCGACCAGGTCTTGAAGCTTTTGCGGATCGTCCGTGCGGATCATGATGGCATCGCCGTAGCGCGACAGCACCCGGGCCGTATCGGCGATGGTTTCGCCCCGGCCCAACTGGGAATCCGCCTCGCCCAACACGACGACGATTCCCCCCAACTGCTGCATGCCGACGTCGAAGGAAACCCGCGTGCGCGTCGACGGCTTCTCGAAAATCATCACGAGCGTTTTGCCCGACAGGGGCCGGCCGTTCCTTTTGCCGTTCTTGAAGGCAACGCCCCGCTCGATGATTTCACGCAAGGTTTCTTCGTCGAACCGGTCGATATCCAGAAAATGTTTCGGCGCGTTCGACATCTCAGGCCGCATCCTTCGCCAATTCGGCAAGGCTCTTATCCAAAATCGCCATGCCTTCCTCGACATGGCGTTCCTCGATGATCAGCGGCGGGATGAAACGCACGACGTTATCCCCCGCGCCGATCGCCAGCAGGCCGTGCTCCTGAAGCTTCTTGATCAGAACCGTATTGGCGATCACGCATTTAAGTCCGATCATCAGCCCGACGCCGCGCACCTCGGCGATGATTTTCGGATACTTCTTGGCGACGCCGCGCACCCGCCGCCACAACAGCTCGGCCACCCCGTCGACGCTTTCGAAAAACCCGGGCGCCAGCATCACGTCGAGAACCGCATTGGCCACCGCCATCGCCAGCGGATTGCCGCCGAAGGTCGAGCCGTGGCTGCCCGGCCCCAGGGCCTTCGCCGCCTTCTCGACCGCCAGGCACGCGCCGACGGGGAAACCGCCGCCGAGGCCTTTCGCGACCGCCAAGGCATCGGGCGCGACGCCGGCCCATTCGTAGGCGAACAACGTGCCGGTCCGGCCCATGCCGGTCTGCACTTCGTCGAAGATCAGCAAAATGCCGAATTCGTCGGCGATCGTGCGCAGGCTTTTCAGGTACTCGACGTCGGCCGGGCGGATGCCGCCCTCGCCTTGAACCGGCTCGACCAAAATGGCCGCCGTTTCGCCCGTGATCGCGGCGCGCATTTCGTTCAAATTGCCGAACGCGACATGATCGAAACCGTCGACCACCGGATCGAACCCTTTGAGGATTTTTTCCTGGCCGCCGGCGGCGATGGTCGCCAGCGTGCGGCCGTGGAAGCCGCCGTCGCACGTGACGATCCGATAGCGCTCCGGCGCGCCGTTTTCGTCGTGATAGCGCCGGGCCATTTTCAGGCAGCACTCGACCGCTTCGGCGCCCGAATTGGCGAAAAAGACCGAATCGGCGAACGTGTTGTCCACGAACCGTTGCGCCAAGCGCTCCTGATCGGGGATGTGATACAGATTGGAGCAATGCCACAGGGTGTCGGCCTGGAGCCGCAGGGTCTCGACCAGATGCGGATGGCAATGGCCGAGCGCGGCCACGGCGACGCCGGCGCCGAAATCCAGATACCGCCGGCCGTCCCGGTCGAACAGGTACATGCCTTCCCCCTTGACGAAGGTCAGGTCGGCCCGATCGTACGTGGGCATGACGGCTTGGATCACGATGCTCTCCTGAAACGCGTGAGGCCGGCCCAGGTGCCGGCCCCGTCACGGAAAGCGGGGTATTATCAGGGGGTTACAGGAGCTTGTCAACGGCGGCCTTAAACCGGGTGCGGCGCGGTTCTAATTTCAAGACTCGAAATAGCGCAGGATGACCCATCCCGTCGCCACGACGGCCGCCGCCCAGAGGCAAACGATCACGACCGCCGCCACGCGGCTTACCGGGCAATCCCGTGCCGCGACGGCCGCGGCGCGGTGCTCCGCCATGATCGCCGGCGGGATCAACCGAATGACCAGCAGAATACCGAGCGGCAGCAGGATCAGATCGTCCAGATACCCCAAGACCGGGATGAAATCGGGAATGAGATCGATCGGAGAGAGCGCATAGCCTACGACGACGACGGCGACCGCCTTGGCGTACCACGGAACACGGGGATCGCGGCTCGCCAAGTACAGTGCGTGAATATTCCGCTTGATCGCGCGCGCCCAGTCTTTTAGACGATTCGCCATTCCCATCCCCACCCCTATAAGGGCACGGTTCAAGCCGAAGTGGCTCGTTGAAACCGGGACTCCCTTATCCCGGGTTTGGGCCCGATCAGCTTTTCAGCTTATAGCCGGTTTTGAACATCCGGTAGCACACCGCCCACAGCGCCAGATTAAAGCCCGAGAGCACGACGATGCCGGCCGTCAGCGATCCGTCGGCGTGGCCGATAAAGCCGTAGCGGAAACCGTCGATCATGTAAAAAAACGGATTGAGATGCGCCGCGATCTGAACGGCCTCGGGCAGCCGTTGAATGGAGTAGAAAGTGCCCGACAGAAACGCCAGCGGCGTGATCACGAAGTTGGTGACGCCGGCCATCTGATCGAACTTGTCGGCCCAGATACCCGCGATGAGTCCGAGGCTCGACAGCATGATCGATGCCATGACGGCGTGAAACGCCATAAACCCGATATGGTGAAGTTGAAAGGGAACGACCGCACTCATGGCGAGGGCAACCAGCAGGCCCACGAGCACGCCCCGGGTCGCGCCGCCCATGACCATGCAGAGCGTCAACTCGTGCGCCGTCAAGGGCGGCATCAGGATATCGACGATATTGCCTTGAACCTTGGAAACCATGATCGAGGACGACGTATTGGCGAAGGCGTTCTGGGCAATTGCCATCATGATCAGGCCCGGCGCCAGAAACTCGAGAAACGGCACGCCCGCGACCTGGCGGACCGCGCCCCCCAGGGCCAGCGCGAAGATCGCCATGAACAGGAGGGTCGTCACGATGGGCGCGAGCAGGGTCTGGGTATAGACCTTCAAGAACCGGCGCACCTCGCGCGCATAGAGCGTGCGCACGCCAAGCCAATTGTGGGTATCGTCGATCACCATGCCCGCCCGCCGATCCGCCGTTCCGCGATTACCTTTTTCGCGCCGTCCCTGCTTCTTCATATCGGGGACACCGTTTTGAAACATTACCGCCGTAAGTTAAAGCCTTAAATTACGGTCTCTTCCCGACCCTTTTCGGCCGGGGCAAACTCGTTCTCGTCAACGCCGATGATTTCAAAACCGAGGAACCCCCCATCAGAATCTTGCGCCTGACCCCGCAAAAGAGCCGGTAACGACCCGATCCTCACGATCCCCCTATCGCTGTGTGCGTCCCCCACGCACACAGCTTCTTTTTGCCGGTTTTTTTGCCGGATCTGCTCTATGCTTTGGGGATGGCGAGACAGTCGGACCGGACCCGAAAAGCGAAAAAGCCCAAGCCCCGCCGGGCCGACGAGGCGACGCTGACGAAGGCCGCGCTCGGGTATCTGCAACGCTACGCCAGTTCCCGGCTCAACCTGCGGCGCGTGTTGATGCGCCGCCTCGAGCGCGCCGCGCGCGCCTACGGCACGGACAAAACGGACGGTATCGCGCTCATCGACACCATTCTGGACCGCTGCGAGTCGGCCGGCTTGATCGACGATACGCGCTACGCCCACCGGACCGCCGAGATGTTCCTGGCCCGGGGCGAATCCCTGCGCGCGATCCGCAGCCGCCTCGGGCAAAAAGGCGTCGCTGCCGCCTTGATCGAAGAGGCGGTGAACGCCCTCGAACGAACGACCCCGCGGCCCGATCTCGCCGCCGCGATCGCCCTGGTCCGGCGCCGCCGTTTGGGGCCGTACCGTCCGCGCGCCAGCCGGGAGAAATATTATCAAAAGGATCTCGGCGTCCTCGCGCGCGCGGGTTTTTCGTTCGATCTCGCCCGGCGGGTTATCGAAGCCGACGACGAGGAAGCGTTATCGCGCTGGCTCGACGAGGCGACGACCTTGTTTTAGATCGGATCATGAGGCGCTTTGGTTGGCGACCTCGATCAGATTGCCGTCCGGATCGCGGAAGTAGACCGACAGGATCGACCCCTGCGCGCCGCTGCGCTCGATCGGTCCCGCGGTAATGGCTACGCCGCAGGCCTTCAACCGCAAAACCACGTCTTCGATCGGCGTCGTCGCGATCAGGCACAAATCCGCCGATCCCGGCGTCGGCTTTTCCGGCAGTTGCCCGGCGACGGTGTGATCGGCGGGATGCAGGTTGATCTTGCAGGTCCCGAAATAAAGCGCGACCCGGCCCGGCCTGAACTCCTCGCGGCGCATGCTCAAGGCTTCTTCGTAGAAGGCGCAGGTCCGCTCGACATCGGCGACCGTGAGCACGACATGGTCGATATGACTCAATGAAATCGTCATCGGTTTCGTTCCTCGGCTTTTTCCTCGGCTTTTTCCTCGGCTTGTTCCTCCGGTTTTCCCCCGGGTTTTTCCGTTACGGTCTTGATATCCTCGGCCGACAGCCGGATATGCGCCGGCGGCGCCGCACCTTCCTTGTCCTCGCCCATATAAAGCGTGACGTGGGGGAACGGAATCTCGATTCCGAGTTCATCGAAACGGTTCTTCATCCGCCGGTTGAATTCACGCCCGACGGTCCATTGCTTGATCGGCTGCGTCTTGATCCGGGCCTTGATGATCACGGCGCTGTCGGCGAATTTATCGACGCCGAGCACGTCCAGCGGCGCGAGGATCAACCGGCCGTATTCCTCGTCGGCCTGCATCTCCTCGCCGATCTCCCGAAGCACCTGCGTCACCTCGTCGGTGTTTTCCCGATAAGCGACGCCGACCTCGAACACGTAGTAGGAAAAATCCTTGGTCATGTTGGTGACTTTGTCGACGGAACTGAACGGAATCGTGTGAACGTTGCCGGACAGATCGCGCAACCGGATCGAGCGGATCGACAGTGCCTCGACCAGACCGGCTTTATCGCCGAGCACGACGACATCGCCGACGGAAACGGTGTCCTCGAACAGAATAAACGCACCGGTAATCAGATCCTGCACCAGCTTCTGCGAGCCGAACCCGATGGCGACTCCCGCGATGCCGGCGCCGGCCAGAAGCGGCGCGATATTGACGCCGAACTCGGTCAAAACGATCATCACCACGATCACGCCGAGAACAATCAGCAAAACATTCCTGAGCAACGGCAACAGGGTTTTGATCCGCGCGCTGCGCTCCAGAGGGGTGCCGCTGTGGTCGATCGCGTTGAGATACCGGTCGATCGCGTTGCTGATCATTTCCCAAACCAGCAGCGCCAAAACAAGAACGATTCCGATGGTGATCGCCGCCTGCAACACCCGCTGACCGAAAGGCGTTTCCAGCCAGGCGAACGAGTCGGCGCCCCAGGCTTCCAACAAGGCAAACGCCGCGACGATATAAATCACGGTCTTGAAGATGATGACAAGCACGGGCAGATACCGGTTGGCCCGTCTTTCGAGCCCCGGATAACGCCTTTTCAGATCCTCGTTCAAAGAAAACCCCCGGCGAATTCCCTGCTGCAGGACATTGATCAGCACCCGCGACAAGACGAGAACCAGCACGGTCACGACGGTCGCGCGTAAAAGGAACGCGAACCCGCCTTCGATCGCCAATGCCCAAACGACATAAACGGCGGCAATATAAATGATGGCGAACCCGTGCCAGATATCGGCCAACCGGGTCCGCGCCTGGCCCACGCCGGGCAACGACGATGCCTGTCCGCCGCCGCGAATCCACGCGGCAACGTTCCGGCGGTTTTGAAGAACGAAAACCACGACCAACGCCGCAACGAGCAAGCCCAGAAACTGCTGCAGCCCTTCCCGGCCCGCCGTCGGCATGCCTAAGGCATGGAAGGCGACGATCAAAAAATAGCCCGCGACGATCACGCACGACAGGCGGCGCACCCAAATATACAAATAATGCGCGGTTTCGCTGCCGATCGGCAAAATCCGCAACGACGGGGCCGCCGGCACCAGAATAACACGTGCGAGAATCAGCGTGGCATGAATGATCAAATAGGCGGTCACCAACGCCAGCAGCGCTTCGCGCACCATGGGCTTGGCATCGATCAACGGCAACAACCCGTAAACCACGGCGGCGAACGCCGCCAGGGGCGCCATATCGATCACGGCCCGCATCGACAAAAACATGAAGCGTACGATCCAATGTTTCGGGGCCCGCAGTTCCAAGGCCCGGCGATGCTTGGCCAGCACCCACCGCACCAGCAACTCGGCCAGCACGCCGAAACCGAGCACGATCAAGGCTTTCATCAAGAAGGCCAGCCATACCGTGCGGGTTTTCTCGTTTTGCGCCTGATCGCGGGCCCAGTCGTAAAGCCTCGGCACATCGGCCACCGCTTCGGCACCGCTGACGACTTTCGACGTGGTCTCCTGAATCTTTTTGGAGAGGAGGCCGATAACGTCGGTTACGGCCGGCTCGGCCGCTTTTTTCTTCGCCTCGGCTTTTTGCGCGGCGGCCAACGCGCGCAGGTGCTCGATCAATTCCTTGCGTTTGGTCTCGTCCTCGATCGTCTCCAGCAGGGATTGGATATCCGGCGCCGGGTCGCTTTGCGCCGCTTTCTCCTGCGGCACGGCACCGGCCGGCGCCTTTTGGGCCCAAGATTCCGGTGCCATCGCCGAAAAAACGGCCAACACACACAAACTCACGATCAGGCGGCGGCAATGAGCATATATAAAGTGTGTTACGGCCACGCCGATCGGCCCTCTTGCCATTTCACTCATGAGAGGCGAGATTAACTGTCCCGGGCACACCTGTCACATGTTTTGGAGCGGTTCCACGATGTCAGTCACCATGTATCACCATCCGAAATGCAGCACCTCGCGCAGAACGCTGGCGATGCTGGAAGAACGGGGGATCAAACCCGAGATCGAGCTCTACATGGATCATACCCCGGACAAAAAAGAATTTAAGGCCATTCTCGGCAAGCTCGGCATGACGGCCCGCGAGCTGATGCGGACAAAAGACGCCAACGCCATGAACCTCGATGCCGGCGCCCTGAGCGAAGACGAATTGATCGATACGATGCTTGAAAATCCCCGTTTGATTCAGCGTCCGATCGTTCTGGCGAACGGCACGGCGGCCTTGGGGCGCCCGCCGGAAAAGGTTTTCGAGATTCTTTGATCGCGTGCCCGAACCGAGCCCCTTGATACAAAACGTTCTCTCCCTGCCCCATGCGCTCGCGCATCTGGATGAACTGCGAGGCCGATTCGCCGGAAAACGGCCCGCCGTGTTTCTCGATTTCGACGGCACCCTGACGCCGATCGTCGACAAACCCGATCAGGTCGTCCTGGCGCCGTCCGTGCGCGGCAGTCTGTTATCCCTGGCCGAACGGTACCCGCTCGCCGTCATCAGCGGACGCGACAGCGCGGACGTGCGGCGCTACGTCGGGATCGATACCATCGTTTACGCCGGCAGCCACGGTTACGACATCGCCTGGCCCCAGGGCCGGGAAACCGTTCACGAAACCTGCCGAACCGCGCTCCCCAATTTGCAACGGGCGCGCGTCGGGCTCGAACGAACGCTGGCAACCGTCGAGGGCATTTTATTCGAAGATAAGCGGTGCTCCTTTGCCGTCCACTTCAGGCAGTCCGCGCGCGGCGCCGAAGATATCGTGCGCGCGGCCGTAACGGAAACCATCCGGGACGATCCGGCCCTGCGCGTCCTTCCGGGCAAGAAAGTCTTCGAGATCATGCCGGCGGCGGACTGGAACAAAGGCAAGGCGCTGCTCTGGCTTTTAAAGGAAATGAAACTCGAAACCGCCGATACCGTTCCTCTTTTCATCGGCGACGACGTCACCGACGAGGACGCCTTCGGCGCGATCGCCGATTTCGGCATCGGCATCCTGGTCTGCGACGAGGAACATGCCCGCGCCGGGCGCGAAACCGCCGCCGCGTATACGGTATCGACCCCCGCCGACGTCGGCATCATTCTGGCTTTTCTGCAAGCCGCCTGAACGGATCGTTTCAAAAAAGCGGTTCAGAGCAGATCATGGTTAGTCGGAACCGAGTAGTGTTTCCGATCAATCATGATCCGATCTAGGGGAGCGGTTTGTTCCCGAGCAGGAAAACGCTCGGCTTCCAAAACGACACCGTGTTCATGCCGTGGCGAAGCGACTCCGCCTGCGATTGCGCCGGTTCCGGCGCATACCGAGCCGTTCGCGCAAACGCGCCCTCGGTCGGCTTTTGTATCGGCGTGCTTCGGAGCGGCGGATTCCGCGTCGGCGCCGGGCCCAGAACGACCGGCTCCGGAAATACCAGGGCCGTAAAGACCGGCCCCGGCAGCGAGCGATGCAGCCCATCGAGCACGACCTTCGCCCGGCGGTCCTTTTGTTCCGCCGCCAGACTGATCCACCGATAGGCGCTGACGAGATCCTTCGGAACGCCGTCGCCGAGATAATACATCAGCCCCAAATTGAACTGCGCTTCGACGCTGCCCAATCCGGCGGCGCGATGATACCAGTACAGCGCCTTCAAGGCCGATGCCGCGACCCCATCGCCGATGTGATACCGCTGCGCCAAAGCCAATTGCGCGGCCGGCAGGCCTTCCTGGGCGCGTTCCCGGAGCCGGTCGAGCGAGAATTTTTCCGGCGGCATCGCGGGCAACTCGCGAACCGACGGCGCCGGACCCGGCGCGAGCGCCGCCGTTTGCGGCGCCGGCGCGGCGGCTTGGGGCGGATCCGCCGGATCGGCCGGCTCAGCCGGTCGAGCGCTCACCGGCGGCGTTTGCACGGCCGGCGACGTTTGCGCGGACGCCGAGGGCGGCCTGGCCGGCATGGACGACTCCGGCGGCAGCGCCGGCACGGGCGGAATGGCGGCAATCGTCCGGGAGGCTTCGCGCGTCGCCAAGGGCTCCGGGACTTTTGACTCCGGTTCACTCGGCACACCCGGCGGCGCCGATGCCGTCATGGCCGGGGCGGTCATGGTCGGAGCGATCCTTACCGGGGCGGTTGTCGGCGCGCGCGGTGTATTGCCGGATGTATCGCCCCGGTCCAGGAGCACGATGACCCGGTTCATGGGGATCGCCTGCGACACCGACGGCGTCGCCCAGCCGAGCTGGGCGGCCGCCTGGCGGCCCCAATCGAAGACCGCGTCGTTCGAGCGCAGCATCAGGGAATAGACGAAGACGCATCCGGCGAGGGCCAGAAACGACAGCGCCGCCGCCACGCCGGCAGGAGGCACGTCAGACCGATGATGCGCTAAATAGTGGGACATAAACCCAGGTATCCACGAAATGTTGTGTTATTATACACGGTCAAGGCGTAAAAACCTAGGCCCTCGTGTGCGCGGGCGACAGTGTCGCAATCCATGATATACAGGACGTGAGCCGGCGGCGGCCGTAGGCGAAATCATTTGAAATCGAACAATCCTCGTTAGATGCGCTCCTTATTCTCGACACGCGATGTCGGCCCCGGTCGGTCGCAAAACATCGTTCGCGGCATGGCGTACATGGTGCTCTCGACGTTCACCCTGGTGGTCATGAACGCCATGGCGCGGCACATGTCCGAGGAGATTCACCCGTTCGAGGTCGCGTTCTTTCGGTGTTTCTTCGGATTTCTTTTTTTCGTGCCGCTGTTCTTCCGGTACGGCTTCGAGCCTCTGCGCACCAAGAATCTCGGCCTGCACTGCCTGCGCGGGGTCGGCAACGCAGCCTGCATGCTGATGTACTTCATGGGGCTTTCCCTGATTCCGATCGCGAAAGTGATGGCCCTGTCGTTCACGTCGCCGTTATTCGCGACCGTCGTCGCCTTGATCGTGCTTCACGAAGTGATCCGCGCGCGCCGCATCACGGCATTGGTCATCGGGTTCGCGGGCACCTTGATGATTCTGCGCCCCGGCTTCGTCGAGCCCGATACCGGTTCGCTTCTGATCCTCGGCGCCTCCGCCGCCTGGGCCGGCGTTCTGATCATCATCAAGGTCATGGCGCGCAACGATTCGAGCATTACCATCACGTTGTATTCCACCATCATGATCATGCCGTTCACGCTCATCGCCGCCCTGCCCTATTGGCAAACGCCGACGTTCACGCAACTGATTTGGCTGGCCGGCATGGGCATCGCCGGCAGCCTGGGGCAAACGGCCCTGGCGCAATCCTTCCGCGAAGCCGACATGACCGCCGTTATCCCGCTCGATTTTCTGCGTATGGTGTGGGCCGCCGTTATCGGCTTCTTCGTGTTCGCCGAATTTCCCGACCTCTGGACCTGGATCGGCGGCATCGTCATTTTCTCGGCCAGCACGTACATCGCCTTTCGCGAACGCGCCGCCGGCGCCCCAACGCCGACCGATCAAATTCCCCGGACTCCCCATCAATAACCGGCCGAAAACAAGCCCATATTTCGGTCGAAGGAACCACGGATGAAACTCGCGGAACTCATCGGCAAAAATCCCAATACGTTGCGCGGCATGGGGTTCATGCTGCTCTCGGCATTCTGCGTTTCCATCATGGGCGGCATGGTCCGCCACGTTTCGGCCGACGTTCATGTCTTCGTGGTTGCCTTTTTCCGGACCCTGTTCGGCCTGCTGGTCTTTACCCCGCTGTTCCTGCGCCACGGCGTCGTGCCCTTGCGCACCAAGAAACTCGGCCTGCATATCCTGCGGGGCGTGTTGAATTCGACGGCACTGCTGTTGATGTTCTATGCGTTCAGCGTAACACCGCTCGCCAAGGTCATGGCCCTGCGGTTTACCGGACCGTTGTTCGCAACCGTTCTGGCCCTGATCGTTCTCCACGAGGTGATTCGCGCACGCCGCATCACGGCGATGATCGTCGGTTTCTCCGGCGCGCTCGTCATCCTGCGCCCCGGTATCGAAGCCCTCGACGCCGGAGCGCTCGCGGTGCTCGCCGCCGCCTTCGTGTGGGCCGCCGTCACCATCGTGGTAAAAATGCTGACCAGCACCGACTCCAACGTCACGATCACGATTTACGCCGCCGTCTTTACCATTCCTATCTCGCTCGCCGCCGCGATTCCGTTCTGGCAGACGCCGACGCTGGAGCAATTCGCGTTCCTGATCGCGCTCGGCGCCATCGGCAGCGTCAGTCACTGGTCGCGCGCGCAAGCGGCGCGGGATGCCGACGTGTCCGCCATCATGCCGATGGATTTCACGGTGCTGATCTGGGCCGCGCTGGTCGGTTACTTTGCGTTCGGCGAGGTGCCCGATATCTGGGTCTGGATCGGTGCGTTCATGATCTTCGCCGCGATCAGCTACATTACGTATCGCGAGCGCGCAACGAAACCGCGGAAAAATACTGAAACGCCGCCGTCTTCCCCGCCGCCTACGGATTCACCGTCGAAACTATCTTAACTTTTCCTGTGAGGTCCGGGCGCGCCGTGATAGGACAGCCTTAAAGCGGCGTTTTTACTCTTTTAAATTCCGGAGCATGATCGTGAAACGGTTCGCGTCACTCATCAGCGGCGATTCCGCGACACGCCGCGGCGTATTGTTCATGCTGCTCGCCGTGCTCTCGAGCACCACGATCATGGCCGTCATCCGCTACGTCTCCGCCGATCTGCATCCGTTCGTGATGGCGTTTTTTCGCTCCCTCTTCGGCTTGATGGTATTCCTGCCGCTGTTCGTAAAATTCGGCTGGATGCCGCTCAAGACCAAACGCCCCGGCCTGCACATGGTGCGCGGCGCGCTGCAGGTCGTGGTCATGCTCGGCACATTTACCGCCCTCAGTCTCGCGCCCTTGGCCAAGGTAACCGCGCTGCGGTTTTCCGGCCCTTTGTTCGCGACCCTGCTCGCCTTGTTGATCCTCCACGAAATCATCCGCGCGCGCCGCATCTCCGCGATGATCGTCGGCTTCTCCGGCGCCATGATCATTTTGCGTCCGGGCTTCGTGGAAATCGATCTCGGCGCCCTCTTGGCGCTCGCCGCCGCCGCCGCCTGGGCCATGAACATGATCGCGATCAAATCCCTTTCCGCCACCGAATCGAGCTCGACCGTGACGATCTACGCCGTGCTCGTTACGACGCCGGCCACGTTCCTGGCCGCGCTCCCCTTCTGGCAAACGCCGAATTGGCAGGAAATGCTGTGGCTCGTTCTGATCGGCGCCCTCGGCAGCCTCAGCCATTGGTCGCGCGCGCAGGCGTTTAAATATGCCGACATCACGGTTTTGCTGCCGATCGATTTCACCGCCTTGGTGTGGGCCGCGCTTTTCGGCTACATGATCTTCGGCGAAGTGGCGGACGTTTGGACCTGGCTCGGCGGCATCGTGATCTTTTCCTCGACCTCGTACATCACCTACCGCGAACGCCAAGTCCGCACCGAACGCAAAGCCGGATCGCCGGAACCGAGGGGCGGTTCCGACACATCATGATTCGATATGATCCGACCTAGAACCGGTAGCCGTACCGGATGCCGACGTTCTCCAATCCTTCGTTGCTCGAACACAACTTCGCGTTGGAGATATGATCCATAAACGCCATCAGGCTGTGGGTTTTGTTGATCCTGTAGCCGACCGTGACCGATTCGCGAAACAGGACGCGGCAGCCCAGTTCTTTCTTGTCGAGCGACAATGTCGAAGTCTCGCCGTTGTGAATCGCGCCGCCGAGCGAGAATCCGGCGAAGAAATCCTGGAAGAAATCCCACTCCCAGGTGAGCCCCAGATACGCCTGGCTGGTATCGCCGTAGGCATTGTAGGTCGCGCCGATATGCGGGCGCGGCGACCAGATCACATCGAGGAATCCCGGCGAGGAAAACAGGATCTCGACGTTGGCGTCGTAGCCGTCTTCTTTAGTGGAGCTGAACGGGCCTTGATCGTGCGCCAAGGCGCCGATCCGGATTTCCGAAACGAACGGTTTCGACGATTGCGGCGCGGGCATCGAACGGGACGCGGGCTCGCCGCCGCGCAGCGTCGGCTCTCGGTCCTGCGCCCGCGGCATCATCATCGGCCCGGAGCCGGATTGATCGCCGGATTGACCGGAAAACGGCGCATGCGGGCGCAACACCGGCACGGCCGGTGCTTGAGACGGTTCCCGCGCCGGCGGCGGCGCCTGTAGAAACGGATGGGGTTCCCCCAACATCGTGCCCATATCGTAAATCGGCGCGGCCCAAGCGTGCGAACCATTGAGGCCCGCTCCGGCAAGGCCGAAGACAAAACCGCAGACGCCGCTCAAGGCAATGCGCAAAACGGCTCCGCCGAGGCGGTTCCGATGTCCGGTCATGGTCTCTCCCCTTCGTAACGGCGCATGGTTATCGCCCTTGTTTTATGCCTTCCGGGCTCACTCCTGACGGAGTTCCGCCTGTTGTCGTTTCTTCTTTCCAGGGTTGCGCCGAAACTGTCAAGCCCGCAGCCCGCGGTATAAGGCCGGCACGCCCGGATTTCCGGGGCTTTCGGCTTTCACCTCTGTTGACCGCCCCGGCCCCGCCGGGCAACATGCACCGGCATCGAAGGCCGAGCCACCCCGCGATCCTGAAACGAGGCGCTTTTTGGAATCCAGCGAACGCACTTACCGCGACGGCGAAACCATTTTCGCCGAGGGAGACCCCAGCGCCTCGGCCTATATCATCGTCAAGGGGCAGGTCGAACTGACCAAGAGGGGTAAGCACGGCCCGGTGCTTCTGTCGGTTTTGAAGCCGGGCGAGATGTTCGGCGAAATGGGCGTCCTGGACCGGGGCAACCGCAGCACGACCGCATGCGCCAAGGGCCCGGCGACGGTCCAAGTCATCGGCCGGGAAAATTTCCTCAAGGCCCTGCAGACGCGGCCCGAGCTCGTCCGGGCCGTCATGGAAAGCCTGGTGCAACGCCTGCGCGAAGCCAACGACCGGCTCGTGCGCAATACCCCGGCCGGGAAAATGGCACCGGCCCTGCGGGCCGCGCGAAAACCCGGCTTGTTCGACAAACTCGCGGCGTTGGGAACGGACGGACGGCCCGACCGGATCGAAATCCGGATCGCTCCCCTGGCCGGCGCCGCCGGGCCGCACATTACGCAACGGCTCGTCGCTGCGTTCGAGGCACTGCCCAATATTCGCGCGCGCCTGCACGGCGAGGCCATCGTGTACGATCCGTCGAACGCCGAGGAACACACCTTCGCGCAAGCATCCGCGCGCGCCGCCGCCGCACTCGAACAAAGCAAGGCGGACCTGTTGATTTGGGGCGAGGCGCCGGTTGCGGGCACGACCATGGTTCTCCGGTTTTATCCGGCCGTCATGGCCGAACTGGATCGGTACGGATATTTCGGCCTTCAGACCGAACTGCATCTGCCGGTGGATTTCGACCGGCCCGTCGCCGATCTTCTGCGCGCGATCAGCCTGGCCGCGACGTCGCCGCGCACCAACGGCAAGGCGATCACGTTACGCGATGCGTTCCCCGCGGCGGCCGAGAAGGCGATGGGGCATCTCCAAAACCTGCCCACCGGCATGACCTCGCGCGAGCGGGCCTCGGTTCATTTATGTTTCGGCAACGCCCTGGCCTACCTGGCGGCGCAACGGAACAACGCGGAACTGCACCAACAGGCGGCGGCGCTGTATCAATCCGCGATCACGATCCTGAACCCCCGGGAACACCCGTACGAGTGGGCTATCGCCCAACTCAACATCGCGGCCTGTTTGCTGGCCATCGCCGAACGGACCGACGATTTCGCGACGCTCGAATCCGCCATGGATGCCTGCGACGCCGCCGTGAACGCCTTGGACAAATCAGTCCACGGCCGGCTGTGGGCGATGGCGCAAAACCGCCTCGGGTTCGCTTTATACAAGATTGATCTGCAAACCGGCGATACCGACACGCTCAAGAAGGCCCTCAATGCCTACCAAGCCGCCTTGCAGGTTTTCACCCGCACCGAAACGCCGCGCTTGTGGGCGGACGTCATGAATAATTTCGCGCAGGCGGCCCTGGTTCTCGGCGAACAGTTGCACAGTTCCGACGTGCTGATGAAGGCGATCAACGCCTGCCACGCCACCCTCGATATCAGGACCAAGAAGGATAACCCGCTTTTGTGGGCGTCGACGCAGAACAATCTCGGTTCCGCCCTGTTCATGCTCGGCAAAATGACGCGCGATCCCGGCGCGCTCGAAGGCGCGCTCGATGCGTTTTTGCAAGCCCTGGAAATTTACGAGGATCGCGGCGCCGGCCGGATGGCCGCCGTCGCGGCGAAAAACCTGTCGCATGTGCAACGCCTGATCGACAAGCGCGGCGGCCTCGGCATTCCGAAAATGAAATGGGAAAACGACGCGCCGGAAGAACCGGCCTGACGCCCGCGCGCACTGCTTAGAGAGCAGAGCCGCATGATTTAGCGTGTCGCCTGCCCGGCGGTGTAGACCTTGCAGTTCGAATAGCCGTCGTTGAAGAAGTGATACGTGATCCCCGGTACGCCGACATTCGTCGGATCGGATAGGTTCCACCCCTTCTTGGCGATTCCGGTCACGCCCTTGCCCGGCCCGCCGATATAGCCGATGTGCCACTGAAGATGGGAAACCTGATTGAACAGACGCCGTTGGCAGAGCGACGACAGTTTTTCGTTGACGTCGCCGACCCGCCAATAGGGGCTTTTCGAGGTCGCGTACTGCGCGCTCTGGACAGGCACGACCGCGGCGGCGATCATCGCCGCCAGAAAAAAACCGACAGTCCCGAGGGATTTCCAGTTACTCAGACGGGGCATCGTTCTCGATCCCGAAATATATAGACCTACATGCGGTCGTTCGATCCGTTCTGGATCCATCGCGCATCGTTTATCGCCGTGATTATAGCAAAACCGGCGGGCAAGCGCCACCGCCGGACCGAAATCGCCTTAAATCCGGGGCTTTGAGCCGTTTCTCCGGGCGGCGTTTCCGAACCTCCGCCCGTCCTGAAACCTGTAAAAGGCCTGCAAAAAGGATGACAGTCCGGTCCAGGATCGCCTATGACTTTTTGACCATTGTCTTTCAGAAGCAACCCCGCGCCCGGCCCGGGCGGCTCTTGTTCAACCCACACAAGCGACGTCACTCCATGGATCTTTCCGCGCTTTTCAATCCCCGAACGGTCGCCGTCGTCGGCGCCAGCGACGATTCGACCCGCATGGGCGGCGGCATGCTGTTACGCTTCATGCTCGATCACGGCTTCGCGGGCACGATCATTCCCGTCAATCCGAAGCGCGAGACCGTGCAGGGGCTGAAAGCCTACCCGTCCCTGGAGGCCGTACCCGGGCCGATCGATCTCGCCGTGTTCGCGATTCCCGCCGCGCTGATCGTCAAGTCCCTCGAAGCCATACCGCGGGGCCACGTCAAGATGGGCACCATCCTGACATCGGGATTCGCCGAGACGGGCGAGGAAGGCGGCCATTTGCAGGACCGCCTGGTCGCCATCGCGCGCGCGAAGGATATCCGCCTGATCGGCCCCAATTCGCTCGGCGTCGTCAACATCGCGAACGGGCTGATCGCCAACATGGCGCAGTTTTTCGACAAGGAGACGTTGGAGTCCGGCCCCATCGCGCTGATTTCGCAAAGCGGCGCCTTCGGCTCCTCGCTCATCGCCGACGCGGATCTGCACGGCGTTCATTTCAGCACCTTCGTCAGCTCCGGCAACGAAGCCGATCTCGAGTTTTCGGACTTCGCCCGCGCCGCCCTCGACGACCCGGCTATCGACGTCGTCTGCGGCTATCTCGAAACGATCCGCAACGGCGCCGGCTTCATCGAACTCGCGCAACGCGCGCTCGAGGTGAAAAAGCCGGTGGTCGTGCTCAAGGTCGGCTCGTCGGCTGTCGGCGCGGCGGCGGCGCGCTCGCACACCGGCGCGCTGGTCGGCTCGGACGCGGTTGCGAATAGCGTGTTCGACTCCTTCAACGTGATCCGCGCGCGCGACAGCCTGGAACTCCTCGAGGTGATCAAGGTCTTCAGCCGCACGCCGACGGCACGCGGCACCCGCCTCGGCATTCTGTCTCATTCCGGCGGCGCGGGCGTGATGGCCGCCGATGCGGCGATCGCGCAAGGCATCACGGTGCCGCCGTTGCCCGAGGCATTGCACAAACGCCTGACCGAGATGCTGCCGGCCTATGCCGTGCCCGGCAATCCGCTCGACATGACCGGCGGCGTCTCCTTGCGGGGCGAGCTCATGGCCGAGTGCATGCGCGCGATGCTCGAATCGGACGCATTCGACGCGGCACTTCTGTGCGTCAATCTGATCTGGCGCGCCGGCGACACCCTGGTCGAGGAGCTGACCAAGATCGCCGCCGAGGTCGACAAGCCGTTCGCGGTCTCCTGGGTCGCGCCGAAAGCGGACACCTACGAAAAACTCAAGGCGGCCCCCTTCCCGGTGATGAACGATCCGGCGCGCGCCGCCCATGCCCTCGCGCTCAAATTGAAGTTCGACGACCGCTGCCGGACGGCGGCGGTGAGCGTGCAACCGAAACGCCCGGTCGACGTCGAGGCGCCGTTCGATCTCGGCCGGGTCGAAAGCCAAGCCGAGGCGCTCGCCGCCTACGGGATTCGGGTGCCGAAGCAAACCCTCGCGACCGACCGGATAAATGCCGTGGAATTTTTAAAAAATCTCGGCGGCACCGTCGCGCTCAAGATCGCCTCGCCCGACATCGCCCATCGCACCGAGATCGGCGGCGTCGTCACCGGCGTCGACACCGAAGCCGCGCTGAACGAGGCCTACGACCGTATCCTCGCGAACGCCAAACGCCATCACCCGGATGCGCGCATCGATGGCGTGTTGGTTCAGGAAATGATCGTCGGCGGCACGGAAGCCCTGATCGGCATGAAACGCGACGCCTCGTTCGGACCGATGATCGCCGTCGGTGCCGGCGGCACGCTGGTCGAGCTGCTCGGCGACGTCCGCATGGCGCCCGCGCCGTTGAGCGCCGCCGGCGCCGATGCGCTGATCGAACGCACCCTGCTGCGCACGCTGCTCGCCGGATACCGGGGCGGGCCGGTCCTGGACCGGGCCGCCCTCGCCGATCTGATCGTACGCGCGTCCTGGCTCGCCGCCGACCATCCGAACCTCGCCGAGTTCGATCTCAATCCGGTAATCGTATTGCCCGAAGGCCGCGGGGCCGTCGCCGTCGACTTCAAATTCGCCGCCGCCTGACGCCCCCTACCTGACGCCCGCCTAAAAGCCCCGCTTTTCCGGCGGCTTGCCGGTGAACTTGTGCAGACGCAACTTCAAGGGCTTGCCGAGCCACATGGCGTGATCGGTATGATCGGCGACGACGTCCTGGTCCAATTGCGGATGCACCAGGATCGAAAGACCGTTGCGGTTCAGCGCCAGCCAGGGAACGACCTCGGCGAAACGCGCCGCCGTAAACCAAAACAGATACATCGGGCACGGATGAGGCCCGACCGGTTCATGATGCCAGCGGCCGATCTTGATATCGCTTAAATTTTTCTTCGCCTTGGCGCGCAACGCCGAGGCCTTGCGCTTCGACTCGGCGTCGAAATAAACGTGTGCATGATAGGTTTTGATGGCCGATACGTCGGCTTTCGCTTTCGCCATGACGAACTCCCTGCGGCTTTCGGGTAATTAAGTTCCCCGGGCGGGAATCATGCCACAGAAGGCCGGTTTCGCGAAACCGGGAAAACCCGGAAATCGCCGCCCGGACGAGCCCCGGCGCGGGTTAAGAACCCGTTAGGCCGCGAGCGGTTAAAACGATTAAGCTTCGGCGAACCCTCGATTTTTTCGCCGTCACAACCGCCGCGCGGCAGGGAACCGGCATAATGGCATCGACCCCCGAAGGCCTCTTTCTACAATCGGGCACCGCCTATCAGGAACTCGATCAGGAAAGTTACATTCACGTCATCTCGCGCGACATGGCGGCGGCCCTGAGCGATGCCGGCGCCGCCTGCCGGCCCGTTAATTTGCTCGATCCCGAGGATGTCCGGCGCATCGCCGCGGCCATAGTCAGTCCGCCCGATTTCCTGCTGACCCTCAATCTCATGCCGCTCGGATTCCTGTTGAACGGGCGTCATTACGCCGACCTGTTGAGCTGCAAGGTGTTCTGTCTGTGCCTCGACAGCCCGATCCGGTTGGCCGACCTGTTCGCGCCCGGCCGGTTCGAGCGGTTACACGATTTTTATTTCGGTGTCCTTGAAGACTCCCACCGAGGCCTGCTCGAGGAACACGGAATCGCGCCGGACAGGATATTCCCGTTTCCGCACGGCGGACCGCCGGTCGACGAGACGGCGCCGGCATTTTTCGACCGCACCGTCGACATCATGTTCTCCGGCGGGATCGGCACGGCCGAGGCGCCCGGCGCTTTCTTCGACCGGCTCGGCATTATCGATCCGCGCCCGCGCGCGGCGCTCGGCGACGCGGCCGAAAACACCCTCGCCGGCGCGGGCGACGCCGTTCACTGCCTTCATGAAGCGAACCGGGCCCACGGCCTCGACGCGGATGCTGTTGCCGATCCCGCCGCCGTCCTCGAGGAGATCGACGCCTGGACGCGCACCGTCCGCCGCCACCGGCTGTTCGCCACCCTGAAAGACCTCGAAATTCATTTTTACGGAAATTTCGACGACTCCTTCAAACGCGCCCAGCCGAACGGCGTGTTTCACGAACCGGTTTCCTACCGGCGCGTGACCGAGCTTTCCAAGAACGCAAAAATCACCGTGAACGATACGATCAACCTGATGGAGAGCGCCTTGTTCCGGTTTTATTACGCGCTCGCCGACGGCTGCCTGATGGCGACCGAAACCAACCCGTTCATCGCGCGGGAATTCGAGGACGGCGTGCATGCCCTGCATCTGAGCGCCCAACGCGGCGACAATGCCGAGAAGATCACGGCCTGCCTGAACGATCCCGGACGCGCCCGAACGATCGTCGAGGCCGCGCAGGCCCATTATCGCGCGCACCATACCTGGGCCGCGCGCATGCCGCCCTTGCTGCGATGCATCCGGGCGTGAAACCGGCTATACTCGAAAAAGCCGACCATCGACGACACCTAGGCGGGCCGATTTCATGACAAAAACCTTTTCGTCCACAGCCGTTTTATGCCTGACGATCCTGTGGGCAAGCGTGACGGCGCTTCCCGCGCAGGCCGCCTCGGGCCGGGCGCTTGCCGAGGAGCGGTGCGCGGGCTGCCACGGCACGCTCGGCGTGAGCGCCAACGACCTCATCCCCAATCTACGTTGCCAGAAAAAGAAATATCTCGTCCGCCAACTGCAACGATTTCAAATGGCCGGCCACGGCGTGAAGGACCTGAAGGACATCACGCCCCGCACCGACATCATCATGGATGAGGTCGCGAAAAACCTCGACTACGGGGATATCGTCAAGATCGCGAATTTTTACGCGCAGGAACTCTGTACCCAATAACCCGCCAACCGATTCCGCCGCCGCCCCTTATACGGTCACGACCGTTTTGATCGGCCCCTCGGCGCGTTGATGGATGAACTGATCGAGATAGGCATTGCCGGAATTGTCCGCCTGCTCCGTCGGCCCCAGCCACACCAAACGCCCTTCGTGCAGCATGGCGATCCGGTCCGCGACCTGCTTGGCGCCGACCATGTTGCTGTTGATCGTCACCGCCGTCGCGCCCAAGTCCCGAACGTTTCGGAGGATCAGGTCGTTGATGACGTTGCTCATGATTGGATCGAGTCCGGCCGTCGGCTCGTCGAGAAACACGATCTCGGGATCGGCCGCGATGGCGCGCGCGATGCCGACGCGCTTTTGCATGCCGCCCGACAATTCCGAGGGCAATAGATCCGCGTCTTCCGGCGCCAATCCGACCGCCCCGAGTTTCACGATCGCCAGCTCGCGCGCCTGCGACCGGCTCATCGTCTTTTGCTGCAGCAGCCGGAAACAGACGTTCTCCCAAACGGTCAAGCTGTCGAACAGGGCCGAACGCTGGAACAACACGCCGAAGCGGTTGAGCAGACGCATCCGGTCGGTGTCGCTCAGGCCGACCGTTTCCTCGCCGTCGACGAGGATGCTTCCCTGCTCGGGATGGACCAGCCCCATGACGGTCTTGAGCAGGAGCGTCTTGCCGCTCGCCGACGGCCCGATCAGCACCAACGATTCACCCCGAATGACGTCGAGGGTTATGCCTTTCAGCGCGTGATTGTCGCCGAAATATTTATGAACGTCGGTAAGTCGGATAACGGGATCTGACATAACGGGATCTGACAACGGGGAACTCCTTCGGCAAACGAGCGGATCGGATTCGGCACCCAAGCGCGTCTCGAACCGTACGATAGGCCATACGGCGGGCCGCGCAACAGGCCATATAAGATGTACCTTTTTCGCCGTTTCCTGTACAAGAGGGCCGACGATTGACGGAGGGCCTCGATGGCGGAAAAAATCGCGCTGATTACGGGAATCACCGGCCAGGACGGCGGCTACCTGGCCGAATTCCTGCTGGAAAAGGGTTACGAGGTTCACGGAATCCGGCGTAGCGCGTCGCAGGTGAATACCGGGCGCATCAATCACCTGATCCGGACTCAGGAAAAAAGCAACGCCAGTTTCACCCTTCACGTCGGCGACTTGACGGACTCGGCCAGCCTCGAGCGGATCATCCGCAACGTCCGACCGAGCGAGATTTACAACCTCGC
>JBBDTH010000016.1:37415-57034 GCA_040904505.1 Rhodospirillales bacterium | reverse complement strand
AACCTGTGACCCCTGCCGTGTGAAGGCAGTGCTCTCCCGCTGAGCTACGCGCCCGGGATCGGGGCCATTCTTTCGAAACCCCCGAAAAGAGGGCCTCATATAAGGGGCCCCCCGAAAAACTGTCAAGGAAAGGTATCGGGTGGGCCGACGCCGCGGCCGACCTCACGCTTCGAGACGGCCGTCTTGCGGCCTCCTCAGCATGAGGTTTCATGCTTTTCCTCATCCTGAGGAGCGACCGGAGGGAGCGTCTCGAAGGATATCGGGGGAAAGCTCAGGCCAGCCGGGCGACGGCGCCGGGCACCTCGGTGAGGCTGTCCACGACGGCGTCGGCGCCGAGTTCCGCCATCGGCATGCTGGCGTAGCCGAAGCTGACGGCAATCGCCTTGAGCCCGGCGCCGTGCGCGCACGAGACGTCGTGGATCTTGTCGCCGACCATCACGGCCGCGGCGGGCGCGATGCCGATGGCCTGCATCACCGCCACCAAGTGGCCCGGATCGGGCTTGCGGATGCCCGGCACCGAATCGCCGCCGGAAATGGACGCGAAATAGTGAGCGAGGTTCAGTTTCTTCAGGATGGTCATGGTCGGGCCGTAATTCTTGTTGGTGCAGAGCCCGAGCGTGAACCCCGCGCCCTTGAGGGCCTCGAGGGTCTCGGCGGCGCCCGGGTAGAGATGCTCGGGCTCGACGTCCTCGCCGGTGTAGACCTCGAGGAAGGCGCGGATATGGGCCTTTATTTCCGATTCGGCAGGTAACCCGCCGGTCGCCCGGAAACAGCGGGTCATCAGGGTCGGCATGCCGTCGCCGATCATGCCCTGGACCTCCTCGAGGGTGACGGCGCGCCGCCCGGCCGCCGCCAGGATTTTATTGGCGGTGACCCTAAGATCGGGCGCGCTGTCGATCAGGGTGCCGTCGAGGTCGAAAATGATCGCCTTAATCGTGCCTTGTGTCGGCTTCGTCATTGCAATAGACCGTAACAATTGTTGAATTGGCGCGATTTTACGCCTGTGGCAGTTTTCGGGCGGCTTTTCGAACGAACCGGCATGTTGTATTCAATCACGGCATTATGACCAAGCGAAAAACGGCTGTCATCATTCTGGCCGCGGGCCTCGGAACCCGGATGAAGTCCGCGCTGCCGAAAATCCTGCATCCGCTCGCGGGCCGGCCGATGATCGCCCATCTCCTGGCGACGGTGGCGCTGCTCGAGCCCGAGCGCGTGGTGTGCGTGATCGGCCCCGAGATGGACGCGGTGCGCGCCGCGGTCGCGCCGCATCCGTGCGTGGTTCAGGAACACCGCCTCGGTACCGCCCACGCGGTGCTGGCCGCCGAGAAGGAACTGGCGGGCTTCGAGGGCGATATCCTGGTGCTGTACGGCGATGCGCCGTTGATCTCGGCGGAAACGATGCACCTGCTGCTGGCGGCGCGCGCGCAAGAACCGGCTTCGGCCATCGCGGTGCTCGGGTTCGATTCCGATGAGCCCGGCGCCTACGGCCGCCTGGTCACGGACGCGGACGGGATGCTCGAGGCCATCGTCGAGGCCCGCGACGCGACCCCCGAGCAGGCCGACATCACCTATTGCAACTCCGGCATCATGGCCGCCGACGGTGCCGTGTTTTGGGAGTTGCTGCATCGCGTCGGCAACGACAACGCCAAGAACGAATATTACCTGACCGACGTGATCGCGTTGGCGCGCGCCGACGGATTGACCTGCGCCGCCTTCGAGGGTGACGACTACGAACTGATCGGCATCAACGATCGCGCCGAACTGTCGCTGGCGGAAACCCTCGTGCAGGCGCAACTGCGCCTGGAGGCGATGCAGGGCGGCGCGACGCTGATCGATTCGGAAACGGTGTATTTCAGTTACGACACCGAGATCGGCCGCGACGTGACGATCGGCCCGAACGTGGTGTTCGGCCCCGGCGTGACGGTGGACGATACCGTCGAAATCCGCGCCTATTGCCACATCGAGGGCGCGCGCATCGCTTCGGGTGCCATCGTCGGCCCGTTCGCGCGCTTGCGCCCGGGCGCCGACATCGGTATCGGCGCGCACATCGGTAATTTCGTCGAAGTAAAGAACGCGGTGATCGAGGAGGGCGCCAAGGCCAATCACCTGAGCTATATCGGCGATGCCCGCGTGGGTCCGGGTGCCAACATCGGCGCGGGCACGATCACGTGCAACTACGACGGTTATTTCAAGACCCGCACCGATATCGGCGCCGGTGCCTTCATCGGCTCGAACACCGCCTTGGTGGCGCCGGTGAAAATCGGCGACGGCGCCATCGTCGGCGCGGGCAGCGTGATCACCAAGGACGTGGCGGCCGAGTCGCTCGCGCTCGAACGGGCCGAGCAGAAGGAAACGCCGGGGGCGGCGAAGCGGATTCGCGCGCGCAAGGCGGCCGAAAAAGCGAAAAAGGCCGGGTAGCGAAGTAACGAAAAAGCAACGAACGCGGGCCTAGGGTAAATCCTCTGTTCAGGCCCGGCGCGGGAAGACTCTCATGTGCGGCATCATCGGCATCATCGGACGGGCGGACGTGGCGCCCTTGCTGCTCGCGGGCTTGAAGCGCCTCGAATACCGCGGCTACGACTCGGCCGGCATCGCGACGCTGACCAACGGCAAGATCATGCGCAGCCGCGCCGAGGGCAAGCTCGCCAATCTCGCGAAACTCCTGGACGACGCGCCCGTGCCCGGCACCATCGGGATCGGCCACACCCGCTGGGCGACCCACGGCGCGCCGAACGAAAAGAACGCCCATCCGCACGCCACGGACAAGGTCGCGGTGGTGCACAACGGCATCATCGAGAACTTTCAGGAGCTGAAGGACGAGGTCGAGGCGCACGGCCATGTGCTCACCTCCGATACCGACACCGAGGTCGTGGTGCATCTCATCACCCAGTATTTGGAAGAAGGCCTGTCGCCCCGGGACGCGGCGGCCAAGGCGTTCGCCCGGCTCGAGGGCGCGTTTGCGCTCGGCGTGATTTTCGCCGGCGAGCACGATTTCCTCATCGCCGCGCGGCAAGGCAGCCCGCTCGCCATCGGTTTCGGCGACGGCGAGATGTACCTGGGATCGGATGCCATCGCGTTGGCGCCCCTGACCGACAAGATCCTCTATCTCGAAGACGGCGATTGGGCCGAGATCACGCGTGACGGCGTCAGCGTGTACGATGCATCAGGAATAAAAGTGAACCGTCCGGTCCGCCTGACCGCGCTGTCGGGCGCCACCATCGGCAAGGGCGGCTACCGCCATTTCATGCTCAAGGAGATTTACGAACAGCCCCAGGTGATCGGCGATACCCTGAACGCCTTGATCAATCCGGCGACCCGCACGGTGACGCTGCCCGATCTGCCGTTCGATCTCGCCGACGTCACGAAATTCACGTTCGTCGCCTGCGGCACCTCTTATTATGCCTCCCTGGTCGCGCGCTACTGGATGGAGAAGTTCGCGAAGGTGCCGGTCGAGGTCGATGTCGCGTCGGAATTCCGCTACCGCGATCAGCCGATGCCGAAGGGCGGCGCGGCGGTCTTTATTTCGCAATCGGGCGAGACCGCCGATACCCTGGCCGCGCTCCGCTATGCGCGCACGCAAGGCCAGCGCATCATTTCGCTGGTCAACGTGCCCGAAAGCACGATTGCGAGGGAGTCGGACGCGATCCTGCAAACCTATGCCGGGCCCGAGATCGGCGTCGCCTCGACCAAGGCGTTCACGACCCAATTGACGGTGCTGGCCTGCCTTGTCATCGCGGCGGCCCGGGCGCACGGCGCGCTCGATCACGCGACCGAGGCCCGCCTCGTCGCGGCCCTGACGGAGGTGCCGGCGCGCGCCGCCGAGGTGCTGAACCACGACGAACGGTTACAAATTCTTGCGGAAGAAATTTCCGAGGCGCGCGACGTGCTTTATCTCGGGCGCGGCACCAGCTACGCGATCGCGCTCGAGGGCGCGCTGAAGCTGAAGGAGATTTCCTACATTCACGCCGAAGGCTACGCCGCCGGCGAAATGAAGCACGGCCCCATTGCCTTGATCGACGACGGCGTGCCGGTCATCGTGATCGCGCCGAGCGACACTCTGTTCGACAAGACCGCCTCCAACATGCAGGAAGTCATCGCGCGCGGCGGCCGGGTGATTTTCCTGAGCGACGCGGACGGCGTGAAAAAACTCGGCAAGCTTGCCGCCGCGACGATTGCGCTGCCCAAGGTCGATCCGTTCGTCGCGCCGATTCTCTATGCGATTCCGGTGCAGCTTCTGGCCTATCACGTCGCCTGCCTGAAGGGCACGGACGTCGATCAACCGCGCAACCTGGCCAAGAGCGTGACGGTGGAATAAATCCCGTCGGTTTTGCGGGTTCGGCGCCGTTTCGGCCCTGGACTTGCCGCGAAAACAAAGAGTAGCATGCCGCCTATTGGGCAAGGACGCCGGCACGATCGAGCGGGCGGGAGCAAACGGAGCGCCTATTCATGAAAATTCGGGGCATCGGCCTTTTTTTGTTCTTCGTGACGCTCGGCGCGGCGCCTGTGCTGACGGGTGCGCTTTCGGGCGCGATGGCGGCCGAGCCGTCGGCGCTGCGCCTGGGGTATTGCGCGTCCGATTTCGACGTTTGCTACAATGCCTGCCGAATCTCGAATCCCGGCCTGTCGTTTTCGGACGACCAAGCGCGCGTCGCCTGCGGGCAGACGTGCCTGCAACAGCGCTACCGGTGCGAAGGCCGCGTCGGTGCCGTGCCGGCGCCGCATCAACCGGTGCCGCCGCGCATGGCCGCCCCGACACCGGCGGCACCGGTCACGGCGCCGTCGACGGAAGCGCCGCGCTTGGCCCAGCCGCGATCCTTGTCGGTCCGCCAGGCGCCCGCCGCCACCGCGGGCGATGCGCCGGACTCGTCGTCGGCCGGTCAGCCGGCGGCGCGTGCCGAACCTCAAAAAAAGGAATCCGGTATTTGGAAATGGATCAAGCCGCGCGAACGGAAAGAATCCGTCATCCCGGGAAAATTTTAAGGAAGCGCTCCCGCTCGAGCGCTTTCGTCATGGTTGGATTTCGGTGAGGCGCATGCAGGCGATCCGTATAATGCATCTTTTGGCAATGCTCGGCGTTTTGTTTCTGGGACTGCCGTCCGCCGGGGCCGCCGAGTCGGGAAAACGGACGCTCGAAAGTTGCCAAAAGGCGTACGAGGCCTGTTATGCCGAATGCCGCGACCGGCATCCCGAACAGGATCTTTCCGGCGACGCCGCGCGCACGACCTGCGGTTCGGCGTGCGCGGCCAAGCGCGCCGCCTGCCGGGCCGAGGTCGAATACGAGGACAAGGCGAGGCCGCAACTCGATCAAATGATCGATCGGTTCAAAAAGATGTTGGACGAGTTCCTGAAAAGCCTGCCCGGGACGACGCCCGACCCCGCGCCCGAGAGACCCCCCGAGATAACCGAGGAACCGCCGATTGAAATCTGACGCCAAGGCGAGTTGGCATGGGCCAAAATTCCGACTCACCATGACCGGCTCTTGGCGTTTTAAGGGTTTTTGCGGCACATGCGGTCGTTAAGGCGGTCATGGCGTATCCGGACCTTCTCGGGCCGACGGCGTCAAAAATATAAGATCAATGATTTCAAATGGTTGCCGAAAAGGTTAACAGAGGGATCGGGCGGGACTATACTCCCGCGCTATTCAGGGTCGTGCGTAAAACGAGCGACGATTTCGCAATTCGTATAATCGTTCATACATTGAAATATACGACGAAATATACGATCCAAAAAAGCACACGCTAGGGAGAAACCGATGAACGATATGCCGAGCATTCCTTTGGGGCTGAAGAATTCGAAGCTGTTTTGCGAGCACTGTTACGTCGACGGTCGCTGGGTCGATGCCGATAACGGCGGCACCATCGAGGTCGTCAATCCGGCGGACAATTCAGTGCTCGGCACGGTGCCGAACTTCGGCGTGGCCGAAACCCGGCGCGCCATCGAGGCCGCGAATAAGGCGTGGCCGGCATGGCGCAAGATGCTCGCCAAGGAGCGCGCCAGCCTGTTGCGCGCCTGGTACAACTTGATGGTCGAGAACCAGGACGACCTCGCCCGGTTGATGACTGCTGAGCAGGGCAAGCCGGTGGCCGAATCCAAGGGCGAGATCGCGTATGCCGCGGCCTTCATCGAGTGGTTCGCCGAGGAAGCCAAGCGGGTCTACGGCGACACCATTCCGGCGCCGTGGCCCGGCAAGCGCATCGTCGTTCTCAAGCAGCCGGTCGGCGTGGTGGCGTCGATCACGCCGTGGAATTTCCCGGCGGCCATGATCACGCGCAAATGCGCGCCCGCGCTGGCGGCCGGCTGTCCGGTCGTGATCAAGCCCGCGAGTTTTACGCCCTATTCCGCGCTCGCGCTGGCCGAACTGGCCGAGCGGGCGGGCATTCCGGCGGGCGTCGTCAACGTCATCACCGGCTCGGCGCGCGAGATCGGCGGTGAGATGACGTCGAATCCGATCGTGCGCAAATTGTCGTTTACCGGCTCGACCGAGATCGGCAAGAAGCTGATGGAGCAGTGCGCGGCGACGGTGAAAAAAATCTCGCTCGAGCTCGGCGGCAACGCGCCGTTCATCGTTTTCGACGACGCCGACATCGACGCCGCGGTGCAGGGCGCGATGGCCTCGAAATTCCGCAACACCGGCCAGACCTGCGTGTGCGCGAACCGGATTTACGTCCAGGACGGCATCTACGACGCCTTCGCCGAAAAATTGGCGGCGGCGGCCAAGGCCATGAAGGTCGGCAACGGCCTGACCGGCGAGACGCAACAGGGCCCGCTGATCGAAATGGCCGGACTCGAGAAGGTCGAGGAGCACGTCAAGGACGCGACCGATAAAGGCGCTAAGGTGGTGACCGGCGGCAAGCGCCACGCGCTCGGCGGCACCTATTACGAGCCGACGGTGCTGACCGGCATGACGTCCGACATGAAGATCGCGCACGAGGAAACCTTCGGCCCGGTGGCGCCGTTGTTCCGCTTCAAGACCGAAGAGGAGGTCATCGCGATGGCCAACGATACCGAGTACGGCCTGGCGGCTTATTTCTATACCAAGGATCTGGGCCGGTCCTGGCGGGTCGCCGAGGCGCTCGAGTCCGGCATCGTGGCCGTGAACGAGGGCATTTTCTCGACCGAGGTGGCACCCTTCGGCGGGGTCAAGGAATCGGGCATCGGCCGCGAGGGCTCGAAATACGGCATCGACGAGTTCATCGAGGTGAAATACGTCTGCCTCGGCGGCATCGGCGCTTAAGGTCCGGCGCGCGATATCCGTTCATGGCCAAATTCGATTTCGACCTGATCACCATCGGCGCGGGCTCGGGCGGGGTGCGCGCGAGCCGGCTGGCCGGCGGCTACGGCGCGCGCGTCGCCATCATCGAGGAAAGCCGCTTGGGCGGCACCTGCGTGATGCGCGGCTGCGTGCCCAAAAAACTGCTCGTATACGGGGCGCATTTCGCCGAGGATTTCGAGGATGCCCGCGGCTTCGGCTGGGACGTCGGCGAGCCGCGCTTCGATTGGTCCAAACTCATCGCCAACAAGAACACGGAGCTCGACCGGCTCGAGGGCGTGTACGGGCGCATCCTGCGCGATAACGGCGTCAAGATCATCAATGGCCGGGGCCGGTTGACCGATGCGCATACGGTCGAGGTCGGCGGCAAATCCTACACGGGCGAAAAAATCCTCGTCGCCTGCGGCGGCTGGCCGTCGATGCCGGATATTCCCGGAATCGAACATGTCATCAGTTCGAACGAAGCCTTGGACCTGATGGCGTTGCCGAAACGCATCGTGATCGTCGGCGGCGGCTACATTGCCGTCGAGTTCGCCGGCATTTTCAACGCGCTCGGGGTGAAGGCCACGCTGATCATCCGTGCCGGCAGCGTGTTGCGCGGGTTCGACGAGGACATCCGCGAGACCCTCGCCGCCGAAATGGAAAAGAAAGGCGTCTCTATCTGCCGCGAAACCGTCGTACGCTCGATCGAGAAAACCGGCAACGGCTATTCCCTGCGTCTGGCCGGCGGCGAAGAGCTGGAGACGGACCTGGTGATGTACGCGACGGGCCGCGCGCCCAACACGCGCGGGATCGGCCTCGAGCGGCTCGACGTCGAGATGGCCGAAAACGGCGCGGTCGTTGTCGACGACTGGAATCAGAGCTCGCTCGAGAACATTTACGCGCTCGGCGACTGCACCGACCGGGTCCAGTTGACGCCGGTCGCCATCGCCGAGGGCCGCGCGTTTTCGGAAACCCAGTTCAACGACAACCCGATCAAGGTCGATTACGCGGACATTCCCTCGGCGGTGTTCAGCACGCCGCCGATCGGCACCGTCGGCCTGACCGAAAGCCAGGCCCGCGAGCGCGGCCCGGTGGATGTCTACGTCTCCCGGTTCAGGCCGATGAAGCATACCCTGTCCGGGCGCGATGAAATCACGATGATGAAGCTCGTGGTGGATCGAAAAACCGACCGGGTGGTCGGGTGCCATCTGCTGGGGCCCGACGCTCCGGAGATCGCGCAGATTTTAGGCGTTGCCTTGAAATGCGGCGCCACCAAGGCGCAGTTCGACGCCACCATCGGCATCCATCCGACGGCGGCCGAGGAACTGGTCACGATGCGCGAGAAGCGTCCGGAGCACACTTAACCGGAACACGATTAGAACGCGGCCGTATCGCATGAGACTCGCGCGGCGCGATTCTCAGTCCGCCGCGCCGTTCAGCCGCCAGTCGTAGTCGTAGGACTCGATTTCCGTCACGGTGTCCAGCCGCCGGACGAGATCGGGGCTCGCGTAGCGTTTGAGGTGCGCGAGCACGCCCGCCTCGCCGCCGCCGAAGTCTTCCGCGAACCAGGAATAAATTTTCGAAGCGATCAGGCGGCCGTCCTTAAAACGCGCGCCGCGCGGGCTGTTCACGTAGGCGCGCGCACCCGCGTCGAGCAGCCGTTCCGTGTTCTCCGCCGTGAACGCCGTCGCCATGAGATCGGGGCAGCCGATGGAGGCGCAGTTGAGGGCGTAATGCAGGCGCGGATCGCGCCAGATCGGGCGCAGGATGCGGTGTTCGATGTCGTCCAGGCCGACGTCCGCGTTTTCGATCCGGATCAGTTTCTTGCCCCAGGGCCCGTCGCTGAACAGCCCGGGCGAAATATCGATATCGCGGATGCTCGCGACCGGTCCGTGATCGAGGATCAGTTTGACCGTGAGGGCGTTATAGAGATTGATCCAATAGGCGCGTTGTTCGCGCCGGTTGAGCCGGGTGACGGCGATCCGGCCCAGGCCCGCGATGTAATCGCCGAGCGCCGTTTTGTCCGCCGGCGTCACGCGGTTATAGGCCACGCGGTTCGGCCCCTCCGCATCGGTCTTGACGTAACGCGCGAGGAAGCGATCCCACGCGGCGTGGTCGATGGTTTCCCGGGATTGAGGCTGATGAGGTGTCCAGCGGTCCCAGAGCTCCGCCTTGGGGGCCGACGTCGCCTCGAACGGGGAAAAGGCGCTCAATGCCAGGATGACCGCGAAGGCGGCGGCAAGGCGGTAACGGCGCCTATGCGGTATTCTCCGAGGCCTGCGCGGCATGCGAGCGGTCTCCGTCAAAATCGATCCCATGCGGGCTTGATAGGCCCGCGCCCGGGATTTGTAAAATCAGGCGCGTTCAAGAGCGCGTGAGGGCGGGGCAAGCCCCTCGATTCGCCCGTAATCGGGCCATTCGCGGGCCGGCGCCGCATTTCTTCAACCTTTTTCTGGAAAAACGGCGGATTCCGGCTTATATCCTCCCCTTCCCCGGGATCAAGAGGTTCACGATGGCGAAGAAATGGACACCGGACAGTTGGCGCGGCATGAAAATCCTGCAGCAGCCGACCTATCCGGACACGACTCTGCTCACCGACGTCGAGGCGCGGCTCCAGCGGTTTCCGCCGCTCGTGTTTGCCGGCGAAGCGCGTCATCTGAAGGCGGACTTGGCGAAGGTATCGAAAGGCGAGGCTTTTTTGCTGTTCGGCGGCGATTGCGCCGAGAGTTTCGCCGAATTTCATCCCGACAACATCCGCGACACCTTCCGGGTGCTGTTGCAGATGGCCGTGGTGCTGACCTACGGCGCCGCGTTGCCGGTCGTCAAGCTGGGCCGCATGGCGGGTCAGTTCGCCAAGCCGCGTTCCGCGCCGACCGAAACCCAAGGCGGCGTGACGCTCGACAGTTACCGCGGCGATAGCGTCAACGGCATGGAGTTCACCAAGGAGGCCCGCACGCCCGATCCGGAACGGCTGGTGCAATCGTACAATCAATCCGCGGCGACGCTCAATCTGTTGCGCGCTTTTGCCCAAGGCGGCTATGCGGATTTGCATAAGGTGCATCAGTGGAATCTCGGTTTCGTCGAGGGCAGTACGCTCGGCGATCGTTACCGGGATCTCGCCAACCGTCTTGATGAGGCGCTCGCGTTCATGGCGGCGTGCGGCGTGACATCCGAAACGACGCCGCAGATTCGCGAAACGGATTTCTTCACCGCTCATGAAGCGTTGATCTTGAATTACGAACAGGCGTTGACCCGCATCGACTCGACGACGGGTGATTGGTACGACACGTCGGCGCACTTGGTGTGGATCGGCAATCGTACGCGCGACCCCGAGGACGCGCACATGGAATTCATGCGCGGCATCGCCAACCCGATCGGGATCAAGGCCGGGCCGACATCGGACCCGGAAGAGTTCCTGAAGATTTGCGACATCCTCAATCCCAAGAACGAAGCCGGCAGGTTGAGCGTGATCGTGCGCATGGGTGCCGATAATGTCGAAAAGCTCGCGCCGCCCCTGATCCGCACCTTGGCCCGCGAAGGCAAGAATGTCGTATGGGTGTGCGACCCGATGCACGAAAACACGGTGACCAGTTCGAACGGCTACAAAACCCGTCATTTCGATAACATTCTCAAAGAAGTGCGGTCTTTCTTCGCCATTCATCAGGCGGAAGGGACTCACGCCGGCGGCGTGCATTTCGAAATGACCGGCCAGGACGTAACCGAATGCACCGGCGGCGCGCAGGCGATTACGGAAGCGAACCTGAGCGACCGGTACCACACCCATTGCGATCCCCGGCTCAATGCCAAGCAATCGCTCGAACTGGCGTTTCTGTTGGCGGAAATTCTGAAAGAGAATCGGGTCAGCGAACCGAGCCGGGCCGCCGCGAATTCCTGATCAGGCCTGCTTGGCGGCGGCTTTCTGTTTGTCCCGGATATCCTGAATGATCTGCAGGGTGTCGGCCAACTGGACGATCGTGTCGACGCCGTATTGCTTGGTGATGGCGAGGCGCCCCGCTTCGGTCGAGAGCGTTTCCTGGAGATCGGTCAGCATGGCGTCGAGAACCCGAATCAGATCGCCCTTCGTGAACGTATAATCCGCATCCTTTTTGTCGGCGTTTTGATCCGGTGGCGGCATGTGGTCGTTGACGAGATCGACGAACCATTCGACCCGGCGCTCGAAGTTCTTGAAATGGAAGGTCATGGCGATCTGGGCATCCAGCGCGATCTGGCCGGCTTCCTTGTCGTAGTAATAGGTTTTGAGGTCGCACTTGTCCTCGTCGCCGCCGCCGATTCGTTTCATGATGGCGCGGCATTTTTCCTGGTAGCCGTCCAGCAGTTCCGGGCCGAGCATCATGTCGATGGCCATGTTGAAGCCGGGCAGGATGCGCCGGGAAATCGCGCCGTCCTTGAAATAGCGCGCGAATCTGGAAACGATCAGCCGGTTGAACGGCATGGCCTTTGGCCGCGCCTCGTCCGGCGTGTCGCGTATTTTCAGGAAATGTTCGAACGATGCCTCGAACACGGTCTGCAGGGCGCCCATCTTCTGCTCGAATTCCTCGTTGAGGTTTTCGATATCCTGAATGGTCAACACGCCGCCCTTGCGCCCGGCTTCGAGGGTCAGGCGGTCGACGAACGACGTCACGACGGTTTGCGCGAGAACCCGCGAGTGCTCTTTCGCCGTGGCGGGTCGTTTGACGGGAGCCGGTTTTGGGGTCGGTTTCGGGGTCGGTTTTGGGGCCGCGGCTTTTTTTGGCGCCGGTTGGTTGGCGGCGGGGGGTTTCGGCGGCGCCGGCTGGGGTTGGGCTGCTGCGGCCCCGCCATCCTGGCCTTTGGCGCCGTAAACCCGCCCCGAGGCGCCGCGCGTATACATCACGGCCTGATCTTGGGCCGGATCGGTGGCCGCCTGCGGCGCGGGTGTTTCCTTGGGTTTGGGGGCGTTTGCCATCTTGGCTCAAGAATATGGGGTCTATGCCTTAATTTCCAGTACCATTCGCCCGGTCGAGCTTTTCTATGAGTCCGGTGATGGCCCGGAAGGCTTTTTGGCCGTACCGCTGTTCCATCGCCCGCCGGCTGTCCGCATTGGCGAGTTTATCGCGGAAATCGGAAAAAAGCGCCCGCAGCATCTCGATCAAGCCGCGCCGCTTGAGGGTCCATGTATCGATGGCGTTGCCTTCGAAGAGGTAATCCTCGGGCGGCGCCAGGTTGAGATTGATCAGCGTGAGCAGCCATTGGGTTCGCCGCTCGACATCCCTGAACGACCACGCGACGACCGCCATCAGGTCGTCGACCAGGTCGTTGATGGCGGGATCGTCGTAAAAGGCGTCCCAGGAAAAATCCTTACCCTTTTCCGCACGGACGTTGCCGAGAATGTTCCGGCCCGCGACCTGGCATTGCTGCACGAACTCGGCGCCGGCAAGCTGCTCGAACGCAAGCAGCAACCCGGGGATGATGCGTCTGGAAATCGCCCGGTCGTTTTCAAGCGATTCGTTGGGCGGAAACAGATGCGAGAAGCGTTTCACCAGAACGCGTTCGAAGGCCCGTTTGCGGGCTTCGTCGTTGCGGCCGCGGACGGTTTCATTCAGCCACGCCTCGGCGATTTTTTGAGTGCGGTTGAGATAACGTTCTTTTTCTTCTTTTTTGAACTGGCGCGATTGGAAGGCTAATTCCTGGGCGTCGAGCTTCAACCCCGGGGTGCTTTTCACCGTTTGCTGCAAAAAATCGACGAACAAGTCGACCATCGTGTCGGCGAGCCGTTCGCACAGCTCGGCCGCACCTGGAGTCGAGGTATCGGGATCGTTTCTTTTTTTCGTCATTGCCTGAGAGCACGGAATATTATTAAGACGTCGTTTATGGTCGGCATTCTAGCAAGGAAACGACCCGGCGTCTGCAGCGTCCAGGGCATCGTTGACAGGTCCGGGAGCGCCGCCTACCCTGCCGCGTTCCGGTCGATTGGCGAACCTTCAGAAATCCCGAGATATGACCAAGACGCTCGATATCGCCCTGGCGCAACTGAACCCCACGGTCGGGGATGTGGCGAACAATACCGAAGCCGTGCGCCGGGCCCGCGCCGAGGCCGCCGGCGCCGACCTGCTGGTCTGCGGCGAGTTGTTCGTGGCCGGCTATCCGCCCGAGGATTTGGTCCTCAAACGCTCGTTTCAGGATTACGTCGCCACGCTGGTGACGGATTTGGCGGCGGAAACGGCCGACGGCGGCCCCGCCGTGTTGCTGGGAGCACCCTGGCGGGTCGAGGATCGGCTGTACAACGCGGCCTTGCTGCTCGAGAACGGCCGGCTCGCCGAAATCCGATTGAAATACGACCTGCCCAATTACGGCGTGTTCGACGAAAAGCGGGTTTTCAGCGCCGGGCCCTTGCCCGAGCCGATCGTCTTTCGCGGCGTGCCGCTCGGAGTCATGATCTGCGAGGATATGTGGACGCCCGAGGTCGCGGCCTATCTCAAAAGGCAAGGCGCGCGGATTCTCGTCGTGATCAACGGTTCGCCGTTCGAGGTCGATAAAACCGACGTCCGGCAAAGCTTCGCCCGCAATCGGGTCGCCGAGACGGACCTGCCGCTGATCTATGTCAATCTGGTCGGCGGGCAGGACGAGTTGGTCTTCGACGGCTCGTCGTTCGTGCTCGGCGCCGACGGAAAACCGCTCGTTCGGGGTCCGGCCTGGAACGAAGCCGTGGTGCCGACCCGCTGGCGGGGAGACGACGCTTGGCGGTGCGAAACGGTGTTGGACTCGCCGGCGCTGGATCGTAATGAAAACATATATCGCGCGATGGTCATGGGCCTGCGCGACTACGTAAACAAAAATGGGTTCCCCGGCGTCCTGATCGGCTTATCGGGCGGCGTCGACAGCGCCTTGAGCGCCGCCGTCGCCGTCGATGCCCTGGGCGCGGAGCGGGTGCATTGCGTGATGATGCCGTCGCCGTACACGTCCCGCGAGAGCCTGGAGGATGCCGCCGAAGCGGCCGCGTTGCTGGGGGCGCACCTCGATACGATTTCCATCGAACCGGCCATGCGGGCGTTCGATACGATGCTGCGCGACGTCTTCGCGGGGCACGCGAAAGACACGACGGAAGAAAACATCCAGGCGCGCGCGCGCGGGATTACCCTGATGGCGATTTCCAACAAGCTCGGCCATATGGTTCTCTCGACCGGCAACAAATCCGAGATGTCGGTCGGGTACGCGACGCTCTACGGCGATATGTGCGGCGGATACTCGGTCTTGAAGGATATCTACAAAACCACCGTCTACGGCGTTTCGCGCTGGCGCAACAGCCATCGTCCGGACGGCTCGCAAGGGCCGGCGGGACGGGTGATTCCCGAGCGGATTCTCACCAAGGCGCCGTCCGCCGAGTTGAAGCCCGATCAGACCGATCAGGATTCCCTGCCGCCTTATGACGAGTTGGATGCGATTTTGAAGTGCCTGATCGAGGACGACATGGCACTCGGGGACATCGTCGCCGCGGGCCACGACAGGGATATGGTGGAAAGGGTCTGGCGCATGCTGGATCGGGCCGAGTACAAGAGACGTCAGGCGCCCCCGGGCGTTAAAATCACCGCGCGCGCGTTCGGCCGCGACCGCCGCTATCCGATCACCAATGGATTCACCGGCAAGGCATGACAGTTAAGGTTCGTTTCGCCCCCAGCCCGACCGGCTTGCTGCATATCGGCAACGCCCGCATGGCGCTGCTGAATTGGTTGTTCGCCGCCAAGCACCGGGGCCAATTCATCTTGCGCCTGGACGATACCGACGCCGCGCGCAGCAAAGCCGAGTATGCCGAGGCCATCGAGCGCGATCTGCTATGGCTCGGCCTGACCTGGGACGACAAGGCGTACCAGTCCGGACGGCTCGCGCGTTACGAGGCCGCATTCGAAACCTTGCGCGGCGCGGGCCGTCTTTATCCCTGCTTCGAGACTCAGGAAGAGCTCGAGTACAAACGCAAGCGTCAATTGGCGCGCGGCCACCCGCCGGTATACGACCGGGCCGGCCTGTCCGTGAGCGACGCGGACCGCGCGGCCTTCGAGGCCGAGGGGTGCAAGCCCCACTGGCGGTTTTTGCTCGACCACGCCGAGATCGCCTGGGACGATCTGGCGCGTGGGCCCGTGCGCTTCGAGGGCGAGAACCTGAGCGATCCCGTGGTGCGCCGCGAGGACGGCAGTTGGCTTTATATGTTGCCGTCCGTCGTCGACGATGTCGACATGGGCATCACCCACGTCATTCGCGGCGAGGACCATGTCGCCAATACCGCCGTGCAGGCCCAAATGTTTCAGGCGTTGGGCGCACCGGCGGCGGCATTCGCGCATCTGCCGCTGTTGACCGACGCCGCCGGGCAGGGGTTGTCCAAGCGGGCCGGGTCGATCACGTTGCAATCCATGCGCGAGGCGGGCATCGAAGCGATCGCCTTGAACAACTTCCTCGCGCAGCTCGGCAGCGGCGAAACCGAAACGATTCTGTATTCGCTGAACGATTTGGCCGAAGCCTTCGATATCGCCGGTTACGGCCGCGCCGCGCCGAAGTTCGACCGGCATCAGCTCGAAAGCCTGAACAGCCGGGTGCTGCACGACATGCCGTTCGACAGGGTGCGCGATCGGTTGGCCGAGATGGGATTGGACGATATCGACGAGCATTTCTGGCGGGCGGTGCGCGCCAATCTCGATAGGTTGGGCGATATCGCCGACTGGCACGCGGTGTGTTTCGCGGCGCTCGAAACGCCCGTCGACGATGCCGCCTTTATCGCGCGCGCGGCGGCCCTGCTGCCGCCGGAGCCCTGGGACGAGGGCACCTGGAAAGCCTGGACTCAAGTGCTCGGCAAGGAAACCGGGCGCAAGGGCAAGGATTTGTTCCTGCCGTTGCGCCGCACATTGACGGGGCGCGATCATGGACCCGAGTTGAAGACTTTGTTACCACTGATGGGCCGCATGCGCGTTTTGGAACGCTTGCGGGCTTCGTGAGAACGCATCGAGGCCTTAGGAAGGGAAAAGGGGATATTGCGATGACGCACCGCCTTTTGCATCTGGCGACGGTATTGGGGCTTTTTCTGATCGGCTCCCAAGGGATCGCCGCCGAGCCCGAGCAGCGCACGATTCGCGTGCAGGGCAGCGGTGAGGTCAATGTGGCGCCCGATGCCGCCGAATTGTTCGCCGCCGCCGTGGCCGTGGCCCGCAGCGCAAAGGATGCGATGGCGGAAGCCTCCGAACACGGCCGCGCCTTGATGGCGGCTGCCGCGCGGCACGGTGTCGCCGCCAAGGACATCCAAACCGGCTCGATCGGGTTGGTGCCCGTGTTCGAACAGCGTCCGCGCACGGAGCCGTCGGCGGCGCCCAAGATCACCGGCTATCGCGCGTCGCTGCGCTATCGGGTGGTGGCGCGCGACGTCAAATCCTTCGGGACTCTGCTCGACGGATTGGTCAAGGCGGGCGCGAACGATCTGTCCGGCATCCGCTTTTTCGTCACGTCCCGGGAAAAATTGATCGACGATGCCCGCCGCCGCGCCGTTCAGGATGCCCGCCGGGCGGCGCAAACGTTGGCGGATGCCGCCGGGGTCAAGCTCGGGGCGGCGATCGGCATCGAAGACGTCGGCGGGCCGTCGCTGCCGCAGCCCCGCGGGCTTGCCATGCGCGCCGAAAGCGTACCGATTGCGCCCGGCGAGGTCACGGCGCGCGCCCGGGTGCATGTCGTGTTCGCCATCCTCGACTAGCCGGAACCCGCTATCGTGCCCCTTCGGATTTACAACACGCTGACGCGCAAGCAGGAAATCTTCACGCCGGTGAAACCCGATACGGTCGGCATGTACGTGTGCGGCCCGACGGTCTACGACTTCGCGCACATCGGCAACGCGCGCCCGGTGGTGGTGTTCGACGTTCTCTACCGGTTGTTGAAGCGGTTGTATAAAAACGTCACCTACGTGCGCAACATCACCGACGTCGACGACAAAATCAACGACGCGGCGAAACGCTCCGGCGAGGATATCCGCGCGATCACCACCCGCACGGCGGACGCCTTCCATGCGGACATGGCCGCGCTCGGTACGGTGCCGCCCGATATCGAGCCGCGCGCGACCGATCACATCGAGGAGATGATCGCCCTGATCTCGGCCTTGATCGAGGAGGGGTTTGCCTATGAAGCCGACGGGCACGTGCTGTTCAACGTGCCGTCCTGGCCCGAATACGGACAGCTGTCGCGGCGCAACCGCGAGGAGATGATCGCGGGTGCGCGGGTCGAGGTCGCGTCCTACAAGAAGGACCCGGCGGATTTTATTTTGTGGAAACCCTCAAGCGACGATCTGCCCGGCTGGGAGTCGCCGTGGGGACCAAACAAGGGGCGCGGACGGCCCGGCTGGCACGTCGAATGCTCGGCCATGAGCCAGAAGTATCTCGGCGTCACCTTCGATATTCACGGCGGCGGCCAGGATTTGATCTTTCCGCACCACGAGAACGAAATCGCGCAAAGCGTTTGCGGCCATCACGGCGCGCCGTTCGTGCGCTATTGGATGCACAACGGCTACCTGATGGCCGAGGGCGAGAAGATGTCCAAAAGCCTCGGCAATTTTTATACGGTGCGGGACTTGTTGCGGGAATTTCCCGGCGAAGCGATCCGTTTATTGTTGCTGAAAACGCATTACCGTCAGCCGCTTGATTTTACCAAGGCGGCGTTGCGCGACGCCAAAGCCGAGCTCGACGGATTTTACTCGGCCTTGCGGGCCGTGGCGGCCATCGAACCGAAAGAGCCCGATACGCCCGATGAAATTTATGCGCCGCTTTATGACGACGTGAACACCCCGGCGGCGCTGGCGGACATGCACGCCCTGCGCGGCGATCTCAATATCGCGGGCCGCGATAATCTGGATACCCAAGCGGCCTTGAAGGGAAGACTTTTGGCCGGCGGTGAGGTGTTGGGTCTGTTCGGGCAAGACCCCGAGGCGTGGTTCCGCTGGCAGCCGGAAGGAACCGAGGGCATCGATGAGGCGGCCATCGACGCGCTGATCCGAAAACGCCTTGATGCCCGCACGGCCAAGAATTTCGCGGAGGCCGACCGCATCCGCGACGCGCTGGCGGAACAAGGGATCGTCCTCGAAGACGGCGCCGACGGCACCACCTGGAAACGGGCGTGACCGTAAAAAAACCGCGCATGTCCTTGAAAATTTGGTTTCCGCTATAACCTGAATTAAAATGTCGGCGCTTCGGCCGCTTACGATACCGCGAACGACAACACACTAACGGTTTGATGATTTATCTCCAAAGTCGCAATTCCAAGACCCCCTCCATCGTTTTTGTTTTAGTTCTGACGTTCATGCCGGGGGCGGCGCTTTCGCAGTCTTCTCAGCCCTCCCAGCCAACGGCCCCGACGCAAACCGACGGCCTTGCTCTCGGCGCGCCGGATATATCGGCGGCCGTCGCGACGGGCGATCCGGCGCGCATCACACTCGCCGTCGTGGCGGCGATTGCCGAAAATCCGGCGAACGTCCAGGGAATCGTGCGCGATGCGATCGACCGGGCGCCGCGCTATCGCCGAGACATCGTGGACGCCGCCGTGACCGCTTTCCCGGCGTTCGAGGATCGGATTGCGGCGGCGACCGGGACCGCCGCGCCGGGCGAGGCGGCTGAGGCGATCGCCGGAACGGCGGTGCAGGCGAACCAAGCACCCGTGTCGACGGTTGGAACAAAAACTCCCGGAAAATGGGCCGGGGAGATTTCCTTGGGCGGCAGCCGAGCGACGGGCAACACCGAAACCGAGCAAGTCAACGCGGCGGTCAAGATCACCCATAAAAGCGCGCCGTGGGAATCGACGCTGCAATTTAAATACGATTTCGCGAGCGACTCGGGCGGAATCAATACGCAGCGCATGGATATCGCGGGCGATACGGAATACAGCTTCACGGATCGCGTGTTCGCCTTCGGTTTGCTGGAATATGTCGACGATCGGTTCGCCGGATTCGATTACGAAATTACCCAGGCCGCCGGCATGGGCTACAAACTGATCAAAACCGAGACGGTCGATTTCAAGATGTCGGCCGGGCCCGGTGTGCGGTTAAGCAAACGCAAGGATACCGGCGAGACCGAGGTGGAACCGATCGGGCGCGTCAACGCCGATTTCGCGTGGAAAATTTCCGACAGCGCGACGTTCAACAACGATACCGCGATCACCTGGGGCACCAAGCGGAGGATCACGGAAAACACCACCGCGCTGACGATGAAGATCATCGCGCGGCTGGCGGGCCGGCTGTCCTACGAGGTGCGGCATAATTCGAAACCGGGAACGGATACCAAGAAAACGGATACTCTGACCAAGGCGGCGCTGGTTTACGATTTCTGAGGTGGCCTCAACGCCAGAGTTACGACCACGGCGTCAACGCCGTCTA
>JBBDTH010000016.1:0-37315 GCA_040904505.1 Rhodospirillales bacterium | reverse complement strand
GATTTCTGAGGTGGCCTCAACGCCAGAGTTACGACCACGGCGTCAACGCCGTCTACGACCACGGCGTCAACGCCGTCTATGACCACGGCGTCAACGCCATCGCTTCGCGCGCGGCGATGCGCCCGCCGACGATGCATTCCGCCAGGTTGGCGCCGCCGAAATAAAGAAATCCGAAAATGCTGCCGACTTCGCCGGCCTCGTAAAGCCGCGGGATCGGGTCGCCGAAAGGCGTCAGGACCCGTTGTTTGGCGTCGTGGCGGGGCCCGCCTTGCGTGTTGGAGACCACGGGCCAGACTTCGCCGACGACGAACGGCGGCGTTCGCAAGGGTGCCATGGACTCGGCGGGCCGGCCGAAATCGGGATCGGTTTTGAGCGCGCACATGGCGTTCCAGGCGTCCAGGGTTTCGCATACCGTATTCGCATCGCAACCGATCAGCGCCGCGAGTTCTTCCGCGGAATTCGCCTGCTTCAAGATGCCCTTTTCGATTTCCGCGCTGTTATCCGGACTCCAGGAGATCGGCTTGACGGCGGCGTCGTTCGAAACCGGGCTTCCCAGGGGATACATCTTGCGGGTTTTCTCGTCGGCGATCATGAACGCCGGAATCTGAGGAAACGATTGGGTGTTGGTGTCATACGAGTCGAGCGGCCGGTAGCCGGTATCCTGCAGGTAGGGCGGGTATTCGTTCATGAAACGCTTGCCGGACTTATTGAGCAGAATCCAGGCCATCGGCACGGCGCCGGCCTTGGCGTTGGGAACCCAGCCGGGCAGGTGTTTGACGCGGATGCCGAGCGGGCAGTCCGGATCGGGATGCTTGAACCCGTAAGAACCGTGCAGATGCCACATATGCCAGAGATCGGCGCCGACATCCTGGGCCATGCGCAGGCCGTCGCCGGTATTCGACGTCGTCGCCACGGGCCGCACGGGCCGGATCTGCCAGTGTTGCGATTGCAAGTCGGGATCGGCCTCGAATCCGCCGCAGGCCAAAACGACGCCGTGCCGGGCAGCGATCGCCCGCAAACGGCCGTTCGAGTCGCGCACCCAAAGGCCGCGCACGTCGCCCGCGTCGTTCGTGATCAGGCGGACCGCCGGAGTCGAGAAACGCACGTCGATGGCGCGCGCGTCGACGCTGTCGTTCATGAGCTTGAACAGGTTCGGCCCCAAGCGCAGGCCGCGCGCATGCGGATAGGTTTTCGAGATGTCGAACCCGGGCACGTCGGCGATTTCCAGATAGCTCATGCTGTCGAAACCGGGCAGCGCATAATTGGCCGGGCGGTCGAGAATTTCGATTTTTGCGTCGTTGACCGGCGCGAGGCCGCGCATGAAACCCTCGATCTCGGTCATGCCGTCGACGAAAGCCTCGAGGACGTCGTCGGGTGTCGTGCCGTTGTTCGTCGCCTTGACGTACCGCAGGGTCTCGGCGGGCCGTTTGGTAATGCGAATGCCGCCGCCGGCGCACATCGAGATGCCGCCCGGAATCGGCGCTTTTTCGATGAGCAGAACCTCGGCGCCATGATCGGCGGCGGCGATGGCCGCCGCGGCGCCGGCGAGTCCGTAACCGGCGACAATGACGTCGAACGTTTCATCGAAGGTCGTCGCGAAGCGATTTGGGATTTTAGGGTCCGGCATGAATACTCTCTCGGGCGGCGGAATACCGATACATAACGACTCGCAAACGAGGTGAAAACAAAAATCTGGCCGCTTTCATACGCCGGTATTCGCACCGGTTGCGTGTAGCCGCCCGGCACAAAATCATTTTTCACATAATTTTTTTACGGGCGCGATCGATCCGGCGTGAGCCGGCGTGTCGGCGCCGGGGCGGGATGCCGAAGCACGCGCCGAGAGGGCCGGTTCCGTTTCGGTTTGCCGGCCGGTCATCGGCCGGTCGCCGATCTCGACGAGCGGCTTCCGTTCCGTGTAAACGGCCGGGCCCGGCATGGTTATGAGAGGATGATCGGGCCGTTTCGGGGGGAAACCGTACTATCCCGGGCATCTGATTGTTAAAGCCTTGAGCCCGGGGGCGGTTTTGGGGCATTCTCCGGCCCTTTCATGGGTAGATGTCATGGGGGCGCGCCCGCGCCTCTATCATGGGCATACAAGCGAGAGCCGGCCGGAATGAGCGATAAGCGGGTTTATCTTTACGATACCACGCTGCGCGATGGAGCGCAGACCCAAGGCGTCGACTTCAGCGCGGCCGACAAGCTCGCCATCGCCGAAGAGCTCGACGAACTCGGGATCGATTACGTGGAGGGCGGCTGGCCCGGCGCCAATCCGACCGACGACGCTTTTTTCGCCGATCCGCCCAAGCTCAAGCACGCCCGCCTGACCGCGTTCGGCATGACGCGGCGCGCCGGGCGCAGCGCCGACAACGATCCCGGTCTTGCCGCCATTCTCGGCGTTCGGACCGACGGTATTTGTATGGTCGGCAAGACCTGGGATTTTCACGTCGATGTCGCGCTCGAAATTCCGCGCGAGGAAAACATCGACATGATCCGCGACAGCGTCGCCTTGGCCTGCAAGAAAAAGGACGAAGTCCTGTTCGATGCCGAGCATTTCTTCGACGGCTATAAAGCCAACCCCGAATACGCGCTTGCCTGCCTGAAGGCGGCGTACGAAGCGGGCGCGCGCTGGATCGTGTTATGCGATACCAACGGCGGCACTTTGCCTCACGAGATCGAGACGATCGTAACGGACGTCGCGAAGATCATTCCGGGCGATCATCTCGGCATTCACTGTCATGACGATACCGGCAACGGCGTGGCGGGCAGCCTGGCGGCGGTCCGGGCCGGCGCGCGCCAGATTCAGGGCTCGCTCAACGGCTTGGGCGAGCGCTGCGGCAACGCCAATCTGGTCTCCATCATTCCGTCGCTCGTTTTGAAGATGGGGTATGAGACCGGCGTTTCGAAAGAGCAGCTCGCGCACTTGACGCATCTTTCGCGTCTGGTGGACGAACGGTTGAATCGTCCGTCGTATCGGGGCGCGCCGTATGTCGGCGAAACCGCGTTCGCCCATAAAGGCGGGCTGCATGTTTCCGCGATCGAGAAGGACCCGCACAGCTACGAGCACATCGATCCGGCACTGGTCGGCAACGACCGCCATATCGTGGTCTCGGATCAGGCGGGCCGCTCGAACATCCTGGCGCGTTTTCGCGAGATCGGCCTGGATGTGGACCCGAAAAACCCCAAAATTTCCGCGTTGGTCGATACGGTCAAGGCGCGCGAATTCGAGGGCTACGCCTACGACGGCGCCGAAGCGAGTTTCGAGCTGCTGGCCCGGCGCGCGCTCGGCGAAGTTCCGGAATATTTCGATCTGGCGAGCTTTCGGGTGATCGACGAGCGGCGTTGGAACGCCCGCAAGGAGCTCATCACGCTGTCCGAGGCGACCGTGAAGCTCGAGACCGACCATCACCAGACCATGGCCGTCGCCGAGGGCAACGGCCCGGTGAACGCGCTCGACGCGGCGCTGCGCCAGGTTCTGACTCCGATCTATCCGGAACTCGAGGACATGCGCCTGATGGATTACAAGGTGCGTATCCTGACGCCGGGCGAAGGCACCCGGGCGATCACGCGCGTGATGATCGAATCGCGCGACGGCCGGGGTCATCATTGGTCGACCGTCGGCGTTTCGCCGAACGTGATCGACGCTTCCTACAACGCCCTGAACGATGCCATCGTTTACAAACTATTCAAGGCCGGCGTCGAAGAACGGCACAAATCCTAACCCCGCGATGGCCGGAACCGATTCAACGAAACCGGCGGCGGACGCGGCTCTCGAGGGCGGCGGCCCCGCGATCGTGTTGATCGAGCCGCAACTCGGCGAGAATATCGGCATGGCGGCGCGTGCCATGCTGAATTGCGGTTTGACCGATCTGCGCCTCGTGCGCCCGCGCGACGGTTGGCCGAACGAGCATGCCGTGTCGGCATCCTCGGGCGCGGTGGCGGTGATCGAGCGCGTGCGGCTGTTCGAGCGCACGGAGGACGCCATCGCGGACCTCGAAACGGTTTATGCCAGCACCGCGCGCCCGCGCGACATGACCAAGGACGTGTTCACACCGCGCGCCGCGGCGGCGGACATGCGGGCGCACCGGGACGCGGGACTCCGCGTCGGCGTTCTGTTCGGTAGGGAATCGAAAGGCCTCAAGAACGACGATATCGCACTGGCCGACGCGATCGTCCAGGTGCCGTTGAACCCGGCGTTCAGTTCCCTGAACATCGCCCAGGCGGTGTTCGTGATCGCGTACGAATGGTTTCAAGGGACCAATGAATCCGTCGCGCGCGCATTGACCGTGCCGCGCGACACCCGCCCGGCCAACAAACAGGAACTGGTTTATTTGTTCGAACACCTGGAACGCGAACTGGATGCCTGCGGCTTCCTGCGCGTGACGGAGAAACGCCCGATCATGGTGCGCAACATCCGCAACATCTTTCAGCGCGCGGCGTTGACCGAGCAGGAAGTGCGCACGCTCCGCGGCGTCATCACCGGGCTGGTTTCGGGCAAGCGCAAGGGCGGCGACTGATTCAGCTAATTCAGCCGCCAGATCGCGCCGGTCAGCACGGCGGCGAAGCCGGACCACACGAGATAGGGCAGAAACAAAAGTCCGGCGCGAACGTCGACGCGCCAGAACAGGAACGTCGTGGCGGCGACGGCGAGCCACAGGACGATGCTTTCGATAAACGCGGCGCCGACGGCGTTGACCCCGAAGAAAAGATACGACCAGGCGAAATTGAGCGCGAGCTGCACGCCGAACAGCAGCAGCGCGACGCGCCGTTCCGTGCCTTCCGAAACGCGCCAGACCAGGAACCCGCTGAGCGCCATCATCATGTAGAGCGCGTTCCAGACCGGCGCGAACACCCAATCGGGCGGCGTGAAGGCGGGCTTGTCGAGAGTTTGGTACCAGGTGCCGACCGAGGTCGCGGTCACGGCGCCGCCGAGGGCCGCAACCGTGAAGCACACGGCAATGAAGCCGCCGAGGGCGAACCAGACCGGGCCATGGGGGCCTTTCGGCGGGTGCCCGTCGTCCGCCATGATCCGATCTAGAACCGCTCGGACAGCCAGATCGCGAACCGGGAGCCGGCCTTGATGGTGGCGCTCAGAAGCTCGTATCCGGGCGCTTCCTCGGCGCCGTGCTCGAGCCCGGCATTGCGGTGTTCGACCTCTTCCTGGCGGAATTCCTCGAACGTTTCCTTGAGCGCCGTGTCCTGCGCGCCGAGGCGCTCAACTTGGCCGGCGTAATGTTCGTCGATCACTTCCTCGACCGCGACGGTGCAGGCCATCGCGGCCTTTTCGCCGAGCAGGGCGGTCGCCGCACCGAGGGCGAATCCGGCGGCGTGCCAGAGGGGCAGCAGCGCCGTCGGGCGCACGCGCTTTTCCGCGATCAGGTGATTGAACCGCTCGAGATGGCGTTCTTCCTGTTCGGCCATGTGACGGATGAGGGGCGCGGACGCCGACTCGCCCAGGACCGCGAGTTGGCCGGCGTAAATGCGCACGGCGCCGTACTCGCCGGCGTGATCGACCCGGATCATGCGCTCGATGGCGTGTTCGCGGGTCGGATCGCCCGGCAGGCGGTCGTCGATGGTGCGTCTTTTCGTGCGTTCGGTATCCGCCGTCATGCGCCTATCCTCATGCGCCCATTCTCATGTGTCGATCCTGAGGGCCCGCGCGCCGAAAAAGCATCCGATGGCCGCCGCGAGCGAATACACGACGTTATAGCCTGCCATGGAGATGCCGAAAAGCCGCCAATCGACGGTATCGCAGGCCTTGGGCTCGCCGGCGGTCAGGGCCTGCTGCATCTGCTCGAAGGTGAGCGTCGCGACCGAGCCGCCGGGGCAGGCCGCCGAGGCCCACCACTGTTGTTCCACGCCGACATGATAGAGCGCGAGGGCGCTGCCGGCGAGAAAGACGAGCCCGCACAGGAAGACGACCGTGCCTTTGAGGCGGCCGCTCAACGGTCCGGCCAGGGCCAATAGCGCCAGGAAACCCGCCAGCGCGAACGGAATGCGCTGGTAGAGACAGAGCGGGCAGGGCTCCAGCCCGAAGCCGATTTCGGCGATGTAGGCGAACGCGAGCGCGCCGACGCTCAGGCCCAAAACGGCCACCGGAACGAGGCGGGCGAAACCGATGCGATCGATAAGCGCTGTCATGCCGTCAGCTTAGCCGATGATGCGGGCAACAACCAGACGCGACACGAAACCGCGAAAACTATAGGGCGTATTTCAGTATGACGAAGCCGCCGAACAGCAGCACGAAGAAGAGGGTGACGAGCTTGGCGAGATTGTTCTCGATAAAGGCGCGGATGGGCACGCCGAAATACCAGAGCAAGGCCGCCACCAGGAAAAACCGCGCGCCGCGCGATACGACCGAAGCGATGGAAAACGTGGTGAGATCGAGCCCCGTCACGCCGCTCGCGATGGTGATGACTTTATACGGGAACGGCGTGATGCCGGCGCCGGCGACGATCCAGGCGCCCCATTCGTTGTATTGGGCCTGGAACGTGGCGAACTTCGCCGCGTAGCCGTAAAATTCGAGCAGCGGCTTGCCGACGGATTCGAATGCGAAATAGCCGATGCCGTAGCCGGCGAGTCCGCCGAGAACGGACGCGACGGTACAGACCAGCGCGATCCGCCAGGCGTTTTCGCGCGCCGCCAGCACCATGGGAATGATCAGCACATCCGGCGGGATGGGAAATACGGAGCTTTCCACGAAGGAAACCACGGCCAAGGCCCATAACGCGTGCCTGTGGGCGGCGAGATCGAGGGTCCAGTCATAGAGGCGTTTGAGCACGGAATCGGGCCGGATAATTGCGAATGAATTGCGCGTGGAACAAAGAACGATCGAGCCGGGAAAGCTTTACCAGCCGATGGATCAAAGCGCAATCGGAACTGCTTGCGCAACGCCCGGCTCTTGTCTATGCCTGCGGGCGGGTGTCTATGCCTGCGGGCGGGCTTTCACGAACGGGTTGATAAGGATAGGGCGCGTTATGACGACACCGGCTGATTCGGAGACGACGGCGCTTCTCGAACAGGGGCTCGAGCATCACAAATCGGGCAATCTGTACGAGGCGGAGACGGCATACCGGAAAATTCTGGAGCGCGATCCCCGTCATCCCGATGCGCTTCACTTCCTGGGGCTTCTTGCGGCGCAGGGCGGCGCCGGCGAGGACGGGATCAAGTTGATCGGGGAATCGCTTTCAATCAAACCCGGCAACGCCGCCGCGCACAGCAATCTCGGCCACATTTTGCGCGATGCCGGCCGCTTGGACGAGGCGGCGGAGCATCACCGGAAATCGGCCGAGATCGACCCCGACTTCGCGCCCGCTTATGCCGATCTCGGCGGCATCTTGATGGCACAGGGAAAATTCGCGGAGGCCGTCGAATGTTTCGAGAAAACACTCCTGCTCGATCCGGCGCACCTCGAATCGCGGTTCCTGTTGGGGAATGCCTGTCATGCGCTGGGACGCTTGGATGAGGCGATCCGCCATTACGAGGCGCTGCTGCAGGCGCGCCCGAATGTTGCGCAAGCGCACAACAATCTCGGCAACGTATATCAGGATTTAAACCGGCTCGAGGATGCCTTGGCGGCGTATCGCCGCGCGCTCGAGATCGAGCCCGATTTCGTTCTGGCTTTGAACAATCTCGGCGTGTTGCACAGGGCTCTGGGCGAGTTCGACGAAGCGCTTATGCTGTACCGTCGGGCGATCGAGAAGATGCCGGATGCGGCCGATCTGCAGTTGAATTATGCAATTGCCCTGCGCGAGCACGGAAACCCGGCGGAGGCGGAACGGTGTTTGAGCCGAGCCCGGAACCTGGCGCCGGAAAACCCGGAAATTCCGTTCAACCTCGGTACCGTGCTGCACGATCAGGGCAAGATCGAAGATGCCGCCGTTGCGTACGAGCAGGCCTTGGCCTTGGATGCCGATATGGTGGAGGCGCTCTGCAATCTCGGTGCCATCCGCCAGGAACAGGAACGCTACGACGAGGCCATCCGGTGCTTTCGGCGCGCCATCGAGACGGGCGGCGCGTTGGCGCCGGCCTACGTCAATCTGGGCAATGCCTTGCAGGCGCACGGCGAGAAGGAAGAAGCCATCGCGTGTTACGAAAAAGCGCAGGCGATTTCACCGACTCCGGAAACGGAGACCACGTTGCGCCAGTTGAAAGCGCAGCAATTGCCGCGCTGGCACTTTCCCATGCTGGCGGACGTCCGGCGCAACAAGGCCTTTCGCGCGGCGATCGAGAAGGTCGTCGACGGCGGGTCGCACGTGCTCGATATCGGCACCGGCTCGGGCCTGCTCGCGATGATGGCGGCCCGCGCGGGCGCGGCGCGCGTCACCGCCTGCGAAGTCTCGGCGCCGGTGGCGGCGATCGCCGGGAAGATCGTGGCGCAAAACGGGCTGTCGGACAGGGTAACGGTGGTGGCGAAGCGGTCGAACACGCTGGAGATCGGCGAGGACATGGAGCACCCCGCCGATGTGGTCATCGCGGAAGTCTTCGATCAGGGCTTGATTCGGGAAGGCGCTCTGCCGACGTTGCGTCATGCCGTTCACCGGTTGGCGGCGCCGGGGGCAAAGCTGATTCCGCGCGCGGCGACTGTGAAGGGTGTGTTGGTCGAAATGCCGGCGTTGCGGGCGGTCAATCCGATCAAGGAGATCGAGGGGTTCGATCTGTCCGCGTTCGACGACTTCCGGAGTACCTATCTGAACATGCCGGATTTGAACCGGGAACCCCATCGCCGCCTGAGCGATGCCTTCGTCGTCGCGGCCTACGATTTCGCGGCCCTCAAGCCGGTGGCGTCGGCCCGCGACGACGTCAAGGTTCTCGATGTGCCGATTATCGAAAAAGGCGCGGTCCAGGCCATCGTCTACTGGTTCGATCTCGATCTCGCAGACGGCATCACGTATTCGACCGGCCCGTCCGAGGAAAAGTCGCATTGGGGCCAGGCCCTGCAGTTTTTCGATACGGATACGGCCGTCGCGGCCGGCGACACGATCCCGCTCACCGTGCGATTGGGCGAGATGCAGCTCGCGTTCGAGGTTTAAGAATGGCGCGCCTCCCGTATTGCGAAGACCCGACCTCGGACGGCGTGCAGAATATCGCGGCGCGGATTCGCGCCCGGCGCGGCGGCGCCCTGCCGAACCTGTTTCGCATGCTGTTGCACAGCCCCGACGTGGCGGCCGGATGGTTCGAGTTTCTGTCCGCGACCCGCGCGGAAACGACGCTCGATGCGCGCACCCGGGAATTCGTGATCCTGTGTGTCGCCAAACTATTACGCGCGGCCTATCCGCAGAACGATCACGTGCCGATCGCACTCAAGGAAGGCATCACGCGGGAAGAAATCGAGACTTTAAGCACATGGCGCGACTCAAACTTGTATTCCGCCCGCGACCGGGCGTTGCTGGCCTACGTCGAGGCCTCGAGCCTGACCGTGCAGGTGCCCGACGACGTGTTCGCGGCCCTGAAAAGGGAATACGCCGTTCGCGACATCGTCGAGATTACCGTCTTGATCGGCGCCTATCATTTGGTCGCGCGGTTTCTCGAAGCGCTCGAGATCGACCTCGAACCGTCTTGATCATTCGCCGCTCGCCATGATCTCGGCGACCTCGACCCGGCGGCCTTCTTTCGCGGATTTCACCCCGGCGCGAATCACCGCGAGCGAGCGCGAAGCCGACTCGCCGCCCATTTCGGGTTGTCCGTCGCCGCGCACGGCGTCGGCGAATTCGTCGAGCTCCTCGCGGATGGTATCGTTTTTCTCGCACGGGATGGTCGTTTGCTTGTTCTCGCCGCGCTTCAGATGGCGCCGGCGGTCGTCAGGCGATGGGTTTTGGCGAATGCCATGACGTCTCCCGGTGTTATGCGTTGTTCGTTACATAAACTATAGAATTTCCGGCAGGCAGCGGAAAGGCTTGTTTGTCCGGCCCCTGAACCGGTTAAAACCTTAAAACCATTAGAGAAATTGGTTCATCAAAGGCGTTGAAGCGCGCCCGCCCAGCCGGTACAACGGCCATGCACGGACACGAAAAACAACGGAAGGCGATCCATGACCAAAGCGATCCGTATTCACGAACACGGCGGCCCCGAGGTTCTCACGTGGGAGGACGTCGACGTCGGCAAGCCGGGCGAGGGCGAGGTGCGCCTCAAGCACACGGCCATCGGCCTCAACTTTCTCGACGTCTATCAACGCATGGGCGGTCACGGCGCGCCCGCCTTGCCGGCCGTGCTCGGCACCGAAGGCATCGGCGTGGTCGAGGAGGTCGGCGCGGGCGTCACCGAAGTGAAGGTGGGCGATCGGGTCGGTTACGCGCCGCGCGCGGGGGCGTATTCGCAAGCGCGGATCATTCCCGCTGATCGCTTAGTACCCATCCCCAAAGGCATCGACGACAAGACGGCCGCGGGCGCGTTGATGAAGGGCATGACGGCGGAGTAACTCATCCGGCGGTGTTACGAGGTGACGGCGGGCCAGACCGTCGTCGCTTATGCCGCCGCCGGGGGCGTCGGCTCGATCTTGTGCCAATGGGCGAAGCATCTCGGGGCCACCGTGATCGGGATCGTCGGCTCGGACGAAAAGGCCGGGATCGCGCGTGAGAACGGCTGCGCGCACACGATCAACTACGCGAAGGAGAAAATACCGATGCGCGTGCGCGAGATCACAAACGGCGAAGGCGTGCCGGTGGTGTTCGATTCGATCGGCGGTGCGACCTTCAAGGACTCGCTCGATTGCTTGGCGCCGCGCGGCTTCATGATCAGCTACGGCAACGCGTCGGGCCCGGTCGATCCGGTGCCGCTCGGCGATTTGACCTCGCGCGGATCGCTCTATCTCACGCGCCCGACCATGGGCACCTATTGCGTGAAACGCGCGGACATCCTGGCGGGCTCGAAAGCGCTGTTCGACGTGATCGCGGCGGGCCACGTCAGGATCGCGATCGGGCGAACCTATCCGTTACAAGAGACCGCGCAGGCCCATCGCGACCTCGAGGCCCGCAAGACCACGGGCTCGACGGTGCTGGAACCGTAAGGGAAGGGTCAGCGGATCAGCCGCTCGAGCGCGTCGGCGCCGAGGCCGACCTCGGTATAGTGTTGCTTGGTGCGCTCAAGCCGGGTGAAGACGTCCTCGAAGCCGGTCTGCGTGCCGGTTTCGTCGACCATGATCAGCGGCCCGAAGTTGTGAAACAGCGTTTTCATGTGCCCGGGCTCGGGTTTGACGATCAGGGTGTGGGTTTCGCCCGCCGGCTCGTAAACCATGGTGCCCGGTTTCGCCGTCCAGTCGTGTTCGAGATAGCCCCAGCAGCCTTCGAGCGTGAAGCCGGTCACGGGGGCGGGATGGCGGTGGCGCCCGATCACGCCCTGCTTGCTCGCCTTGGTGATGTTGACCCAGGAGCCTTGCGTGACGTTGAACAGCAGCGGGCGGAACCAGACGTTGTCGCCGCGCGGCACCCAATAGCGCTCGTCGTCGTCCGCCGTGTGGGTGACGAGCTCGCGCTTGGCCTCCGGCGGCAGGGCGATGGTGAGCGCGATCTCGGCGAAGTCGGTCGAAGCCATGATGTCCTCCCAGTACTTTTCTCGGCGTTATCCCGCCAGCTTAGCCGGAACGCCGCCGCCGGGCCAGTCATGCTCCAAGATTACCCGGGTCCGGGTCGTGCATTGATGATGCCTCATCCTGAGGAGCCCTTTTGCCTCTTCATCCTTCGAGACACCGCGCCTTCGCGCGGAGCGCTACGGCGGGTTCCTCAGGATGAGGCAAAAGGGCGTCTCGAAGGATGGGACACAACCGAAAACCTTATCCGGTGCGTATTGACCGGCGGTATTCCTTCACTATGATGGGCCCGCCGAAGAACGGCGGTGTGCCCCTGTGGCGGAATTGGTAGACGCGCTGGACTCAAAATCCAGTTCTCGCAAGGGAGTGGGAGTTCGACTCTCCCCGGGGGCACCATCACCCTGAAAAAAATCAAGACGCCGCGCCGCTGGCGCAGTTCACGCACAGCGCCGCGGTTGGATACGCCTTCAGGCGCGGCTCCGGAATCGGCTCGTCGCATTTGGTGCAGATGCCGTAGCTGCCGTCCTCGATGCGCGCGAGCGTCGCCTTGATGCCGTCGATTTCGTGTAGGGCGGCGCGCTCCAGGCCCTCGGTGACCTGATCGCCTTCCATTTCCATGGCCTGCTCCTCCGAATCCTGGCTGACCGGTTCGCGCAGGGAGCCTTCCAACTCATCGGCTTTTTCGATGAGCGCCTTCAGCTTCGCTTCCAGGTCTTTTTTGATCGCATCGGTATCGAGTGTCACGGGCGGTCTCCAGTTCTCGAAAGTCGTTCAAGGATTTTGAAATCCTACGGCAAAGAAGATGCCATTGCTTGTCGGGTTTTTGTTCCGGATGAGGGGGCGGTTACGCCGCCCACGCTGCCGCGATCGGTTCGCCCTTGATCTGGGTGCGCCACATGACGCGGCGTTGCGACGTATCGATCGCCTTGCGGTGGTGCAGCGCGCACCGATTGTCCCACAGAATCGCGTCGCCGATCTGCCATTCGTGGGTCCAGGCGAATTTCCATTGGGTCGCGTGCGCCCACAGCTTTTCGAGCAGCGCCTGGCTTTCCTCGTAGGGCATGCCGACAATGTAGTTGCCCGGCGGCGTGCGGCGCCGGCCGAGATAGAGCGCCTTGCGCCCCGAGGCCGGATGCACGCGCGCCAACGGATGCGTCGGGCCGGTGACCTCTTCCCAGGTCGTCGGCAGCTTCGCCGACGGGCGCACCACGCCGGCGGAATTGCGCGAGCAGTCGTGGACCTGATACTTGCCCTCGATCGCCCGCTTGAGGTCCTCGGGCAGGGTCTCGTAGGCCATATACTGGTTGCTGAACGAGGTTTCGCCGCCGCCGTTCTCGGGCACGTCGAGGGAATAGAGCAGGCTGCCCGCGGGCGGTACCTCGACGTAGGAATTATCCGAATGCCAGTCGACTTCCAGGCTGCCGAGGCCGTCGTTCTTTTGCACCGGCTTGCCGTCGGGCCCGAGGTTGGTGACCATGGTGATCTCCGGCAGGCGGGCGAGATGATAGGTGCCCGGCGCGTGGCCGCCCGCTTCGTAAAATTTGCGCGAGCCCGCGACCTGCACGCCGCCGAAAACCTTCGAGGCTTCGACCAGCTGGTCGTCCGTCAGGGTTTGGCCGCGAAACTGCAGGATGAGATGATCCGCCCAGGCTTGGCGCAGGGCGTCCTGTACGTCGCCGGGGATGTCTTGGGCGAGGTCGATACCGCGCACCTCGGCGCCGAGCGCGGCGCCGGTCGGCGTGATGTCGAGGGTTTTAAGCGTATTCGTCATATCGGCCTCCCGTCTATTCTTTGTCTACCGTATTTTGGTGGCGTATTTTCATATATAGGGGGCTTGTCGGCCAATCACAAAATCGGCAATTCATAAAATCGGCCCATCATAAAATCGGGTTATCCGGCGCCAGCCCGAGCGCGATCCGCCCGGCGGCGGCGCAGGCCATATCCATGCTGAAGGCGATATGGGCCTGGACCGCGTGCACGTCCCGAAAGGCGCGCTGCATCGGATTACGGTTGTAAAGCCCGGAGCCGCCGGCGACGCCGAACAGCATATCGACGGCCTGTACGCAGAAGTGCACCGACAGCGCGCCGTCGCGCCGCCAATCGACCTTGGTCCGCATGTCCGGCACCTCGCCTTGTTCGGCGAACGCCATGCCTTCATCACAGGGCTTTCGCATCAGCATCCCGGCCGCGTGGATAAGCGCGTCGGCATGGGCGATCTTGATCTGGATGCTTTGCAGATCGGCGATCTTGGCTTGGTTGTATTTCGCGGCCCGGGTGCGGGTGGTGCCCGCGCAGTCGTCATAGGCGCCGATGGCCGCCCCCAGCGCGGTGCCCGAGAGAATGAACGGAAACAAGGCCATCACCGGCACTCGGTAAAGCGCGCCCGGGTTGACGGCGCTGCCCGGCGTCGGCCCGCCTTTGATATCGTGCGCCGACAGCGAGCGGTGTTCGGGGATGAAAATATCCTCGGCGGCGACGTCCTTGCTGCCGGTGCCGCGCAGCCCGGCGGCGTGCCAGGTGTCGATGATGTCGTATTGCGAGCGGTGCAGCAGAAAAATCCGGTGTTCGGGCGCTTGGCCTTGTTCGTCCGGCTCGACCATGGCGCACAGCATGTTCCAATCGCAGCAATCGACGCCGCTCGAGAACGGCCACCGGCCGCCGATCCGGTAGCCGCCGTCCACGCGTTTCGCCGTGCCGGCGGGAAACACGAACGACGACGCGATCAAGGCGTCGGTCGATTCGTCCCAGACGTCGTTTTGCGCCTGCTCGGGAAACATCGCGAGGTTCCAGTGATGGCAGCCGACGTTGGTCAGCACCCAGGAACTGGACGGGCAGCCGCGCGCGATCTCGGCGCCGAGATCGACCAGGATGCCGTAGTCCAGCTCGGCGCCGCCGACGCGCGCCGGCTGCACCATGCGCCACAGGCCGGTGTCGTGAAAATCCTTGATGGTTTCATCGGGGATTCGGCGCAATTCCTCGGTCTTGGGCGCGCGCTCGCGCAGCACCGGGATAAGATCGCGGGCCCGGCCCATCAGTTCCTCGCGCGACAGCCGGTTCGGCATCATCCCTTGAAGTCCTTCGCTTCCTCGGCCGGGAAGTCTATCTCGACGACGATGCCGTTCGGGTCCGTGACGAAAATTTGGTGGGTGCCGTCTTCCGGCACCGTGCGCCGGCTCATCTCGATGCCGGCGCTTTCGAAGCGTCGGACGAAGTCGCCCAGGCCGGTCGCGTTGAAGGCGATGTGATCGAACGGCCCGGTACTGGCCGAGGTGTCGCCGACGCGCTGGTCGGAATAGTATTTTTCATCCACGCTGGCCCGGAAATTCGCCATGTGAACGATTGCCGTGTCGCCGATGTAGAGCCAGTGGCCCGGAAACGGAAACGGCGGCCGGTAGCCGTCGGTCATGCCGAGAAATTTTTCGTAGAAGGTTTTGGTTTTTTCCAGATCGTCGGTTCGGATCAGGAAATGCCCGAGGTTCGTGAGAGGCATCCGGTATGCTCCTGAAGATTAAGTCGCGGGGCCCGAGGTAAAGTTTAGCGGTTGCCGCCGGGGCCCGCAAAGAGGCAATCTCGACCGGTTTCGGGCGTTTTTCCGCGCCCGCCCGGAAGCCCTATGCCGCGGCGCGGCGAAACGGTTAAACGTCTTCCTCGGCCGAAATCTGGCGCTTGGTGGCAAGGCGAATGAGTTGCGGCAGAAACAGCGAGAGTATCGACATCGTGAACAGGACGGCGACGATCGGCCGCTCGATGATCTCGATAAAGTTGCCTTGCGTCATCATCATTGACTGACGGAAGGCGTTCTCCATGTTGTCGCCGAGCACCGTGCCGAGGATGATCGGTGCCAGCGGGTACTCGTATTTCCGGAAGTAATAGCCGATGGCGCCGAGCACGCACATGAATAGGAGATCCATGATGGCGTTGTTGGCGCTGAACACGCCGGTCGCGGCGATGACCACGATGCCGGGCAGCAGCCAGCGCATCGGCAGATACAAAATCCGCACGAACACGCCGATCATAGGCAGATTGAAGATCAACAGCATGATGTTGCCGATATAAAGCGCCGCAATCAATCCCCAGACGATATCGGGGCGTTGCATGAACAAGAGCGGGCCCGGCTGAACGTCGATGATCAGGAAGGCGCCGAGCATCACGGCCGTAGTGGCGGAACCGGGAATGCCGAGCGCCAGCATCGGCACCATGGCGCCGGCGCTGGCGGCGTTGTTGGCCGATTCCGGTCCGGCCACGCCTTGTATGATGCCGGTCCCGAATTTTTCCGGGTGTTTAGACACCTGCACTTCCACCGAATACGAGATGAAGGCGGCAATGCCGGCGCCCGCACCGGGCAGGACGCCGACAAAGAAACCGATCAAGCCGCCGCGAATGATCGCGCTGATGCTTTCGGTGATTTCCTTCAGGGAAATGAAAATCCGATGCTTGATGACTTCGGGTTTGACGCCCTTGCGGATCGCGCGGGCGTTGATGATCACCTCCGAAATGGCGAACAGGCCGAGGGGCACGGAGAGGAACGTGATGCCTTCCTGTAGATCGGAAACGCCGAACACGAAGCGGCGCGCCCCCATTAAGTCCGTGCCGACGGTCGAAATCATCAAGCCGACCGTCATGGCGATCAGGGCCTTGGGCAGGGACTTGCCGGCCAGGGCGCAGACCGCCGTCAACCCGAACACGAACAGCGCGAAATACTCCGGCGAACTGAATCGCAGCGCGAAATCGGCCAGGAACGGCGCCAACACCATCAAACCGACGACCGCGATCGTGCCGGCGACGTAAGAGCCGATGGCGGCGATACAGAGCGCCGGCCCGGCCCGGCCTTGCTTGGCCATCTGATGGCCGTCGAGACACGCGACCACGGCCGATGTATCGCCCGGTACGTTCAGCAATATGGAGGCGGTTGAGCCGCCGTACATCACGCCGGTATAGGCGGCGGCCAGCATGATGATCGAGCCGACCGGATCGAGTTTGAAGATCATCGGCAGCATGAGCGCCAGCGCGCCTGCCGAGCCGACGCCCGGCAAAACGCCGATGATGGTGCCCATCAAGGCGCCGATGAAGGAGTACAGGAGGTTCATCGGCGTCAGCGCGACGTCGAAGCCCATCATCAGATTTTCGAGGATTCCCGGCATGGCTATCTCACTCGCCCAGGATCATGAGCCAGAAGTCCCCGGTCGAGAAATTAATGCCCAGGAACGAGACGAAGAAAGAATAACAGCCGCCGGTCAACACGACGCCGACCAGGGCCGAGACCCACCAGGTTCGCTCGCCGAGGAATTTGACCGCGAGGGTCGTAAACAGGAAGGTCGCGATCGGATAGGACAGGAGATCGAGGAGGAAGACGTAGGCGAAGCTCATGAAGAGGATGGCGACGCCTTTGATCTCGCCGATAAAGCCTTCGCATTTTTCGTAGGTTTCGCCCTTGCCGCGGAAAACGTCGAAAAAGAAACACCCGATCATGATCAGCCCGAACGCCGCCAACAATTCGGGAAAAGTTCCCGGGCCGACTTTATCCTGGAAATGCGTTCTCGAAATGGTGCCGGCTTCCAGGGCATAGAGAACGAAGATGATCGCCAGAATGGTGGCGATCATGCGGTCGCCTTGGAATAGATACTGCTTGAGACGCTGTCCCACGATTAAGCTCCCCTCGGGCTTGTTCGTCGATGTCGGTATTTTCGAATCGCACCGGATATGCCGGTCGATCCGAAGATCGATAGAACCCCGCCGGGCAAGGGGCCCGGCGGGAAATGGTGAATCAACCGTTTCGCATGGTTTTTTCTTACTTTTTCTTCTTCTTGCCGATCAGGTTGAATTTCTTGCCGAGCGCCATATAGGCGTCGTGTTCTTCTTTCAGGTATTTTTTCAGGTCGTCTCCGGCAACCCAAACGGCCGCAAGGTTGTTGGCGGAAACGTATTTTTGGAAGCCCGCGGACTTGCGTACCTTATCGAGGGCGCCGATCCAGAACTTCGCGGCTTCCGGGTCGACTTTGCCGCCCATCCAGGCGCCTCGGTACTGTTTCAGGACCTGGAAGTCGTAACCGGCCTCCTTGTAGGTGGGGACTTCCGGAAATTCGCCGAGTTTTTCGGACGCCGCCACGATGCGCATCTTGCCGGCCCGAACGAACTGCAGCAGTTGTGCCGGGTTTTCCATCGCGAAATCGACGTGACCGCCGAGCAATTGAATGACGCCTTGGTCTTCGAACGGCGTGTAGGTTATTTTGCAGCCGGTCTTCTGCTGCAGCATGATGCCGTTCAGCGAGGACGTGTTGCCGAAGTCGCCGCCGCCGTGGATCACCTTGCCCGGCTCCTTGCAGGCCTTGTCGATAATATCTTTCATCGATTTGTAGGGCGAATTGGCGTTCACGGTCATCAGGTTCGGCGTTACGACCAGGTTCGCCAGCGGCGTGAAGTGCCAGGGGCGGGTTTCCTGCTCGGCCAGAATCGGATTGTTGACCTGGGATGGCGTAATGATTTGCCACATATGATTGTTTTCGGCGTTCTTGATGCGCACGTGCCGGCGGGCCCGGTCGCCCCGCGCGCCGCTGATGGTCAGAACCTTCACGCCTTTTTTGGTGATTTTATCGAGTTCTTTCTCGACGGCTTTGGCGAATGCGTACGTCGACGAGGTCGTGCGCACATGCGTCACGATCTCGAGTTCTTTCGTCGGCTTCCAGGCCGCTTCCGCGGCGACGGCGCCGAACAGAGCCAGTGAGGCTACGCCGGTGATACCGTATTTCAGTGTTTTATCGATCATGGATTTATTTCCTCCCTTTAACTAACTGCAACTAGCTGCGCAGTAAAACTAGACAAGATCGGAATGCGAGACAGCTTCCTTTCTGAACGATTGCCGGAAAAAACCGTTGAGCCGGGCAAAAACCACGACCCGGTGCGGGCGGTTTTCCGAAAAGCCGAATGGATCGTTCGAGGCCTCCCAACCCGTTTTTTATTACAAAAAGTCGGTTCGCTTGGTGAACCCACGGTTTCACCCCAACGCTACCCATTGTCATGCCGGGGTGCAAGCGGAAATCCGTCATCGTTTCGTTGCATAAACCGTCTTGCCGCGTGTTATTGCATCCGCACGGGAAAGGCAGTCGATCTCCAACGCACCCTGAACACGAAGTCTCGATATAGGAACGCTTGGTTTATTTTTTATTTTTTCGCGATGAAAGCGTCGGCGACGCACGCGCCGTTCGGCGACACGATCACCGGGTTCAAGTCGGCTTCGTCAATGTGATCTTTAAGATCGACACCGAGTTGCGCGAGCTTGACGAGCACGTCGGCCAAGGCATCGACGTCGGCGGGCGGTTGTCCGCGCACACCGGCGAGGATCGGCGCGCCCTTGAGGGATCGGATCAGGTCGAGGGCATCTTGTCGCGAGAGCGGGGCGGGCGCGAACGCGGCGTCCTTGAGTACTTCGATGAAGATGCCGCCCAATCCCACCATCACCAGCGGCCCGAAATCGGGATCGTTGATCAGGCCCGCCGTCATCTCGACGCCCGTCGGAATCATTTGTTCGATCAGCACGCCCTCGATCGCGGCCTTGGGCTCGTTCTTCTTCACGTTGCTCATGATGCCGTCGAACGCGCGCGCCGCGGCATCGGCGTCATGCACGTTCAGCACCACGCCGCCCGCGTCGGTCTTGTGCGCGATATCGGCGGACAGAACCTTCATCGCACACGGAAAACCGATCTCGGTTGCGATTCGGCGCGCATCGTCCGCCGCCGTGACGACGGCCGTGTTCGGCACGGGCATATCGTAAAGTTTCAACAGGTCTTTCGATTGGCGCTCGTTCAGCCGCGAACCGGTCTCGGCGAGGAAAGACCGCGCCGCCTCGGCGTGCGGGCCGGGCGTTGCCGGAAGCGCCGGAGTTTCCCGCCAGCGCCGCCGGAACGCCGCATAATCGCACAGCGCCTTGAGGGCTTGGGCGCATCCCCGCTGGCTGGTGTAACAGGGAAAGCCGTTTTGCGTGAGCAGCTCGACGTTGCTCGGATCGGGTTCGGTGTAGCTGTACACGAGAACCGGTTTGCCTTTCTTCGCGTGCTCGATGATCTCCGGGCTTTGCCGTTCGAGCTGGCCCCGGTCCGTGAAGTTTTGCACCAGCAGCGCGATGTCGACTTCGGGCGCGTCGACCAGGATGCCGATGGATTGGCCGACGAACGTCTTGTCGCCGCGCATGTAATTGGCCTGGGCGGTCAGGTCGATCGGGTTCTGCGCCGAGCCGAAATAGGGAATGACCTCGCCGACTTTCCTTTGGGTTTCCTCGCTGAGTTCGACCACATCGATGCCCGCGTCCTCGAACTCGTCGCTCAACCAGACCGCGTTGCCGCCCGAGACGGTCGAGATCGCGACGCGATTGCCTTTGGGGAGCGGTGCGGAGGTAAGCGCCGCCGCCATGTTCAGCATTTCATCGGGGTTGTCGGCGCGCAGCACGCCGTAGCGTTTGAAGACGGCGTCGTAAGCGCTGTCCGATCCCGCGAGATGGGCGGTGTGCGAGAGCGTCGCGCGTTTGCCGGCGGCAGAGCGCCCGACCTTGCCGACGATCAGGGGAATGCCGTGATCGGCGGCCTTGGCGGCGACGGCGGGAAACCGATGCGGGTTTTTCAGGCCTTCGATGAACAGTATGATCGCGCCGACGTTGCCGCGCTCGATCAGGTAGTCGGTCAACTCCAGGCAATCGAGATCGACTTCATTGCCGGTGCTGAGGATGTGGGAAAATTCGAGGCCCAGGCTTTTGCGTCCCTTGAGCAACGAGAAACCGAGGCCGCTGCTTTGCGACACGATGGCGGTGTGTTTGAATTTCGACTCTTTGCGCAAGCGGATGCCGGAAACGACCCGGCTGAAGGTCAGCGCCATCGGATCGGCGATATTGAAGAACCCCTGAATGTTGGGGCCGGCCACCCGGATCGGGTAGCGCGCGATGATGTCGGTGACGCGGGCGTTGATCTCGCGGCCCTGCTCGCCGCCTTCGGCGAAGCCCGAGGCCAGGATGATGGCGTTGGGACAGCCTTTTTTCGCGCATTCTTCGAGCGCCGCCGGGACGCGTTCGGGCGGAATGACGATGACCGCGACGTCGACCGGTTCGGGCAACGCCTCGATGGACGGATAAACCTCGAGCCCGAGAATCTCTTCATGACTCGGATTGATCGGGTAAATCTTTCCCGTGTAGCCGCTTTGGATCAAATTGCCGAGCGCGCGCCCGCGCACCGACGTCGCCTCGGGCGACGCGCCGACGACGGCGACGCTTTTCGGTTTGAAAAACGAGTCCAGCGGATGGGTGTTCGGGTTCGTGTCGGCCATGATCGCTCCCGTTATGATGCCGTAATGAGCGGCCACAGGCCGTCACCGCCTTCGCCGGCGGCCAGGGCGCCGAGCCGGATCGCCCAATCGGCATCGGTGCCGAATTCGTCGCGCCAGGCCCACAGGCGGCGGGTCAGGTGATGGAGGGGATGTTCGTAGGTAAAGCCCATGGCACCGTGTACCTGATGGGCGATGGCGGTACCTTGGCTCGCGGCCTCGCCGCTGCGGATTTTCGCCGCCGCGATCTGGAAGGCGCCGCGGCCGTTTTCGACGGCTTCGATCGCGGCATCTGCGGCGGCACCCGCGGCGGCCGTTTCGCCCGCCAGCACGGCGAGCTCCTGCTGGATCGCCTGAAACTTGGCAATGGGCCGGCCGAATTGCTCGCGATCGAGCGCATACGCCACCGACATTTCGAGAACGTGTTCGAGCGCGCCCGCGATCAGCACGGCCCGGCTCAAGGCGCCGAGGGTGAGGAGTGCGTCGCCGCCGAGATCGCCTGTCGGATCGCCCGGCATCGACCGGACGGCGTCCTCGGCGAGCGGCGCGTTTTCCAAGACGATCGTGTCGCGCGGCTCGCCCGCGATGTTGGCGTTTTCCCGTACGGTAAAGACCGTTTGAGGAAGGATGACCAGACGGTGGCCGTCGGTGCCGTTGGTGCCGTCGTCGCCGGTCGCGATCACGGCGCCGGCGCGCCGTCCCCAGGGAATATCGTATAACGTGCCGCTGGCCGACCAGGTCGCGCCGGTGCGTTTCAGCGTTAGGGGCGCGGTCTTGAGTCCGGTCGCGAAGGAAAGCGGTCCCGCGGGCGGCACGATACCGCTGCGGCTCAGCAGCCAACCGGCAATCAGGGTTTCAGCGAGCGGAACAGGCGCGGCGTAGCGGCCGGCAAGGCGTACCAGGGCGAGCGCATCGCCGAAGTCCGCGCCCGCGCCGTCGTGGTTTTCGGCGACGGCGGCGCGCGTCAATCCGGCGGTTTCCAATTCCCGCCACAAGTCTTCCGGCCAGGTGCCGTTTTCGACGTCGTCGATCATGGCCTTGCCGGTGTGATCGGCCAGCAGGCGGCTCGCCTGATCGATCAGGATCGTGCGCATTTCGGTGTTCGTCCCGGGGCTCATCGCAGGCCGAGCCCCCGGGCGATGATCCCGCGCAGGATTTCCTGGGTGCCGCCGCGAATCGTCAAGGCCGGCGCCAGCGCGGTGGCGAGCGCCAGCACGGATTCGAACCGGGCGCGATCTTGCGCCGTTCGCGGCGGGCGCAACAGGCGGGCGACCTCGGGAACGTGCTTCTCGAAATTAGTGCCGATATCTTTCACCAGCGACGCTTCGATCGTGGGCGTTTCCCCGGCCTGCAGCATGCCGGCGACCGACAGCGACATCTGGCGCAGTGTCCAGAGTTGCGCGACCAGCCGGCCGATGCCTTCGTTGACGCGGGCGTCGTTCGTGCCTTCGTGGCAGCGCACGAGTTCCTCAAGCAACAAATAGGTGCTCAGAAACCGTTCCGGCCCGCTGCGCTCGTAGGCCAGTTCCGCCGAGGCCTGTTTCCAGGCTTGATCCACTTCGCCCATGGCGGCCTCATGGGGCAACAGAACGTCGTCGAAGAAAACATCGTTGAAATCGTGCTGGCCGGTGATGTTGATGATGGGGCGGACCGTAATGCCGGGCGTTTTCATGTCGACCAGAAATTGCGTCAGGCCGAAGCGCCGATTGTCTTCGCTCGGCGGCGAGGTGCGCAGGAGCGCCACCATGTAGTGTGCGCGATGGGCGTTGCTGGTCCAGATTTTCTGGCCGTTGATGCGCCAGCCTTCGTCCGTTCTCACGGCTTTGGTTTGCACCGAAAACAGATCCGAGCCGGAATTCGGTTCGCTGAGGCCGATACAGAAACACACCTCGCCTTTGCAGATGCGGGGCAGAATATCCTTTTTCTGCTCTTCCGTGCCGTAGCGCAGTAGCAGCGGGCCGCTTTGGCGGTCGGCGGTCCAGTGCGCGCGCACCGGCGCGCCGGCGGCGAGCATTTCCTCGCTGACCACGTAGCGCTCGGCGAAACTGCGGTCCTGGCCGCCGTATTGTTTCGGCCAGGTCATGCCGATCCAGCCCCGGTCGCCGAGTTTTTTGCTGAAGTCGAAGGAGAAACCGCCGCCGAATTCGCCCGTGGGCCGGTACGTGCCGGCGTCGCGTTCGGCCTTCAAAAAGGCGCGAACCTCTTCGCGTAAGGGTTCGTATTGGCCGGAATTCTCGGGCCGGGTGAAGCGCAGTCCCTGGAACATCGTTGGTGATCTGACGGCTTTGATGTGGCGTTGCCCCCTTCATACTGGTCAAAACCGGCCCTGAACAGGGCTTTTGCGGAAAAAAGCGCCGCCGCGTGGATTTTTGACCCATAATATACAAATTTTATATGTAATTAATATCTATATTACATTTTAATTTGACATTTTAAGAATAAAACACAATTATAAGCTGCTAAATTATCTCGACATTATCTCGAAGGCGGAAATCCGCCCAGGACACCGCTCATGTACCGTTACGACACGTATGATCAAACCCTCGTTACCGAACGGGCCGCGCAATTCCGCGATCAGGTGAAGCGCCGGATCGCGGGCGAGCTGACGGAAGAGGAATTCCGGCCGCTGCGCCTGATGAACGGGCTTTATTTACAGTTGCACGCCTACATGCTGCGGGTCGCCGTTCCCTATGGCCTGTTGTCGTCCGAGCAAATGCGTAAGCTCGCCCATATCGCCAGGCGCTACGATCGCGGCTACGGCCACTTCACGACGCGCCAGAACATCCAATACAACTGGCCCAAGCTCGAAGAGGTGCCCGACATTCTCGATGAGCTGGCCGATGTCGAGATGCACGCGATTCAAACCAGCGGCAACTGCATCCGCAACGTGACGGCGGATCAATTCGCCGGCGTGGCGCCCGATGAAATCGAGGATCCGCGGCCCTATGCGGAAATCGTCCGCCAGTGGTCGACGCTGCATCCCGAATTTTCCTATCTGCCGCGCAAATTCAAGTTCGCCTTGACCGGGTCGCCCATTGATCGCGCCGCCGTGCGGTTTCACGATATCGGCCTCATCATGAAGCGCGGCACCAACGGTTCGACCGGGCAGATCGGCTTTACGGTGCTGGTCGGCGGCGGATTGGGGCGCACGCCGTTCGTCGGCAAAACCATTCGCGAATTTCTCCCGAAGAAGGACTTGCTCTCGTATATGACCGCGATCATGCGCGTCTACAACATGCTGGGCCGGCGCGACAACATGTTCAAGGCGCGGATTAAGATTCAGGTGCATGAGACCGGCGCCGAAAAGTTCACCGAAATGGTGGAGGAGGAGTGGTCGCACCTGAAGGACGACCCGGCCTACGAAGTGCCCGAAGCCGAAATCGAGCGCATCGCGGCGTTTTTCAGGCCGCCCGCCTACGAGACGCTGCAGCCGACCGTGCCCGACTTCGAGGAAAAACGCCTCGCCGATCCGCAATTCGCGTCCTGGGCGGCGCGCAACGTGTCCGAACACAAGGTGCCCGGCTATGGCATCGTGACGATTTCCCTGAAGCCGGTCGGCGGCATTCCCGGCGACGCGACCGCCGATCAAATGGACGTCATGGCCGATCTCGCCGACCGCTACAGCCTCGGCGAGTTGCGGGTGACCCACGAACAGAACCTCGTGCTGGCGGACGTCAAAAAATCCGACCTGTTCGACTTATGGCAGGATCTCAACCGCGCCGAATTGGGCACGCCGAACATCGGGCTCGCCTCCGACATCATTTGCTGCCCGGGCCTCGACTATTGCGCGATCGCAAACGCGCGCTCGATTCCGATCGCCCAGCAAATCAGCCGGCGGCTCGGCGATTTGAAGCTTCAGCACAACATCGGCGACCTGCGCATCAAGATGTCGGGCTGCATCAACGCCTGCGGCCATCACCATGTCGGCAACATCGGCGTGCTCGGCGTCGACCGCAAAGGCGAAGAGTATTACCAAATCACGCTCGGCGGCGACGCGAGCGAGGATGCCGCGATCGGCAAAATCGTCGGCCCGGCCTTTTCGAAGGATACCGTCGTCGATGCGGTCGCGACCGTCGTGAACACGTATCTGGGCGTGCGCGAAGACGGCGAAACGTTCATACAAACCTATCGCCGCATCGGCGCGAAACCCTTCAAGGAGCGGCTCTATGACGCTGATTAAAAACGGCGAGATCGTGACCGATCCGTGGGTGCGTCTCGACGACGATGACGCGCCGCTACCCGAGGACCGCCCGGCGTTTATCACCGTCAAGCGCTGGCAGCGCGATCGCGAGGCGTTGGCGGGGCGGACGGCGCCGCTCGGGATCGTGCTCGACAGCAACGAGCCGCCGTCCCTGATCGCCGACGATCTCGCCCGCTTCGAGGCGGTGGCGTTACGGTTCCCGAAGTTTAACGACGGCCGCGCCTTTTCCTACGCCTGCCTGTTGCGCGACCGTTACGGCTTCAAGGGCGAGGTGCGGGCCGTCGGGCATATCCTGCGCGATCAGCTTTTGTTCCTGCAGCGGGCCGGAGTCGACGCCATGGAAGTGGCCGCCCCGGACGCACGGGCCAAGGCCGATTGGCGCAAAGCGCTCGCCGAAATCAGCGTTTATTACCAAAGTACCCACGACGGCCGGACCTCGGTTTTCCGGCTGCGCCATCAAGCCTGAACGTCTTTTTCCTTGATTTTCGCCGGTTTTCGGCCAACGTATGTGTTTTCCGCCCCGCGGGATGTTAAATTCGTATGACGGCGCCGGTTGCAAAGAACAAAAAGCGATCATATTAATTACAGGGCTTTGGGTGTAAAAGTTCCGGGGGAGTAAAAGTCCCGGTACGTTCCGGGTACGTGGAGGAAGTCCATGGTGGAAACAATCGTTCGTTCCGGCGCGGATGTCATGACCGCGGGCCGGCTCGATCCGTATCTCGATTTCGAAGCCGAGATCGGCCGTCTGCGCCGCGAGAAAAACGCCGTCATCCTGGCGCACTATTACCAGGATCCGGAGATTCAGGATCTTGCGGATTTCGTCGGCGACTCACTCGATCTGTCGCGGGCGGCCGCCAAGACGGATGCCGACGTCATCGTTTTTTGCGGCGTGCGCTTCATGGCCGAGGTCGCCAAGGTTCTCAATCCGAAGCGAACCGTTCTTCTGCCCGACGCCGATGCCGGGTGTTCGCTCGAGGAAGCCTGCCCGCCGGAGCTTTTCAAACAATTCCGCGACCAACATCCCGATCATATCGCCGTGACGTACATCAACTGCTCGGCCGAGGTCAAAGCCTTGTCCGACGTGATCGTCACGTCGTCGAACGCCGAAGCCATCATACGTCAGTTGCCGACGGACAGGCCGATCCTGTTCGCGCCCGATCAGCATCTCGGCAATTACATCGCGCGCAAGACCGGTCGCGAGATGACTCTGTGGCCGGGCTCGTGCATCGTGCACGATCAATTTTCGGAACGCGAACTGATGAAGCTGAAAAGCCGGCATCCCGGCGCCGCCGTGATCGCGCACCCGGAATGCGCCGAATCGATCCTGAAACATGCCGATCACATCGGTTCGACCCGGTCGCTCATTCAGTTCGCCCATCAATCCGCGGGCAAGGAGCTGATCGTGGCGACCGAGCAGCATATCATTCACGAAATGCAGAAGCAGGCGCCGAACAAGGTCTTCATTCCCGCGCCCGGCGCCGACGGTACGTGCAATTGCGCCAATTGTCCGTTCATGGCGATGAACACGCTCGAGAAGCTTTATCTGTGCATGGTCAACAACACGCCGCGCATCGAAATTCCGGAAGCGTTGCGGATTCTCGCTAAAAAGCCGTTAGATAAAATGCTGGAGATGTCGCCGGCGGTGCCGAGCCCGGCGCACCAAGTCGCAGCGGAGTAATATCATCACGACACTGGATTGGGACGTTGTCGATCGCGTCCTCGACGCGGCGATCGACGAGGATGTCGGGCGCGGCGATGTGACGTCGCGGGCGCTGATTCCGGCGGACGCCTGGTTCAAGGGCGTGATGCGCGCGCGCGAGGACATCGTCGTCGCCGGCCTGCCGGTGGCCGAACGGGTGTTTCGAAAGATCGAGCCGGCGACCGAGTTCGAAGCGGCGGCGCGCGACGGCGACAAACTGGCGAACGGGGCGGTCATTGCCCAAGTCCGGGGTCCCGCGTGCGGCTTGCTGACGGCCGAACGGACCGCGCTCAATTTTCTGCAGCACTTGTCCGGGATCGCGACCCTGACGCGCCGTTATGCGGACCGTATCGACGGAACCGGGGCGGTGCTGCTCGATACCCGCAAGACCATTCCCGGCTTGCGGGTTCTGAATAAGTACGCGACCCGCATGGGGGGTGCTGTCAACCACCGCATGCGGCTCGACGACGCGGTGCTGATCAAGGACAATCACATTGCCGTCAGCGGCTCGATCGCCGAAGCCGTGAAACGGGCGCGGGCCGCGGGTCACGCCGTGATCGAGGTGGAATGCGATTCCTTGGATCAGGTCGAAGAAGCTCTTGGCGCTGGCGCGAACACCGTGATGTTCGATAATATGGACGTCGAGACGTTGAAAAAAGCCGTGGCGCTGGTCGGCGGCAAGGCCGGGACGGAAGCGTCCGGCGGTGTGCGGCTCGAGACCATTCGCGCGATTGCCGAAACCGGCGTCGATACGATTTCGGTCGGACGGATCACGCAATCGGCGCCGGCCGTCGATATCGGGTTCGATTGGGAGGCGGACGGCGCATAAGCCGGGCCGCGATGACACGGCGCATAAGCCGGGCCGCGATAATACGGCGCAGAAACCGCGCCGCGATAACAAAGGGTGGGCCGCATGGCGAACGTTGACGCATACGATGTTTTGATTGTCGGCAGCGGCGCCGCCGGCATGAAGCTGGCGTTATCCTTGCCGCGAAATCTGCGGATCGGAATTCTGTACAAGCGTACAATGAACGATTGCAATTCCGCCATGGCGCAAGGCGGGATCGCCGCCGTTCTCGACGAAGACGATACGATCGAGTCGCATATCGCCGATACCATGGACGCCGGCGCCGGCTTGAACGACGAGGCCGCGGTGCGCTTCATCGTGGAGCGCGGCCGCGCGGCGGTCGAGGAGCTCGTGGACTTCGGCATCGGGTTCACCGGCGATCGGGAGCGCAGCGGCAGGAACTTTCCCTTTCATCTGACCCGCGAGGGCGGCCATAGTCATCGCCGGGTCGCCCATGTCGCCGATGCGACCGGGCAGGCCGTCGTCGATGTCTTGCGCGCCCAGCTCGTGAAACGCGACAACATCGAGTTGTTCGCCGATCATCTGGCCATCGATCTGATCATGGATAAGCCCCGGAACGCGCGCGGGCGGCGATGCGTCGGGCTGCATGCCTTGAATATTCAAACCGGCCATGTCGTGACGATTCCGGCCCGCGTGACCGCGCTGGCGACCGGGGGCTCCAGCAAGGTTTATCTCTATACCAGCAACTCGGACGCCGCGACCGGCGACGGCATCGCGATGGCGTGGCGTGCCGGCTGTCGGGTGGCGAACATGGAATTCAGTCAATTCCATCCGACCTGTCTCTATCACGCCGAGGAGCGGACTTATCTGATTACCGAGGCGATGCGCGGCGAGGGCGGGCTGCTGCTGCTGCCGAACGGCGAGCGTTTCATGAAGCGGTTCGACGGGCGGGCCGAACTGGCGCCCCGCGACATCGTGGCGCGCGCGATCGACCATGAGATGAAACGTCTCGGTCTCGAGTACGTCTATCTCGATATCAGCCACAAGCCGGCGGCCTTCGTGAAGGAACATTTCCCGACCATCCATCAACTGTGCCTGGGGCTCGGCTTCGATATCACCAAGGAACCGATCCCGGTCGTGCCGGCGGCGCATTACTCCTGCGGCGGGGTCATGACCGACGTTCACGGCCGCACCGATCTGAAAGGTCTCTATGCCATGGGCGAGGTGACCTATACCGGCTTGCACGGCGCCAACCGGCTGGCGAGCAATTCGTTGCTGGAGTGTCTCGTGATGGGCGGCTCGGCCGCCGAGGCGATCATGGCAGAGCTGCCCCAGGTGTCCGCGCCGCCGCCGCTCAAGCCGTGGGATGAAAGCTGGGTCACGGATTCGGACGAGGAAATCGTCGTGACCCACAACTGGCACGAAGTGCGCCGCCTGATGTGGAATTACGTCGGCATCGTGCGCACGACCAAGCGTCTCGAGCGCGCGCTGCGCCGAACCAGCCTGCTGCAGCAGGAGATTTGGGAATTTTACAGCAATTTCCGGGTGACGGCGGATCTGCTGGAACTGCGCAATCTCGCCATGGTCGGCGAGTTGATCATCCGTTCCGCGCTCGCGCGCCGTGAAAGCCGCGGTCTGCACTACACCCTCGATTATCCCGAAACCGCGCCCGGCAAACCGCGCCCGACCATCCTGGTCCCCAACCGCGAAGAAAATTCGGCGGCGCCGGCGTTGGCGGGGGGCATGGCCTCGTGAGGTATTCCCCGGATCGGACCTGGTGCGATTTCGCCGCCTGGTGCGCGAGCCGGGGCTTGAAAGCCTTGCCGGCCCATCCCTGGACGGTCGCGGCCTACGTGCGCTGGTGCGCGCCGCGTCATCGCTTGCCGGCGATCATCGACAGCCTCAAGGCCATCACCCGGATGCATTTGCTGAAATGCCACAAAACCCCCGAGCGCGACCCGTTGGTGCTGAAAACCCTGCGCCGGGTCGAAACCCAGGCCTTTGCAAAAGAGACCCGCGCGGCCTTGTTCCAGGCCGAGGATTTCGCCGCCTTGGTGCCCGAGGATGCGCATACGGCCTCGAACGATGAAGATCGGCGGGCGCCGCCGCCGGAGGGTTCCGTCGCCAAGCGGATCCTGCGCACGACGCCGCGCCTCGTGCCCCGGCGCGCGTGGCGCGGCTCGACCTGATACGATCGCGCGTTTCTGCTACACTCCTCGCTTCATCTCGATAACGCTCCTCGATAACGGTAAAGGCCGGATGACCCCCTTCGAACAGCGCTGGGACATGTATCTCGAAAGCCTCAAGAAAGCGGACCGCTACCGGACCCTAACGCCGGTCCGCCCGCTCGGCGGGGCCCTGATCGAACGCGCCGGGCGCACCTTGATCGATTTCTCCTCCAACAATTATCTCGGCCTCGCCGGCCATCCCGCCTTGATCGACCGGGCTACGGCCTGGACGCGCGCGTGGGGCGCGGGGGCCGGCGCTTCGCGTCTGGTGACGGGTACGTTCGAGATCCACGCGGCGGTCGAACAAAAACTCGCCGCGCTGAAACGAACCGATGCCGCGCTGATTTTCAATTCCGGCTATCAGGCGAACAGTTCCGTCCTGCCCGCGTTGTTCGACGCCGACATTCTGGGCGAAGCGCCACTGGTGTTTACCGACAAGCTGGTGCACGCGAGCCTGCATCACGGGTGCCGGGCCGCGGGCGTGCGCGAAATCCGGTTTCGCCACAACGATCTCGGGCATCTCGACAGTCTTTTGAAGAAACACCAAGGTAAGGCGGGCGCGCGCTTCATTTTGACCGAATCCGTTTTCAGCATGGACGGCGACCGCGCGGACCTTGCGGCGCTTTCGGACATCGCCGAGCGGTACGGCGCGTTTCTCTATGTCGACGAAGCGCACGCGACCGGCGTCCTGGGCCCGAACGGCATGGGGCTCTCGGGCGACGTTCCGGGCAAGGTCGATTTGATCATGGGCACGTTCAGCAAGGCGTTGGGCTCGTTCGGCGCGTACGTGGCGTGTTCGAAGCGTTTGAAAGAGATGCTCGTCAATCGCTGCGGCGGGTTGATCTACGCGACCGCCCTGCCGCCCGGCGTGCTGGGCGCGATGGACGCCGCCCTCGATCTGGTGCCGACGCTGGATACCGAACGCGCGCGCCTGCAGGCCGCCGCGAAACGGCTGCGGACCGCTTTGCGCGATCAGGGACTCGATACCGGCGGCTCGACGACTCAGATCGTGCCCGCCGTGATCGGCTCGGAGAAAGCGGCGCTCGCGGCGGCGCGCGTGCTGGAGGATGCGGGCATCCTCGGCATCGCCATTCGCCCGCCGACGGTGCCGAGCGGCGCGAGCCGGATTCGCCTGGCGGTGACGGCGGCGCATACGGACGCGCAGATGAACGCCCTGTGCGCGGCGGTGCCGGCGTTGGCCGCAGTGAAAGCAAAACGATGAGCGCGCCGGTTACGCTGGTTTTCGTGCACGGCTGGGGATTCGATGCCGGCTTTTGGGACGCGGTGCGTTCGGCGTTGCCGGAGGTCGAAACGCTCACCGTCGATCTCGGATTTTGCGGCCGGGCCGGCGGCCTTGACGATCTGAAAGCAGTGCCGGACGGCGCGTGCGTCGCCGTCGGCCATTCGTTGGGATTTCTCTGGCTCTTGCGCCGAAAGCCGGTCGCTTGGCGCAAGCTGGTCGCCATCAACGGGTTCAGCCGGTTCACGGCCGCCGACGATTTCCCTTGCGGGCTCGAACCGCGTATGGTGAGGCGCATGATGGATAAGGTTCAAGCATCGCCCGAAGCGGTCGTGTCCGATTTTTTTCAGGCCTGCGCTCATACCGATCAGCCCGGCAGTCTTGATCCCGATGCGTTGTACCGGGGCCTCGAATGGCTGATGGATGGGGACGGGCGCGCCGTCCTCGAGCGCGCCGGAACGCCTTTATTGGTGTTGGCCGGAAACGACGATCCGATCGTGCCCCGTGCCTTGACGGAAGCCAGTTTCGCCGGTCGGCCCGCCACCGAGATACACTGGCGCGACGGCGGTCATCTGTTGCCGGTGACGGCCCCGGTCTGGTGCGCCGAACGCCTGCGGGAGTTTGCGCGCGTGTCATGAACGCCCCCCGAAAACTGAAGATCATTCAGGCCTTCGATGCCGCGCCCGCGCGCTACGAGACGGCCGCCGGCCTGCAAAAGGACGTCGCCGCGAACCTGGCCGGGCGCATCGCGCGCCTCGCAACCGCGCCGGCGCCGCGCGCGCTCGAAATCGGCTGCGGCACCGGGTTTTTGACGCGCGCCTTGAGACCGGCGCTGCCGAACGCGACCTGGACCGTGTCCGACATCGCGCCCGCCATGGCCCGTCATTGCCGCGACACGGTTTTTTCCGGCTCGTCCGGCGCGGCGTTTCTGGCGATGGACGGCGAGCGTCCGGCGGTGCGCGGGGGCTTCGACTTGATTTGCGCCAGTCTGGTCTTTCAGTGGTTCGAGGACCTGCAGGCGAGTCTGCATCGCCTGGCGGCGTTGCTCACTCCCGGCGGTCATCTGGCGTTCGCGACCTTGGTGCAGGGAACCTTCCGGGAATGGCGCGCGGTTCATCGCATGTTCGGGCTCGGCGCGGCGACGCCGGCGTTTCCCTCGGCGGCCGACATCGCCGGATTTTGGCCCGAGAGTGACGCCGTGCGCGGCGAAGGCTCGGTCGAGGACGAAGCGTTCCCGCAAACCTACGAGACCGCGCGGGATTTCCTGCTGACGTTGAAAACCATCGGTGCCGATACCCCGGCAGCGGGCCGGCGTCCGCTCGATCCCGGATCGTTGCGCCGGATCTTGCGCCATCTCGACCGGCAGGGCGCGCTCACGATCACCTATCAAGTCGCCTACGGCATATTCACGCGAACCCGATGACACGGACCCTGAAACACCGCATCGGCCGCGCGGGCGGCGTTTTCGTGACCGGCACCGATACCGGGATCGGCAAGACCGTGGCGGCGGCCTGCCTGATGCGCGCGCTCGACGGCGACTATTGGAAGCCGGTGCAAGCGGGGCTTGCGGACGGTACCGATACGGACACGGTCAAGCGCCTGACGGGATTCGGCCCGGAGCGGTTTCATCCTTCGGCCTACGCGCTGAGCGCGCCGCTGTCGCCGCACGAAGCGGCCCGCCGGGACAAGGTCTCGATCAGGTTGAGCGCTTTCCGCCGCCCGCGAACCGAGCGGCCCTTGATCGTCGAGGGCGCGGGCGGGGTGCTGGTGCCGCTCAACAAAAAATCCCTGGTGATCGATCTGATCGCGAAACTGAACCTGCCGGTCATCCTGATCGCGCGCAGCGGGCTCGGCACGATCAATCATACCTTGCTGAGCTTGCGGGCCTTGCGAAGCAGGCGGTGCGCCGTGCTCGGGGTCGTTCTGAACGGGCCGCGCAATGCGGCCAACGCGGCGGCGATCGAAACCTACGGCCGGACACCGGTAATCGGCCAACTCACACCGATCCGCTCGTTGAGCGCGAAAACCCTCGATCGGGCGGCCAAACGATTGGCGCGCGCGCTCGGGACGCCGGCACCATGAGCGGCGGCGAAAAAATCGTCGAGGCGGACCGCCGCGTGATTTGGCATCCGTTCACGCAGGCGCAAACCGCGCCCGATGCGATCCCGATTTCGCACGGCAAGGGTGCGGTGCTCTACGGCGAGGACGGCCGGGAATATCTCGATCTGATCTCGTCGTGGTGGGTCAACTTGCACGGTCACGCGCACCCGAAAATCGTCGAAGCGATTTCCGAGCAGGCGGCCAAGCTCGAGCACGTCATTTTCGCCGGCTTCACGCACGCGCCCGCCGTCACCTTGGCGGAGCGCTTGGGCGGCATTTTGCCGGGCGGCCTCACGCGCGTCTTTTATTCCGATAACGGCTCGACCGCCGTCGAGGTCGCGCTCAAACTCGCCTATCAGGCCTGGCGCAACAAGGGGGAAGCGCGGACCAAATTCCTCGCGTTCGAGGGCGGCTATCACGGCGATACCGTCGGCGCGATGTCGCTCGGGCAAAGCTCGGGGTTCTTCGGGGCCTGGCGCGATCTTCTGTTCGACGTCGAGTGCATGCCGTTTCCCGCCACCTGGCAGGGCGACGACGAGGTCGCGCGCAAGGAAGAAGAGAGCCTCGCCTGGCTGGAACGCTATCTCGACGCCCACGGCGCGGATACCTGCGCGATGATTTTGGAGCCGTTGGTGCAGGGCGCGGGCGGCATGCGGATGTGCCGGCCGGAATTCCTGCGCGCGGCGGTCGAGCGGTTGCGAGCCGCGAACGTGCTGGTGATCTTCGATGAGGTGATGACCGGCTTCGGGCGCACCGGCGCCGCGTTCGCTGCGATCAAGGCCGGGACGGCGCCCGACATCGTCTGCCTCTCCAAGGGGCTGACCGGCGGGTTCCTGCCGCTCGCCGCCACCGTGTGCCGGGACGACCTTTATGAGGCGTTTCTCGGCGATACCTTCGAGACGGCCTTCACCCACGGCCATTCCTTCAGCGCGAATCCCCTGGGATGCGCCGCCGCCCTGGCCTCGCTCGATCTGCTGGAGGCCCCCGAAACCGGGGCGCGGATCGCCGGGATCGAGGCCGTGCACCGCCGGCGTCTGGCGGGTCTCGGCGCCCTGTCGGCGTTCGAACACCCCCGCCGGATGGGCACGATTGCCGCGATCGACGTCAAAACCGGGGATTCCGGCTACACCGCCGCCGTCGGCGCGCGCCTGAAAACCTTTTTCCTCGCACAAGGATTGTTGATTCGTCCGCTCGGCAATGTCATTTATGTGCTGCCCCCCTATTGCATCGGTGAAGAACCGCTGAACCGTGCCTATGATGCGATCGAAGCCGCCGCACGCGGAATTTTATAACCTGGAGATGTCTTGATGCTGGATGCGCCGACCCTGGAAAAGCCCGACGTTCGTTCCGATTGGAGCCGCGATGAAATTCTCGCGTTGTTCGCCCTGCCGTTGAATGATCTGATGTTTCGCGCCCAGACGATTCACCGCAAGTATTGGCAACCGAACGAGGTGCAATTGTCGACGCTGCTGTCGATCAAGACCGGCGGCTGCCCCGAGGATTGCAAGTATTGCGCGCAGAGCAGCCATTACGATACCGGGCTCGGCGCCGGCAAGCTGATGGATGTCGATACCGTGCGCAGCGCCGCCGAAACCGCCAAGGCCGCCGGCGCGACTCGGTTTTGCATGGGCGCCGCCTGGCGCGAGTTGCGCGACCGCGACGTGGACAAGGTCGCGACCTTGGTGCGCGAGGTGCGCGCGCTCGGCCTCGAAACCTGCATGACGCTCGGCATGGTGAGCGGGAATCAGGCCAAGGCGCTCAAGGAGGCCGGGCTCGATTATTACAATCACAACGTCGATACCTCGCCCGAATATTACGACGAGGTCATCACCACGCGATCGTACGCGGAGCGTCTCGAGACCCTGGGCGCGGTGCGCGCCGCCGGGATCAAGGTCTGCTCGGGCGGCATCATCGGCATGGGCGAACAAGAAACCGACCGCGCCGGCATGCTCGAAACGTTGGCCACGTTAGACCCGCATCCCGAAAGCGTGCCGATCAACATGCTGGTCGCGATTGCCGGGACGCCGCTCGATCACGTGAAGCCGTTGGAACCGCTCGATTGGGTGCGCACCATCGCGGCGGCGCGTATCCTGATGCCGAAATCCTACGTCCGGTTGTCGGCGGGACGCACGGAGCTGAGCGACGAAGCCCAGGCGATGTGTTTTCTCGCCGGGGCCAATTCGATCTTTTACGGCGAGAAGCTGCTGACCACGGGAAATCCCGACGTGCTGAACGATCAAGTGTTGTTCGACAAGCTCGGCTTGAAGGCCGAACCCGGCGGCGCGCGGGCGAATTAAGACCTTTCGGTATTTTGCCGCCGTTTATTTCACGACCGTCGTGATGCGCCGGGTAAAGGTTTTTTGCCCGGGCTCGGGCCGCGTGCGCGTCAAGGTCGCGATGCCGGTGTAGGTGCCGGGGCTCAAGGTCGAGGTCTTGAGTTGCTTGCCCGCGAAGTTGAACGCGCGCGCGTATTTTTTCTTCAGGGTTTTGGCGTACCGGAGAAACGGTTTGCCGTCGGGCCCGATGACGGTCAAGACCAGCTCGTCGCCGACCCGCACCTGAAAGACGTCGACCCATAAAATAAAGACCGGCGCGTCGCGCGCGATGACGGCGTCGCGATACTGGCCCGCGCGGGCTTTTTGGTACGTCGGCTTTTCGCCGGCGAAACCCATGGTGTAGAGCGCGCTCGGCCCGTACGGTAGATTCTCCAACACGTCCGGGCGCCAAAGCGGCCGTTCGCCGAGGCCGCATTTCTCTGTGCGTGTGAGTCCCACGAACGGATCGATGACCGTATCGCCGTGGCGCACGGTTATGTGCAGGTGCGGGTATTGCGTAAAACCGGAAAGGCCGACGCGGCCGATTTTTTGCCCCCGTGTGACGGTTTCGCCTTGTTTGAGGGTGATGCTGTTTTGGTGCAAATGGCAATACTGCGTCGTGAAGCCGCCGGCGTGTTTGATGACGAGGCCGTTGCCGCAGAATTTTCCCTTGAGCGTCGCCGCGTCGATGGTGCTCGCGTCGACATCGCGCATATCGGCGCGCACACCCGCGACGACGCCGGGCGCGGCGGCCAGCACGTCGACGCCCGCCTGCATGGCGGCCAGGTCGCGGAGCGCGAAGTCCGTGCCGAGATGGCGGTCGCCGTGTTTCGATGTCACATTGTACGCGGCGCTGCCGCAGGCGTAATCGCGCACGCCCGCGCCGGGGTCGTGATCGACGTAATTGGAAATCCAGCAGGTTTCGCCCGGGGAGCAGTCCAGCGGCAAACTCAGCGATATTTCCGTGTCGGGCTGCTGGGCCGCCGCCGTGCCCGCGAATAAAGCTAGAACGGCGGCAAGGAATCCGATTCGGGATCGAGACGGGTGTCGAGTCGGGTGTCGAGACGGGCGCGGGGCTGGGGTTCTCATGGAATGTTCATATCGCCATCCGGCGGTCCAAATCCAGCCGGGATCGAGCCGGGCCGGTGTAACCAGTTGATAAAAAACCGGATTCGAGGGTTAACCGGGTCATTGCTTCGCGTCTGCCACATGGCATTCAGGGCTGAATTACCCCGAAAATCGGTCATTTTTTGCCGCAACGCAATATTATTATTGCATCGCAAAACAAAGCGGCAACATAATGACCTGGGCTGGGGAAACTGGAGGACCGGATTGGTGGATCAACCGTTATCTTTGCACGATGAGCTTCATGGCTATTACTTCGAGGATCTCGAGGAAGGCATGACGGAGATTTACGCAAAAACCATCACCGACGCCGATATCGTCACGTTTGCGGGCATTTCGGGCGATACCAACCCCGTCCACATCAACCAGGAATTCGCGCGCGACACCCGCTTCGAGGGCCGCATCGCCCACGGGATGCTGGTCGCGAGCTTCATTTCGACCGTGATCGGCACCAAGCTGCCGGGACCGGGCTGCATCTATCTGAACCAGACCCTGAGCTTCAAGGCGCCCGTCATGGTCGGCGATACGGTCAAGGCCCGGGCCACCGTCAGCCGCTTGATTCCGGAAAAGAAATTCGTCGAGATGGCGACGGTCTGCACCGTGGGTGACAAGGTCGTGATCGACGGCTTGGCCCTGATCCTGGTGGCCACGCGCGCCGCCCTCGCCAAGGCCTCCTGATCCGGTTTTTTGCCATTCCCTCCGGCGATCCTTACGATCCGGGATCTAGAGCAGATTCAACTTACTCCCGATCATATCCTGCGGCGGCGAAGTAGTT
>JBBDTH010000015.1:0-11522 GCA_040904505.1 Rhodospirillales bacterium | reverse complement strand
AGATCATCAACCGCACCGTTCCGGTCGCCCTGCGCAAGCTTGGGTACGACGACGAGCAGATCCAGGAGATGATCGCCTATGCCGTGGGCCACGGCACGCTCGAGGAGGCGCCCGGCGTCAACCACGCCGCACTCGCCGCCCGGGGTTTCGGCAAGACCCAGCTGGAGACGATCGAGGCAGCCCTGGGCAGCGCCTTCGACATCAAGTACGTCTTCAACAAGTACACCCTGAGCGAGGCATTCTGCACCGGCGTGCTGAAGATCGACGCCGGACTGCTCGATGCACCCGGCTTCGACCTGCTGACGCATCTCGGCTTCACCAGGGACGACATCGAGACCGCCAACACCTTCTGCTGCGGCGCCATGACGCTCGAAGGCGCTCCCCATCTGAAGGACGAGCACCTTTCCGTGTTCGATTGCGCCAATCCCTGCGGGCGCATCGGCAAGCGGTTCCTGTCGACCAACAGCCACATCAAGATGCTCGCGGCCTCGCAGCCCTTCATCTCGGGCGCGATCTCCAAGACCATCAACATGCCGGCCAACGCCACGGTGACGGAATGCCAGGAGGCCTACGAACTGTCGTGGCGCCTGTGCCTGAAGGCGAACGCACTCTATCGCGACGGCTCCAAGCTTTCCCAGCCGCTGTCGGCGATCAACCTGGGCGACGAGACCGCCGACGACTACGAGACCGCCGAGAGCCGCGCCGCGCAGATCGAGCAGGTCGCCGAGAAGATCGTGACCAGGATCGTCCACCAGGGCGACCGCGGCCAGCGCCTGCGCCTGGACAACCGCCGCCGGGGTTACACCCAGAAGGCGATCGTGGGCGGCCACAAGGTCTACCTCAAGACCGGCGAGTATCCCGACGGCAGCCTGGGCGAGATCTTCCTCGACATGCACAAGGAAGGCGCCGCCTTCCGCAGCCTGATGAACAACTTCGCCATCGCCATCTCGATCGGCCTGCAATACGGCGTGCCGCTGGAGGAATTCGTCGAGGCCTTCACCTTTACCCGGTTCGAGCCGTCCGGCATCGTCGAAGGCAACGACACCATCAAAATGGCGACGTCGATCCTCGATTACATTTTCCGCGAACTGGCCGTGTCCTACCTGGGCCGCAACGATCTCGCCCATGTCGCGCCGGACGACCTGCTGCCCGACACCATGGGCCGGGGCGAAGACGAAGGCGCCCTTCCCGAACGGGACGGCGCCATGCAGGCCATCAGCCAAGGCTACGTGCGCGGCAATCTGCTGGTCATCAAGGGCTCGAAGGAAAACAGCTCGGCCAAACGGGAAGTCGTCGCGAAAAGTCTCGGCGCCGCGGCGGTTAACGATATCGCGGTTAACGCCGACGCAGCGACGGTCGTGACCGTCACCGAGGACGTTCGCGTCCAGGTCGATACCAAGCTGGAAAAGATGCGCGAAGCTAAAATGCGTGGATATGAAGGCGACCCCTGCACGGAGTGCGGCAATTTCACGTTGGTCCGAAACGGAACCTGCCTGAAGTGCGACACCTGCGGGGGCACGAGCGGTTGCTCATGATGCTGTCAGAACGATCGGAATCCTCCCTGGGAAACTTGGGGCGTGCGTTCGGGACCTTGCTTGCCCGACGCCGCCCCAATTTTTTTGAGGACTCCGATCTCCGGCGACGATGCCTTTCAGAGATCCTCCCTGGGAAACTTGGGGTGTGCGTTCGGGACCTTGCGTATCCGGCGCCACCCCATTTTTTTCGGTGGATTTAATAGTGGATGCGTTAAGAAACGTTTTCAAGACTCTTTTATAACTATCTGAAAATGAACAATTCCCACGTAAACTGTGCAACAGCCCCGCACCGGAGCCGGGACCGAACGTCTGCTTGCCGCCTTTACCGATTTTCTCTATGAATCAAGGAAAATAAGTAGCGCCCCACTCACGTGCTCCACAGGGAAATCAGGCTGGTCTCATCTCGTAGGATGAGGCTTGGTATGTTAAAAATATTTTGTCTATTTAAAAATTATAAATAAAATCCCATGAGGGGTGCCCCAATTTGAAGTTTTATTTGATCGATGAGGATCAATCCGCAATCGATTTGATGTCCGGTATTCTGACTGAAGCCGGACACACGGTGTCGGCATACCTGGACAGTGTGGCGGCCTTGTCCGATATCGTCGAACACAAGCCGGACTGCGTCGCCACCAATCTGATGATGCCGGGCTTGGACGGCCTGTCGCTGTGCCGGGAAATCCGCGGCAACCAGGAGCTCGACAAGACCAAAGTCCTGGTGACCTCCTCGAAAGCCTATGACATGGACCGCACGCGCGCCTTCGAATTCGGCGCCGACGGCTATCTGAACAAGCCCCTCAACGCCAATACCTTCCTTGCGCAAATCAACCGGATCGTCGAGGATAAGGTCGATGTCCGGTTCTGGGGGGTGCGCGGCACCTTGCCGGTGCCGGGCGGTACCTCCTTGCGGTACGGCGGCAACACCTCCTGCGTGAGCATGGAGTTCCCGCGCGGCCAGTTCTTCATCTTCGACGGCGGCTCGGGCATCAAGGCACTCTCGGATTGGCTGATGGCGCAAAAACGCCGGCGCATCAAGGCAACGATTTTCATTAGCCACCCCCATTGGGATCACATCAACGCCCTGCCGTTCTTCGTGCCGCTTTATATCCAGGGTAATTCCTTCGACTTTTACGGCGCCTCCCACGGCGATCTCTCGATAGAAAACCTGATTTCGGCGCAGATGGACGGCGTTTATTTCCCGATCACGATCCAGGAGTTCGGCGCCGGCGTAAATTTCCACAACCTGCGCGAGGAAACGACCGAGATCGAGAACATTCCCGTCAAGACGATGCTGCTGAGCCACCCGGGATATTGCCTGGGCTATCGGATCGACTATCACGGCCGCTCGATCTGTTATGTCACCGACAACGAGCTGTTTCCCGAAGAAAACGAGTTCCACGACCCTTCATATCTTCAAAAGCTGACCGATTTCGTGCGCGCCGCCGACGTGCTGATCACGGATTCGACCTACACGGACGAGGAATACGAGACCAAGATCGGCTGGGGCCATTCGCGCATCAGCGAAGTGGTCGATCTCGCCCACCGGGCCGAGGTTAAGAACCTGTATCTGTTCCATCACGACCCCGACCAAACCGACGACGACATCGACGCCAAATACGCCACCGCCAAGCGTCTACTTGCAGAAAAGGGCTCGGGCACCGTCTGTCACGCGCCGCAGGCGGAGTCGCTGATTCAGGTTTAGAGCGCATCACGTTTATATGGAGTCGTCACCCCCGCGCAGGCGGGGGTCCATGCCGCGGAAAAGATGGATTCCCGCCTTCGCGGGAATGACGGAATGAAGACGAAAGGACCCCTCTGGTATGCCCGATCAAATCGAACAGCGCCTGGCGGAACTCGGCATCGAGCTTCCCAAGGCCGCGGCGCCCGCGGCCAATTACGTGCCCTTCACCATTACCGGAAACCTGGTGTTCGTCTCCGGCCAGGTCACGGTTTGGAACGGTGCGCTGAAATACATCGGCACGGTCGGCGGCGACCTGACGATGGAGGACGGCTATCAAGCCGCCCGGCTGTGCGGGCTTAATCTCATTGCCCAGGTGCGCGCCGCGTGTAACGGCGATCTGGACCGGGTGAAACGGGTCGTCAAGCTCGGCGGATTCGTGAACGCCGCACCCGGGTTCAAGGATCACCCCAAGATCGTCAACGGCGCCTCGGACCTGATGGCGGAGGTATTCGGCGAGGCCGGCAAGCACGCCCGCTTCGCCGTCGGCGCCGGTTCGCTGCCCTTGGGCGTCGCCGTCGAAATCGACGGGATTTTCGAGATTGCTTGACGCCGCGCTTCAAACCATCGGACACCTCGACCCTTGGACTCTTGGCCTGATCGCCTCGCTGTCCTTCGGCCTCAGCATCTTTCACAGCTTCAACGGATTCGCCGGCGGCCTGCTACTGGCGATCTTCCTGGCCCCCGTGATCGGCATCAAGGCCATCGTGCCGGTGATGGCGCTCGGCATGTTCATCGACCACATCGCGCGCACCTGGATTTTCCGCCACGGCATCGAATGGCGGCCCGTGGGCGCGGTCATGATTTTGGGCGTTCCCGGCATCATCGCCGGCGCCACGATCTACAGCTTCATGGATACCTCCGCCATCGCCCTGCTGCTGGCCGTCTTTCTCGCGATCTCGGTGCCGGCGCGGCGCTTTTTCAACAACCGCAACGTCGCCGTGAACACCACCGGGCTGGTGCTCGCGGGCGGCGGCTGGGGTTTGATCGCGGGCCCGACCGTCGGCCCCGGCATTTTCCTGGTGCCGTTCCTGCTCGGCGCCGGCATCACCGGCGAGCGCTTCATCGCCACCATCACGGCCATCGCCTTGGTCGCCAACTTCCTCAAAACGCTGGTGTTCGGGAAATTCACCCTGCTGACGCCGGAACATATCGCCGCCGGAGTCTTGATCGGCCTGTGCTCGATTCCCGGCACCTACGTCGGGCGCTGGATCGTCAGGCGCACGCCGATCCGCATCCACACCGGCTTCGTCGAGGCGGTGGTGATCCTGGGCGCGGTCAATTTTCTCTGGATCGCGGCCCAAGGATTTAAGTGGATCAGCCCGTAGATTTCGCCAGCCTCGGCGCGGTACGGTCGTCGATCATGACGTGCAGCGCGGCCGCGGCCAGGCCGAGGACGATCGAGCCCCACCAGATCGCGTCGTAAGACCCGGTGGTATCGTAAAGATAACCGCCGAGCCAAACCCCACAGAAGCTGCCCAACTGGTGACTCATGAAGATGATGCCGTAGAGCATCCCCAAGTACCGCACCCCGAGCATCTGGCCGACCAGCCCCGAGGTCAGCGGCACGGTCGCCAGCCACATGATCCCGATGGCCGCCGAGAAAACCAAAATGCCGGTTTCCGAATGGGGCAGCACCAGGAACAAGGCGAACAGCACGGCCCGGAAAAAATACAGCCCCGCCAGCAGGGTTTTCTTGCGGAACGTACCGCCCAACATGCCGGCTCCGAACGTGCCGATGATGTTGAACAGCCCGATCAGCGCGAGCGCGGCCGCCGCGATCGCCGGAGAGAACCCCTGGTCCGACAAATACGCCGGAAAATGCGCCGCGACGAAGCCGATCTGCCAGCCGCACACGAAGAATCCGGCGGTCAGCAAAATATAGCCCGAATGGCCCTTGGCTTCGCGCAACGCCTTGCCGATGCTTTGGTCGATCATGGCCACGGCGCCGGGCGATCCGCCGGGAGCGTTGGCGTCCTTGACGCGCCCGGCCAGCGCCGCCGCCATCGGCACGATCAGCGCCGACAGAACCATCAAATACAGCAACGCCATCGCCCAGCCGGCGCTCGTGATGAAAAACTGGCTGACCGGAATCATCAGCAACTGCCCCGAGGAACCGCCGGTGCTGCCGATCCCGAGAAACAGGCTGCGCTTGCGCTCCGGCACGCTGCGCCCGATCACCGCCAGGATCACCGGATAGCCGCATCCCGACAGCGCGAAGCCGATCATAAAACCATTACTGAAGACGATCTCGCCCGGGGTTTGCGCCGTCGCCATCATGTACAGCCCGCCGGTATAGAGCAGCCCGCACAGCGCGATCACCTTGCCCGCCCCGAAGCGGTCGGCAATGGCGCCGACGAAGGGCTGCGACAAACCCCACGCCAGATTCTGGGTCGCGATGGCGAGCGCGAAGACCTCGCGGCCCCAGCCGAGATCGGCGCTGACCGGCGCCATGAACAAACCGAAGGTCTGACGGATGCCGACCGAGAACAGCAGGATGAGCGTGCCGCAGACCAGGATGACGACAGGTTTACGCCAGGAAACGGGCGCCCCGGCCGGGGCTCGAGAGTCGTTCATGCGATACCGTCTACCGAAGGGAAAGCGGAGCAAAGGTCACTATGGGCAATTTTCCCGAACCGGTCAAAACCCCTGCCACCTCAACAGCCCTCTCCTTCGAGACGCTCCCGCCTCATCCTGAGGAGGCCGTGAAGCGGCCGTCTCGAAGGAGAGGCGGGATGCTCCTCAGGATGAGGACCCTGACTTACATGATACAGCCGCCTTGAAAGCCGTGCGCCGCCCTCGCCATATCTTCAGAAGTTGGCTAGAGTCAGAACATGCCCGACGGTCGCGAACCCACGACGATCAAGGTCCTCTCCGCGCTCGGCGACATTCCGGCCGCCGACTGGGATGCCTGCGCGGGCCCCGACAATCCGTTCGTGTCCCACGGATTTCTGAGCGCGCTCGAGGATAGCGGCTCGGCCTCGAACGAGTCGGGCTGGATGCCGCAACACCTGGTGGCGCTCGACGACGCCGGACACGCCAGCGCCGCCATGCCGCTTTACCTGAAATCCCACTCCTACGGCGAATACGTGTTCGATTGGGGCTGGGCCGACGCCTATGAGCGCGCGGGCGGGCAGTATTACCCGAAACTGATTTCGGCGGTTCCCTTCACCCCGGCTACCGGACGGCGCTTGCTGGTGCATCCGGATGCGCCCGAGGCCATGACCGCGGTTCTGATCGCCGGCATGTTGCAACTGGCCGAGCGCTTGAACGTCTCCTCGGCGCACGTCAATTTCCTGAGTGAGGCGGAATGGCGGCGCTGCGGCGAGAACGGCCTTTTGTTGCGCCAGGGCCGCCAGTTCCATTGGGAAAACCGGGGCTATGAAGCCTTCGACGATTTTCTCGGCGCGCTGTCTTCACGAAAGAGAAAAGCCATCCGCAAGGAGCGGCGCGGCGTCGGCGAACAAGACGTGAAAATCTCGACGCTCGTCGGCGGCGACATCACCGAGGCCCACTGGGATGCGTTTTACGCCTTCTACCGCGACACCACGAGCCGGAAATGGGGCCACCGCTACCTCACCCGCGCGTTCTTCTCGCTGCTGCACGAACGCCTGCCCGAACGGGTCGTGCTGATCATGGCTGAAGCCGACGGGCGGTTCGTCGGCGGCGCCCTGAACCTGCGCGGGCACGATACCCTCTACGGCCGCTACTGGGGCTGCGTCGAGGATTACCGGTTTCTGCACTTCGAGGCATGCTATTACCGGGCCATCGACTACGCCATCGAGCACAAACTCGCCTGGGTCGAGGCCGGCGCCCAGGGGCCGCACAAGATCCAGCGCGGCTATCTGCCGCGCGCCACGTATTCCGCCCATTGGATCAAGGAGCCCAATTTCCGCACCGCCGTGCGACGGTTCCTCGACGCCGAACGGGCTGAAATCGAAGAGGAAATGGAAATTTTATTCGAACAATCCCCCTACCGCCGGGCCGACGGCCAAGGCTGAAAGCCAGGAATATATGTTGGTTGATCCCGCGAACAACTTTTGTGTTATTGGGCAACAGTATGACGCCACGCTTGAGGACATAAAAAGGTTCCTCGACAGCTAATAAAAAATACCCCCGCCATAGCGCGGGGGTATTTTTTATTAGGGGACATAGACGTTCATCACAGCTAAAAGGCTCACCGCGATCACTGCCACGATCAGAACGGTAATGATTCTTTTGCTCAGAACGTCTGTAGGCAAGTCCGTTTCCTGTTCAATGTCCTGTTGTGGTTTGGTCATAACAGGCTCCCTTTTTCAATTTTATTGTGAGGTATTGTCTTGCCCATCGTCCTGCGACAACCGGTCGTAGAAACGAACGTTGGCGTTGGGTGCTGACAACGTGGTGACGGTGGCGCGAAGGTGTTGTGGCAGCCCGGTCTCGGTTAGGGGGATGCCGCAGACGCGCTCAGCCGCTTCCCGCTCGTCCTGCGCTTCGATTTGGCGGGGGGCATTTCCGTCCCATTTTTCCCCCACATAAACGCTCACTGTGAACAAGGGCATGGGCTCTCTCCGAACAACTATTCCTGCTACCCCGAGTTGTAATATCGCGCGGCTCAGGGAGGCATCATCCACCCCCTGAGATTGCAGTCCCAAAAACCTTAGCTGCGACTAGGGGGCGCACCACGGGACGGATGGTTGATCCTAGGTCCCTGGACCAAACCGGAAACAAAACCAGCACAAAAACCCTCAAAACCTAACTCAGCCGCCAGCCCGCAAACCCAGGCCCCGCCTCAAAAATCCCCAAAGATTAATCAAAATCCCTTACTCGCCCGATTTAGCGAGTAAGTACAAATTTTAAAACCATTTTATTTCAATGGGTTATAGGCAAAAAAGGTTGGAAAAAGCCTTACGATTGCTTAACCCTTTCCCTCTAGGGTTTTGGGGTGGGACATCGTGGGAACCGTGGGAAGAACCATGCCGATATATTCTGAACGACCGGCCGCGCGGCGCGGACGGACGGGGTTTGGCGCCGTTTTCGCCCTTTTCTGGTGCCTCGCCGGTTTCGGCGCACCGGCCGCCGCCGATGCCGGATTGAAGGGCGCCGCTTTCGGCACCGCCGATGCACCGGCGCTGCTGCACCCCGTCGAGGCGATCAAACAACCGTCGGTCGGCGCCCGCTGCGTAAGGGCCCGAAAGAACCGGGGCACGTTTCAATTGATCAACCGATGCGCGATCTGCCGGTCGGTCCAAATCCAGCATACCCGGCCCGACAACCGCCCGCCGATCCTGCGCGATTATTACCTGCCGCCGAACGGCAAGATCGACCTGCCGTTCAAAGGCAAGGGCCGCTCGCGGGTGCTGAACGATTCGGCCTGCGAGGGAACGACACCCAGGCCAAATCCGCCGAGAAAACGAGCCAAGCCTGCGTGCGCATCCGTCCGGACACGCGCGGACTCGTTTTGCTGAACGTGTGTTCGATCTGTAAGGCGGGAATCGTCGAAAGGGTTTTCCGGGACGGCCGGCGCGAACAGCAAACCCTGGCCGTCGCCACGCGGGCATTCACGCCGGTTGCGCCGAACGGGGCCGTCAGCGCGCGGCTGGTTTCCGAGGTTCCGTGCCGGTAACGGGTATTAACGCTGCGCGCGCCGATTAACGCGCCCGCAGTTAGCGCCCCCGGTCAGCGAACCACTTCGGGCACTTTTTCTTTTTCCTTGCCCTTGCCCTTGCCGCGTTTCGCCGGCGGCCTCGGGCGCGCATCGGCCGGATAGTCGAACGTCAGCGTCCCGTCGACTTCGTCGATCAAGACGGTGCCGCCTTTCATCAATTTGCCGAACAGCAATTCCTCGGCCAGCGGCTTCTTGATGTGTTCCTGAATAACCCGCGCCAAGGGCCGCGCCCCGAACACGGGCGTATAGCCCTTTTTCGACAGCCATGTGCGCGCGGCGTCGGTCAATTCGATCGAAACCGTGCGGTCCGCCAACTGACTTTCGAGCTGCATGATAAATTTGTCGACCACACGGGTGACGACCTCCTCCGGCAGGCTTTGGAACGGAATGATCGAGTCGAGCCGATTGCGAAATTCCGGCGTGAACATCCGCTCGATCGCCTCTTGATCGTCGCCGATTCTCATTTCGCGTTCGAACCCGACGGCGGGTTTGGCCATTTCGCTCGCGCCCGCGTTGGTCGTCATGATCAAAATCACGTTGCGGAAATCGATGCTCTTGCCGTTATGGTCGGTCAGCTTGCCGTGATCCATCACCTGCAGCAGGATATTGAACAAATCCGGATGCGCTTTCTCGATCTCGTCGAGCAGCAGAACCGAATGCGGTTGATGGTCGATGGCGTCGGTCAGCAGCCCGCCTTGATCGAAACCGACGTACCCCGGCGGCGCGCCGATCAACCGAGACACGCTGTGGCGTTCCATGTATTCCGACATATCGAAGCGCACCAGTTCGACACCCAGCGTCAGCGCCAGTTGCTTGGCGGCTTCGGTCTTCCCGACACCGGTCGGCCCGGAGAAAAGATAACATCCGATCGGTTTTTCCGGTTCGCGCAAGCCCGCGCGCGCCAGCTTGATCGCGCTGGCCAGCGCATCGATCGCCTTGTCCTGGCCGAATACCATGGTTTTGAGATCGCGCTCGAGGTTCCCGAGTGCCTTCTTGTCGTCGCGCGACACCGTCTTCGGCGGAATCCGCGCGATCATGGCGACGATATCCTCGACGTCCTTGACCGTCACCGTCTTGCGCCGCTTGCTTTCCGGAACCAGCATGCGCGAGGCGCCGACCTCATCGATAACGTCAATAGCCTTATCGGGCAGCTTGCGGTCGTTGATGTAGCGCGCAGCCAACTCCACCGCGGTGCGTAACGATTCGGCGGTGTAGCGGACCTTATGGTGCTCCTCGAAATACGGCTTGAGGCCGCGCAGAATCTTGACCGTGTCCTCCACCGAGGGCTCGTAGACGTCGATCTTCTGGAACCGGCGCACGAGCGCACGATCCTTTTCGAAATAACTGCGGTATTCCTTGTAGGTCGTCGAGCCGATGCACCGCAGCCCGCCGTTTTGCAACGACGGCTTGAGGATATTGGAGGCATCCATCGAGCCGCCGCTGGTCGCGCCGGCGCCGATCACGGTGTGAATCTCGTCAATAAACAAAACCGCGCCCGGAGTCGCTTCAAGCTCCGACATGACGTTCTTCAGGCGTTCCTCGAAATCTCCGCGGTAGCGGGTCCCCGCCAGCAGCGAGCCCATATCGAGCGCGTAAATCGTGGCGTCCTGCAACACCTCGGGCACTTCGCCGTTGACGATGCGCTGGGCGAGCCCTTCCGCGATGGCCGTTTTGCCGACACCCGGATCGCCGACGTAAAGCGGGTTGTTCTTGTTGCGCCGGCACAGGATTTGGATCGTCCGGTCGACTTCCGCCTCGCGGCCGATCAACGGATCGATCTTGCCGTCCTTTGCCTTTTTGTTGAGATCGACGCAATAGGCCTCCAACGCTTCGTGGCCCTTGCGCACGACTTTATCCGACGATGTCTCCTCGTCCGCGCCATGCACCGACTGCTGGCGCGATTCGCCCGGCACTTTGGCGATGCCGTGGGAAATATAGTTCACGGCATCCAAGCGGGTCATATCGTGGACCTGCAGGTAATAAACGGCATGGGACTCGCGTTCGGAGAAAAGCGCCACCAGGACGTTCGCGCCGGTCACTTCCTCGCGGCCCGAGGATTGCACATGAATCACCGCCCGCTGCACGACCCGCTGGAAGCCCGCCGTCGGCTTGGGTTCGGTCGCGTGCATGACCATGAGATCGGTCAGCTCGTTCTCGATGAAGTCATTGAGGTTCTGGCGGAGAAGATCGAGATCGACGCCGCAGGCCCGCAAGACGGCAATCGCGTCCTGGTCTTCCGTCAGCGCCAACAACAAATGTTCCAGCGTCGCATATTCATGACGCCGTTCCGTCGCGAGGGCCAGAGCCCGGTGCAGGGATTGTTCTAGGTTTCGTGACAACATGTGCGCTCAATCGTCTCCATCTTTTTCTATCGTACACTGCAAAGGATGCTGGTGTTGTCGTGCTAAGTCCATAACCTGTGTTACTTTGGTTTCCGCCACCTCGTAAGTATACACGCCGCAGATACCGACGCCACGTCGATGAACGTGAAGCATGATCTGGGTCGCTTCTTCATGTGACTTGCTGAAAAACCGTTCCAAAACATGAACGACGAATTCCATAGGCGTATAATCGTCGTTCAGCATAAACACATTATAAATCG
>JBBDTH010000014.1:0-11540 GCA_040904505.1 Rhodospirillales bacterium | reverse complement strand
TGCCGAGACATCGCCGAGCTCAAGTCGATCAAGCCCTGAACGGGTAGCGCCTAGATCGGATCGCTTCGCGACGGAGGCGCTCAACGAACGCCAGATAAAGGTCATGAACCGGATACTGGACGGTTTCGAGGGCAAGCTCACGTCATCCAAGTGGGCGAAGCTGGCCACGTGCTCGCAGGATACCGCGTACCGCGATATCCTCGATCTGATGGACCGTGGCGTCCTCAAGAAAAATCCCGGCGGCGGTCGCAGCACGAGCTACGACCTCGCCGATATCTGAATGTAGCCCCGGCCGAGGTTACGTTTCGATAACGTATTGCCGTCGATTGGCCGGGCTGCGGCTGATGCCGAATTCAAGCGGCTTGCCGTTCGAATCCACATTCACGGCCTCGGCGACCAAAACAGGCTGGTTTTTCGGAATTTCCAATTGCCGGGCCTCTGCAACATCGGGCATGCGGGCCGTGATGCAGGTTTTCTTGCGCCGATAATCGTCCACGCCCAGTTTCTTGAGCGCTTCCGTGATCGAATTTTCCTTTTTAAATATCTCCGTCAGGCCCGGAAAACGCCGGGCGGAAAAATAATGCGTTGCAATGCTGATGATTAGCTTGTTCGCACGGCTCCGCGTTTCCAACCGGATCACCGGGCTCCCGTCTTTAAGGCCCAATGCCTTTGCCACGTTCGTCGGTGCGGGCTCCATTAATACTTGGATAACCTCCCGCGAGGGTTCCATATTAAGTTGTCGGATGTTTTCGCTAAACCGCGTTCGTTTGCCGAGCTGATAATTGACGAAACCGTCAAGAACGAACGTGCCGCGCCCATGTTCGGTCCGAACCAACCCTTCGGTCTCGAGCTCCGCAATCGCCCGGCGCACGGTATGCCGGTTGACATCGAAACGCGCCGCGAGCTCTTGTTCCGGCGGCAGCCGTCCGGCTTTGACGAACGCCTTGCGGTGAATATCGTCCCGGAGCGCTTCCGCGATCTGGCGCCACAGCGTCACGCCCTCGGCCCGCATCATATTCATCGATTCCAATCCCCTTCCCTCTCGGGAGCCTCTCGAGAGCCCCACGGAAGCTCACCGAAAACGGCTTTACAAACTCGAGGGTCGAAGCGTATCATAAACTTGTCTATACATCTAGATATTATATCCGGATGTAGTGAACAGCGCCCAAGGGAGGCAACGGTGACGATGGTCGACACGCTTTCGCCGAAACAGGCCAAACGCCGTGCATGGATGGGAACTCTCGCCAAAGGAACCGTGGACGAGATCGAGAACGCCTGGGCCGGGCTCGGGTTTGCCCCGGATTATACCTGGCTGCGCAAACCCGAGTTCGGCTCGACGATGATCCGCGCCCGCGCCGGCGGCACCGGCGACCCGTTCAATCTCGGCGAAGCCACGCTGACGCGCTGCGCCTTGCGCCTCGCCGACGGCACCACCGGTTATGCCTACGTGCTCGGCCGCAGCGCCCGCCATGCCGAACTCGCCGCCCTTTGCGATGCCCTTTTGCAAACCGAAGAGCACAATGCGGCAGTCGAAAAAGTGGTCATTGCCCCCCTCGCCGCCGCCCAGGCCAAGCGAAACGAAGACGAAAGCCGCCGGGCCAATGCCACCAAGGTTGATTTTCTTGCCATGGCGCGCGGTGTCAGCCTTACGAGCAAAGTGGCGTACGAAGACAAGGGATATCAAAAGTCATGAGCCCCGCCGTCGACACCGCCCACCTGAAACCGGGGTTTGAGAATCCGGTGCTCGACAGCCAGGCGACCTTTCGGGCTATCCTTGACGCTTTTTCTTTTCCCGGCAGACGGCAAACGGTGGACCGCGTGCCCGATCCGCCGGCGCCCTTGATGCCGGCAACAGCGGCATATTTGTTGATGATCGCCGATCTCGACACACCGGTGTGGCTCGACGCGGGCGCTAACGTCAAGCCGGTCCGGGATTTCTTGCGTTTCCATTGCGGCTGCCCGTTGCCGGAAGAGCCCGCCGAAGCCGCCTTTGCGATTGTCACCGCGCCCTCGCGCGCACCCCGTTTGGGCAAATTCGCCCAAGGGAACGAACTGTACCCGGACCGTGCGGCCACGGTGGTTTTTCAAACCGCCTCGTTCAGCGACGGTCCGGCGGTCACGGCGCGCGGCCCCGGCATAAACGACACGATCGAATTCAAGCCCGACGGCATGCCCGATTGGTTTTGGCGGGACTGGGCGGTCAACCACGCCGGCTATCCGCTCGGAATCGACGTGCTTTTGGCTTGCGGAGCCGAAGTTATCGGCATGCCCCGCAGCATTTACTTGGAGACGTAACATGTATGTCGCCGTCAAGGGAGGCGAACGCGCCATTTCGAATTCCCACAAGCTCGTCGCCGAAAAGCGCCGAGGCGACAAAGGCGTCCCCGAACTGACGATCGCTCAAATCAAGGGGCAATTGTCCTCCGCGGTCGATCGCGTGATGACCGAGGGCTCGCTTTACGACCGCGACCTGGCCGCGCTCGCAATCAAACAGGCTTGCGGCGATTTGGTCGAAGCGATTTTCCTCCTGCGCGCTTTTCGCACCACGTTACCGCGACTGGCGAACTCGGCACCGATCGACACGGGCCGAATGGCGGTCCGCCGGCGCATTTCGGCTATTTACAAGGATATCCCCGGCGGACAGATCCTCGGCCCCACGTTCGACTACACGCACAGACTTCTCGACTTTCAACTCATGACCGAGGGAACGGGCGATGCCGTCGAGGCGGAACTCACCGAGGAACCGGTCGACGAGAAAATGCCGCAAGTCATGGAGATACTCAATCGTGAAGGCATCATCGAAGATGAAACTCCGAGCGATCATAACGAAGCCCCCTACGACCTGACTCGGGACTCGCTATCCTTTCCCGCCGGACGCGATCAGCGACTGCAGAACTTGGCCCGAGGCGATGAAGGTTTCGTGTTGGCCCTTAGTTATTCGACGCAACGGGGTTACGGCGGCACCCATCCTTTCGCCGGCGAAGTGCGATTCGGCAACGCGGACGTGGAAATCGTTCCGGAAGAGTTGGGTTTCCCTATTGTGATCGGCGAAATCACCGTGACCGAATGTCAGATGGTTACTCAGTTCAAAGGAGCCAAGGATGTCGCCCCTCAGTTCACGCGGGGCTACGGCCTCTCTTTCGGTCATTCGGAACGCAAGGCCATGAGCATGGCGCTCGTCGATCGGGCACTGCGAACCGAAGAACTTGGCGAAGAGGTGCGGCACCCGGCACAAACCCAAGAATTCGTGCTTTCTCACACCGACAACGTGGAAGCGTCGGGATTCGTCCAACATCTCAAATTGCCGCACTACGTGGATTTTCAAACCGAAATTCAGATGGTGCGGGGCTTACGCGAAAAGTTTTTCACCAAGCACGACAAAACGGCGGCGGAATGAGCCAGAAAGCGAACGCGACGCATCCGAATGAACCGCTCGCGGCCGCCTCGACCTATTCGGTCGACGGCACCTATAACTTCGGTTACCTGGATGAGCAAACAAAACGCATGATCCGCCGCTGCATCCTTAAGGCGGTCGCCGTACCGGGTTATCAAGTTCCCTTCGGCAGCCGCGAGATGCCGTTGCCGTACGGTTGGGGCACCGGCGGGATTCAACTTTCCGCCAGCATTCTCGGTCCGAACGATACATTTAAAGTAATCGACCAAGGCGCCGACGACACGACCAACGCCGTCAGCATCCGTCGTTTTTTTGCGCGTGTCTCGGGCGTCGAGACGACAGAAGACACGGCAAAAGCGAGCGTCATCCAAACCCGGCATCGCATCCCCGAAACGCCGCTTCGGGAAGACCAGATTATGGTTTATCAGGTGCCGCAGCCCGAGCCCATGAGGCCGTTGGAACCCAGAGAGATGGAAACCCGCAAGATGCACGCCTATCAGGAATACGGCCTGATGCACGTGCGGCTTTACGACGATATCGCCAAGTTCGGCGAAATCGCGGTGGCATACGCTTATCCGGTTTTGGTGAACGGGCGTCATCTCATGAGCCCCTCGCCCATCCCCAAATACGACAACCCCAAAATGCACGCGATGGCGGCGCTCCAGGTGTTCTCGGCGGGCCGGGAAAAGCGTATTTATGCCATCCCGCCCTATACCGACGTCAAAAGCCTCGACTTCGACGACCACCCCTTTTCCGTGGCTCGCGTCGATGACCGCTGCGGCCTTTGCGGCGCCGACGACAGCTTCCTCGTCGAAGTGATTCTCGATAACGACAACAACCGGATGTACGTTTGCTCCGACACCTCTTATTGCAACGACCGCCAGGAGCACGGCCATCTGGGCCCTATGCATGCCAACGCCGCGGAATAGGAAGATCACATATGGAAGTTATTCTGAGCAATGCACGTGTGGTAACCGCCGATCAAGACTTCGACGGCACGGTCGCCGTCAGGGACGGCAAGATCGTCAGCGTCGATGACGGAAGAAGCGGCCTGAGCCACGCCAAAGATTTGGGCGGCGATTATCTTATCCCCGGCTTGGTCGACCTGCATACGGATGCGCTTGAAAAACAGATGATGCCGCGGCCTCACGTTTCGTGGAATCCGACGGCGGCCACGATCGCCCATGATGCGTTGACCGCGACGGCGGGCATGACCACCGTATTCGAAGCCTTGGCCGCCGGCGCCAGCGTCGCGCATCCGGAACGCAACGAGACCCTGAAGCCCATGATCGAGAGTTTGCACAAAACCCAAGAAGACGGGTTGTTGCGGGGCGAACATTTTGTGCATTTGCGTTGTGAAGTCACCAACCCGATGGTGATGGAACTTTTCCATAAAGTGATCGATCATCCGTTGATCCGCTTTATTTCGGTCAACGACCATGCTCCCGGTCACCGTCAGTATCCGGACATGGACTACTACCGAAAGAAACACATGAAGAATTACGGCCTCAACGATGAGGAAATGGACAGATTCGTCGAGGATCTTTTAGAGCAATCCCAAAAACACGGCCCCCAGCGCCGCGCCGAAATACTCGAAACCGGTAAGCTTAAGAATATCCCTGCGGCAAGCCACGACGATCGAACCGTCGAAGAAGTCGAACAGGCCGTCGCGGAAGAAATGGTCGTAGCGGAGTTTCCCATTACGTACGAAGCTACCGACTTGGCTCGCCAATGCGGCCTTCAGGTGCTCGCGGGTGGCCCCAACCTGGTTCGCGGCGGTTCGCACCACCCCGGCAATCTATTGACCGGCGATCTGGCGAAACGGCGCTCACTCGATATCCTCGCGTCCGATTACGTCCCCATCAGCCTCATTCAAGGCATCTTCAAGCTCACGGAAGACGAGTTCGGCTTTTCCCTTTCGGATGCCGTCAACATCGGCTCGAAAAATCCGGCCAAGGCCGCCGGCCTGACCGACCGGGGCGAAATTGCCCCCGGGAAACGGGCCGACTTGGTCCAAGTCAAAGTTGTCGGGGGGATTCCCGTGGTGCGCCGTGTTTGGGTGCGCGGCGTCCGCGTGGCGTGAACAAAGGCCGGTTGCAATGGAACTCGAAATGAATGCGTTGGCGCAAAATCATACGGACCATGATGCTCAAGACGGCCCCCTGTTGAGCGTGCGGAATCTCACAAAGACTTACGGCGCCATCGTCGGCTGCAAAAACGTGAGCTTTAATTTGTATCCGGGTGAAGTGCTGGGCGTAGTCGGCGAATCCGGTTCCGGGAAAAGTACGCTTTTAAACTGCATCTCGGCGCGCCTCGAGCCGACCGACGGAACGGTAGAGTACAATAGCCGGAATAACGGCCTTTCAGATATTTATAGAATGCTCGAATCCGAACGTCGCTTTTTGCTGCGCACCGATTGGGGCATCGTCTATCAAGACGCCATGGAAGGGTTGCGCGCGCGCGTCACCGCCGGAGCCAACGTGAGCGAGCGGCTTATCGCCTTGGGGCAGCGTCACTACGGCGCCTTGCGTAAAGAAACCGTTGATTGGTTCGAGCGGGTCGAGATGGATATGAACCGGATCGACGACATGCCTAAAACGTTTTCCGGCGGCATGCGTCAGCGCCTGCAAATTGCCCGCAATCTGGTTACCCAGCCACGGCTTGTTTTCATGGACGAGCCCACAAGCGGGCTCGATGTTTCGGTACAGGCCCGGCTGCTCGATCTGATAGGCGGCCTGGTGTCGAAAATGAAAATCTCTTGCGTGATCGTAACCCACGATCTGGGTGTCGTGCGCTTGCTTTCCCATCGCCTTATGGTGATGCAGCGGGGCGAAGTCGTCGAACACGGTTTGACCGATCAAGTTCTCGACGATCCCCAGCATCCGTATACTCAACTGCTCGTGTCTTCAATACTACCGGTGTAACGATGGCTGACGAAAAGCGGCAAAACGTGATGATCTCAATCGACGGGTTGGAGAAAACTTTCACCCTGCATCTTCGCGGCGGGATGAAATTACCCATCTTCTCCCGGCTTTCGCTCGATATCCGCGGGGGCGAGTGCTTGATTCTTACCGGCCCGTCGGGTATCGGAAAATCGTCGCTGCTGAGATGTATCTACGGCAATTATCTGCCTCAGGCCGGCACGGTCAAAATTCGCCACAAGGACAAGATGACCGATCTGACCGAGGCCGCGCCGTGGCGGATTCTCGCCACCCGGCGGATTACGATGGGTTACGTAAGTCAATTCCTCCGCGCCATGCCCCGAGTTCCTACGTTGGATATTGTCATGGATCCCTTACTGACGTTGGGTGAAGACGCGACGGCCGCCCGCGAAAAGGCCTCCCTGTTGTTGAGTCGCTTGCGCATCCCGGAACAATTATGGACGGTGCCGCCGGCGACCTTTTCGGGCGGCGAGCAGCAACGGGTAAACATCGCCCGCAGCTTCATCGTCGGCTATCCGATCCTCCTGTTGGACGAGCCGACAGCCGCACTGGACGCCGAAAACCGGCAAACGGTCATCGAGCTGATCAACGGCGCGCGCGAATCGGGTGCCGCCATCGTCGGTATCTTCCATGATGAAGAGGTACGCAAAGCGGTCGGCACGGCGGAGTTGGATTTGAGCCGATATAAAGCGGCCGCCTGAGCAAGGCCCGAATGTTATCGCCGGCGCCTATTATCCGGATGCTCGAATCGTGGAGTTGTTTCCTGCAACGCCGCAACGAATTTTTCGACGGCCCCCTCGATGGTTGAATCGTTCATGATCTCGATCACATCGGACCCTACGACCGTATAAGCCTCGGCGCGGCCGAGCCGCTCTTCGATTTCCTGTTCGCCTTCCCGCCCTCTGTCTTTCAAGCGAGCGGCGATCACGTTTGCAGGTGCATTGACGGAGATCACCCGTACATTGGAAAACTTGCGCCGTGCCGTGTCGATAATGGAGCGCGATACATTTATGATGACCGTGCGGTTGGCCTTTAAATCTTCTTCGATGGTTTCGGGTATCCCGTAAGCCAACCCGTGAGCACGCCAAGTGAGTGCATAAAGTCCGACCGCCTCTTCCGCTCCGAATTCCTCTACGGACAATGCGCGATGGTCCTCCCCGCCCGCCTCTTCGGGACGCGTGATGGCACGCTGGGGAAAAACGTACTCATCGCTATCGTTATATAATTCCTTCACCTTCGCGATAATGCTGTCTTTCCCCGCCCCGCTGGGGCCGACGACGAGAAATAGAACGCCTGGATAAAAGTCTTCTGGAGGTACAAACTTCGTCATTCTTGTCTTTCCAATCCTTCGACAGAGATATTGAGCCGGTTGGGCCGCAATTCGTCGGACAGACTAATTATATCAGGATTAACGGCATGCTAGATCGGCATTCGGCATCCGTGGAACGGCTTGGCCAATTCGCAGAAAAGAAAACCCCGGCTCCAAGTTCACCGCAGGTTCAAACCACTCTCACGAAACTCAAAACCGCCAAAGATTCGCCGTTTCACCCTGCGATAAGGCCATTTCGGCCTCGTACGACATGCCGACGATGCGTTCGAGGGCATAACGTTTACGGCTCATTCGTTCCACTGACGAATTGAATTTTGCTCAACTTTAAAGTGTTTCGGTTTACGGGAGGGGCCCGCGCGGCGATGAGGGGGCGCCTTGCACGGGTTTGACGCCGACGCCGTTCCAATCCGGTGTGCGGCTTGGTTTGAGATTACCCGTGGCCCGCACCCAATGGCCGTCCGGGATCACCGCGTTGGGGCCGTGCATCAACGGCCGGCCGGTCAGGCGGCTCACGATTTGCGCGGCGACCACACGATGATGGCCGTGCTGGATCGAACCGTCGGATCCGATCTTGATGGCGTCACCGGGCTTGTCGCTCTTGAGCTTGTTCCAGTCGAATTTTCCGTTCAGCATATCCTGAACGTATTGATTCACTTTCTGGTAATGCACGTAATTCTGAGTCGGTTTCAAGCCGCTGCCGCCCATGACCGATTTCAGGTGAGTCACGTCGCCCTCGACCATGTGACGGCTGAGGACCGGGCTTTCACCGATCGGCGCGATGCCCGAGGCGTCTTTCGCCGCCGTAGCCTTGAAAGCTTGTCCCTTCTGCGGCATGAACGACGGCGCCCGCCCTCGCATCGATAACAGCGTTCGCGCCGATTTCATCGCACCGAGATGATCGTCGGCCGACTTCAAGACACCCTTCACGGAGCGTTCGGTTACGAGGTCCAGGTTATCGAGTTGCGTGCGCGCCTTATCCAACAGAGCCTGGGTTTTGCCTTTCGGCACGCCGGCCTGATTGAGTTGGCGAATGTTGACTCGCTTGTTCTGTGCAAGCAGCGCTTCCGTCGCGATCTGCTCGGGAGTCGGATTTCCTTCTCGCCCTGCCGAGTTGCGAAGATACGTTTCGATCCGACTGCGATCCAATCCTTCCGCAAGCTTCGGGTTTTTGGCGACCAGGGTATCGACGATATCGCCTGCCTTTGCGCGCGCCGTCTTGGCGGCAGGCGAATCAACGACGCTTTTCGGCAGCGGCGGCGGATTGTAGCCGGTCTTCCGCGTCGCCCGGTTCAATTGCTTAACGGATAATTTAATTCCTTGCTCATGAACGGCCGCGGCAGCCAATCCTTCGGGCGTCAGTTTATTGAAACCCGGCCAGTCCCCGGCATGCGCGGTGACAAATGCACGGGCCTGCTCCAAATTCAGTTCTTTGACCGGCTTACCGGCTGCGACCGCTTCAGTTGTGGCCTTTTTGAGAAGCTCGTCTATCTTGCCGAGAACGACGCCCGCCTGCGTTGCCGCCTGGCGGCCTGCCGCCGTCGTCGCCGGCGACTTTTTCGGCATTCCCGCGCCGCGTAAACCCTGCGGCAGGATGCTGATATCCTCGGGCGCGCGGCCGGGCCTCCCGCGTGCCGCGGGCAGCCCGCCCTCGGGCGGCGGTCCCTTGCGCGGCGGTTCAATCGTCGGCCCCTTATACGCGGCTTTCGATCCCGCCGCTCCCGCGCCACCGCCGGACGGCGGCGGCTGTGTCCCACCGGATAAGCTGCCCTTCGCGGCGTTCGGAGTTACGGTCGGCGGAATCATCTCGGTTGGGGCCGAGCGGAAGGATTTTCCGGCAGCAGCCGGCCCGGCGTGCGGTGCCGTCGGCGCGTAAACATCGACACCTTTGGGCGGCGGAACCGTGCCGCCGCGTATGGCCGAACCGGATGAAGCCGGCCCGGCGTGCGGTGCCGTCGGTGCATGAACATCAACCCCGTGCGGCGGCGGGGCCGTGCCGCCGCGCATACCGCCCGTCGGGCCGCCGGAGACGAACCCGGGCGGCGGCGCATTCGGCGTTGCCCGCGAACCGGGCCTGAAGATTCCCGAAACTTCGGACGCGAAATTTTCCGGCAGTTTATGCGCGTGGCGCAGCGCTTCCTCGACGGTCGCGAGGTTGCCGGACTTTTCCGCCGTGATTAATGAGCCGAGCTTACCGCTGTCCATGCCGGTCCGGGACGGATTATACGGGAAGTGCGCCGCTTTGTTTCCGCCTTCGGGAAGATCGCCGAGCGTTCGCATTTCGGGATTGTTCGTCGCCTTACGCAAGGCGTCCCAATCGACCACGCCGTCGAAATGTTCCGCCAGGACATCTTTATGGATATGCGATCGATAGTTTGCCGAAATTCGCGCGGCCTCTTCGGGAACGACATCCGCCGCCTGTTGCAAAGCGCGGGCATTCTCGGCCCGGTTTGCCGCTTTCTCCGCCGCCGTGACGCCCTTGGTCGCTTTGACCGGCACCATGCCGCCGGGATCGAGCACCACAAGCACCCACTTGTCCGCTTTCGGATCGCCGAGCGGCTTGAAGGTGAAGTTGTCGTATTTATTATCGAGCCAAGCGAAGCCTTTTTTGTTGATCGCCTGCATGCCCCGGTTGAACGCGACCGCTTGGCCCGGCGTCATGGTGCCGTCGGCCATCTTCATCGTGGCCGGCAGATCCTTGAACGCCGGCGGCCCCTTTTCCATGAACGCCAGCTTGCCGCCGGTGAAATCCTTGGGCCCCACACCGGTTCGCGGTGACGGCACGACGGGAGAATTCCGTACGGTATATTCGCTGATCATTTTCGGCGTTTGAATGACGCCGGGATTGCCGATTTCCTCGACAAGGTTCCGGCCGAGATCGTCAAGCGCGCCGGCGCTGTCGCCGGTCTTCGTCAGCTTGGCGACTTGCCCCATATCGTTGGGACCCTTGCGGCCGGCCGTCCCGGGAACGTCGAACGCGCGCGAGAACGATCCTTCGCCCTCGGTTCGGCCCAGTTGCACTTGTTTGCCGTCGGCACGGCGCAGCGTCAAATCGCCCGTTTTGGAATCACGGACCAAGTCGACGGGGGTGGTGCTTTTAACGCCGGGGTTGTTGGCAGCGCCGCGGGCGGCGGCCGATGCCGGTGACTTGGCGGCGACCGCGGCCGGCGGTACGGTGGCGTGACCGGCCGCCGAGCCGGCCATCGGCGGCGGCATGAGTTGAGTCGGGGCAAAGGGATCGACAAGCGCGGGTGGAACGGAAGAGGGTTTCGGCGCGCTTCCCGGCCCGGCACGCGGCGACAGCGGTGCGCCTTTGCCTGGGGCCAAACTGGCCGTCTTGCCGAAGCCCGGCGGTGGCGGTGGCGTTAAGCCCGAACCCGACGTCGATCCCACACCGCCCGGCCCGTCGATCTTCCCGACGCTGCTCAACTCCGGCACCGTATCCAACAGCTTCGCGGTGTCGGAGAACTTCTCGGCGCTTGCAACCTGCACGCCCTTGGTGGTGCCGGCGGCGAGATCATCCATCGCCCGTGCCGCATCGAAAGCCTTGTCGGCGGCCCTGACGGCATCGGCCGCTTTATCCGCGCCCTTCAGGAACACGGCCAATTTACCGACCCCGCCGATCAGAAGGGTTGGGTCGACGAATATTTCAGCGACGAACTCCGACACACCCTCGGATGCGTCGAATGCATGGCCGGCTTCGCCGGCCTCGACGGCAACGCCGAGTTTTTCGAGATTCTTGGCCGAATCGTACGTCATCTTTCCGAGGCCGAAGAACATGGTCTTGCCCACCGTGCCGGGGTCTTTATAAACCGCGTCCATGAAATCCTGGTTGTCGGTTCCGAACAGGTTGGTGCGCGCGCCGGTGATCCGTTCC
>JBBDTH010000013.1:0-11602 GCA_040904505.1 Rhodospirillales bacterium | reverse complement strand
CTCGACCTTCTGCAGCATCTGGCGAACGATCACCTCGATGTGCTTGTCGTTGATCCGCACGCCTTGCAGGCGGTAGACCTCCTGAATTTCGTTGATCAGGTAGTTGGCCAAGGCCTCGATCCCGAGCACGCGCAGGATATCGTGCGGCACGGGGTTGCCGTCCATCAGGGGATCGCCGACGTCGACATAATCGCCTTCCTGAACGCTGACGTGCCGGCCCTTCGGCAGCAGGTATTCGACGGGTTCGAGGGTGTCGTCTTCGGGCACCACGACGATCCGACGTTTGTTCTTATAGTCCTTGCCGAACTCGACACGGCCCTGGATTTCACTGATGACCGCGTGATCCTTGGGCTTACGGGCTTCGAAAAGCTCCGCGACCCGCGGCAGACCGCCCGTGATGTCACGGGTTTTCGCCGATTCGCGCGGGATACGCGCCAGCACGTCGCCGGCATGCACTTCCTGTCCGGGTTCGACCGACAAAATGGCGTCAACCGGCATGAAATAGCGCGCCTCGAGGCCGTTGGCGAGGGTAACGACCTCGCCCTTCTTATCGCGCAAGGTGATGCGGGGCTTCAGCTCCGCGCTCTTGGGCTGCTGTTTCCAGTCGATCACGACCTTGCTCGAAATACCGGTCGCTTCATCGAGCTTCTCGGTGAACGACACGCCTTCGGTCAAGTCGACGTATGTCGCCGTGCCCGGCTTTTCCGTGACGATCGGCAAGGTGTACGGATCCCACTCGGCGAGTTTCGCGCCGGCCTCGATCTCCTGCTTGTCCTTGACCAATAGCTTGGAGCCGTACGGAATCCGGAAGCGGGCCCGTTCGCGGCCCTTGTCGTCGGCCAACGTCAACTCGGCGTTGCGGCTCATGATGATCTGAATGCCGGTGCTGTTTTGCACGGAATTGGCATTCTTCAACTGAACCGTTGCGCTCACGGTGGCTTCGATTTTGGACTGCTCGGCGCCCCGTTGCGCGGCACCGCCGATATGGAAGGTCCGCATCGTCAACTGGGTTCCGGGCTCGCCGATCGACTGCGCCGCGATCACGCCGACGGCCTCGCCGATGTTCACGCGGGTTCCGCGGGCCAAGTCGCGGCCATAACAGGTCACGCAGGTGCCCCGCGGCGTATCGCATGTCAGCACCGAACGGATACGAACCTCTTCGATACCGGCCTCTTCGATCGTGATGACATCGTTCTCCCCGATCAACTGCCCCGCTTTCACGATGGCTTCATTGGTTCTCGGATCGATAATGTCCTCGACGGCGCTGCGGCCCAGAATCTTCTCGCCGAGCGGCGTAATGACCTCGCCGCCCTGAATCATGGCGCGAACCGTAAGGCCGTTCTGGGTGCCGCAATCCTCTTCGAGGGTGATGCAATCCTGCGCAACGTCGACCAACCGGCGGGTCAAATATCCCGAGTTCGCGGTCTTCAAGGCGGTATCGGCCAAGCCTTTCCGGGCACCGTGCGTGGAGTTGAAGTACTCCAACACCGTGAGGCCTTCCTTGAAGTTCGAAATGATCGGCGTTTCGATGATTTCACCCGACGGCTTCGCCATCAGACCGCGCATGCCGGCAAGCTGCTTCATTTGAGCCGCCGAACCGCGCGCGCCGGAATGAGCCATCATGAAAATCGCGTTCACGGGCTCGCCCGGCTTGACCGCCGAGATCTCCTTCATCATTTCATCGGCCACCTGATCGGTACAATGCGACCAGGCATCGACGACCTTGTTGTACTTTTCGCCCTGGGTGATGAGGCCGTCCAGATACTGCTGTTCGAACTCCTTCACCTTGGTTTCGGTCTCACCGACCAATTTTCCCTTGGACAACGGCACGACCAGATCGTCCTTGCCGAACGAAATGCCGGCACGACAGGCATAGCCGAAGCCCATGGTCATGATGTGATCGGCGAAAATCACCGTCTCCTTCTGGCCGCAATGACGATAGACCTCGTCGAGAACGGTCGAAACCTCCTTCTTGGTCAGAAGCTGGTTGATCAAGGAGAACGGAACCTTGGAATTACGCGGCAGAATTTCCGACAACAGCATGCGCCCCGGGGTCGAGTCGACGCGAATCGTGACCGGATCGCCGTTTTCATCGACTGTTTTATAGCGCGACTTGATCTTGGCGTGCAGGCTGACGACGCCCGCATCCAACGCCTGCTGAATTTCGCCGACCGTGGCGAATATCATTCCTTCGCCGGGCTCGCCGTCGCGCTCGAGGGTCAGGTAATAAAGACCCAACACCATATCCTGCGAGGGCACGATAATCGGCTTGCCGCTCGACGGGCTGAGGATGTTGTTAGTCGACATCATCAAAACCCGCGCCTCGAGGCGAGCTTCCAACGACAGCGGCACGTGCACGGCCATCTGATCGCCGTCGAAATCGGCGTTGAACGCCGCGCACACCAACGGATGCAGCTGGATGGCCTTACCTTCGATCAGAACCGGCTCGAACGCCTGAATGCCGAGACGGTGCAGCGTCGGCGCCCGGTTCAAGAGAACCGGATGCTCGCGGATGACCTCTTCGAGGATATCCCACACCTCGGGCCGTTCCTTCTCCAGCATGCGCTTGGCCGCCTTGATGGTCGTCGCCATGCCGTACAGTTCGAGTTTGGAGTAAATGAACGGCTTGAACAGTTCGAGCGCCATCTTCTTCGGCAACCCGCATTGATGAAGCAGCAGTTCGGGACCGACCACGATGACCGAGCGGCCCGAATAGTCGACGCGCTTGCCGAGCAGATTCTGGCGGAACCGGCCCTGCTTGCCCTTGAGCATATCCGACAACGATTTCAACGGGCGCTTGTTGGCGCCCGTGATCGCCCGGCCGCGCCGGCCGTTGTCGAACAGGGCATCGACCGATTCCTGCAGCATGCGCTTTTCGTTCCGCACGATGATTTCGGGCGCGTGCAGTTCGATCAGCCGCTTCAACCGGTTGTTCCGGTTGATTACCCGGCGGTACAGGTCATTAAGATCCGACGTCGCGAACCGGCCGCCGTCCAACGGCACCAGCGGGCGCAATTCGGGCGGGATCACCGGCACGACTTCGAGGATCATCCATTCCGGCCGGGCGCCCGAGCTGATGAAGCTCTCGATCAGCTTCAGACGCTTCACGAACTTCTTGCGCTTCGCTTCGGAGTTCGTCTCCTTCAGCTCGACCCGGAGATGTTCGCGTTCTTCTTCCAGCTCGATCGCCGACAGCATGACGCGGATCGCTTCGGCGCCGATGCCGACCGTGAAGGAATCTTCGCCGTATTCATCGAGCGCATTCTGATACTGATCTTCGCTCAGCAGCTCGTGAATATTGAGCGGCGTCAATCCCGGCTCCATGACCACGTAATTCTCGAAATAAAGAACCCGTTCGAGATCCTTCAAGGTCATGTCCAGCAGCAAGCCGACCCGCGAGGGCAGCGACTTCAGGAACCAGATATGGGCCACCGGCGAGGCAAGCTCGATATGCCCCATCCGCTCGCGTCGGACCTTCTGCAGCGTGACTTCGACGCCGCATTTCTCGCATACGATGCCTTTATACTTCATCCGCTTGTACTTGCCGCACAAGCATTCGTAGTCCTTGATCGGGCCGAAAATCCGGGCGCAGAACAAGCCGTCGCGTTCGGGCTTGAAGGTCCGGTAGTTGATCGTCTCCGGCTTTTTGATCTCTCCCCACGACCAAGAGCGGATGCGCTCGGGGCTGGCGATCGAGATGTGGATCTCATCGAAACGCTGTGTCCCGGTCGGCTGTCCAAAAACTCGCATCAATTCGTTCATCAGAACTCTCCTCGACTGCGGCTATTCGCGCGCGCTCTAGTGCAACTCGACGTTCAGGCCCAAGGACTGCAGTTCCTTGACCAGAACGTTAAAGGATTCCGGCACCCCGGCCTCGAAGGTGTCATCGCCCCGCACGATGGCCTCGTACACCTTGGTCCGTCCGGAAACGTCATCGGATTTCACCGTCAGCATTTCCTGCAAGGTATAAGCCGAGCCATAGGCTTCGAGCGCCCACACCTCCATTTCGCCGAACCGTTGACCGCCGAACTGGGCCTTGCCGCCGAGCGGCTGCTGGGTAACCAGGCTGTACGGTCCGATCGAACGGGCGTGGATCTTGTCGTCGACCAGGTGATGCAGCTTCAGCATATAAATGAAACCGACCGTTACCTTCCGCTCGAACACCTCGCCGGTGCGGCCGTCGATCAGCGTGACTTGCCCCGAGGAATCGAGGCCGGCCTTGGTCAACATCTCGGAAATTTCGGTTTCCTTGGCGCCGTCGAAAACCGGCGTCGCAATGGGCACGCCATTGGACAGGTTGCCGCTCATTTCCAGCAGATCGGCATCGTTCATCGACGCAATATGTTTCTCATAGTTATTGTCGCCATAAACGTCTTTCAAGCGTTTCTTGAGCTCGCCCGTATCGCCGCCGTTTGCCCGCGTGGCGTCGACCAATTGGCCGATCTGGCGTCCCAGGGAATGGCAGGCCCACCCCAAATGGGTTTCCAGAATCTGCCCCACGTTCATACGCGAGGGCACGCCCAAGGGGTTCAACACGATATCGACGTGGGTGCCGTCTTCCAGATACGGCATGTCCTCGATCGGCAGGATTTTGGAGATAACGCCCTTATTGCCGTGACGGCCGGCCATCTTGTCGCCCGGTTGCAGCTTGCGTTTCACCGCGACGAAGACCTTGACCATTTTCATCACACCCGGAGAAAGATCGTCGCCGCGCTGGACCTTATCGACCTTATTGTCGAAACGCTCCTGCAGACGGGCGATGTTTTCCTCGAACTGCTTCTTGAGCCCTTCGACGTCCTGCATGACCTTGTCGTTGGCCACCACGATCTGAGCGCATTGCCCCGGCGTGAACCGCGCGAGCAGTTCTTCGGTGACTTTCGTCCCTTCCTCGAGGTCTTTCGGGCCGCTGACGACTTTCTTGCCGAGCAGGTGATCCTTGAGCCGCTGCATGAAGTTGCGCTCGAGGATGCCGCGCTCGTCATCGCGGTCCTTGGCCAGGCGTTCGATTTCGGAGCGTTCGATCGCGAGGGCACGTTCGTCCTTATCGACGCCGCGGCGCGAAAATACCCGCACCTCGACGACCGTGCCCGTCACGCCGGGCGGCACGCGCAGCGACGTATCGCGGACATCCGAGGCCTTTTCGCCGAAGATTGCCCGCAGCAGCTTCTCTTCCGGAGTCATCGGCGATTCGCCTTTCGGCGTCACCTTGCCGACCAGGATATCGCTGGCTTCAACCTCAGCACCGATATAAACGATGCCCGCTTCATCCAGATCCTTCAGCGCTTCCTCACCGACGTTCGGAATATCGCGGGTGATTTCTTCCGGCCCGAGCTTGGTATCGCGCGCCATGACCTCGAATTCCTCGATGTGGATCGAGGTGAAAATATCATCCCGCACGATCCGCTCTGAAATCAGGATTGAGTCCTCGAAGTTGTAGCCGTTCCACGGCATGAACGCGACGAGGACGTTGCGGCCCAAAGCCAATTCACCGAGATCGGTCGACGGGCCGTCGGCGATCGTATCGCCGGCTTCGACCCGGTCGCCGACCTTCACCAACGGACGCTGGTGAATGCAGGTGTTCTGGTTCGAACGCTGGAATTTCAGCAAATTGTAAATGTCGACGCCCTGTCCGGCATGGGAGGTATCCTCGGTCGCGCGGACCACGATACGGGTTGCATCGATCTGATCGACGATACCGGTACGCCGGGCGACGATGGTCGAGCCCGAATCGCGCGCCACCGTTTCTTCCATACCCGTTCCCACGAGCGGCGCTTCGGCGCGCAGCAAGGGAACCGCTTGACGTTGCATGTTCGAGCCCATCAGCGCCCGGTTGGCATCGTCGTTTTCCAGGAACGGAATCAGCGCGGCGGCCACCGACACGAGCTGTTTCGGAGACACCTCGATGTAGTTGATGTCTTCCGCCCGGGCCATGACGAAATCGCCCCGGGAGCGGCAACTGACCAGATCGGCGGTGAAACGCCCCTGGTCATCGAGTTCGGCGTCGGCCTGGGCGATCGTGAAACGCCCTTCTTCCATCGCCGAAAGATAAACGACTTCATCGGTCGTTTTGGCATCGGTCACGATACGGTACGGCGTCTCGATAAAGCCGTATTTATTGACCCGGGCATAGGTCGCCAACGAATTGATCAGACCGATGTTCGGCCCTTCCGGCGTTTCGATCGGGCAAATCCGGCCATAATGGGTGGGATGCACGTCACGAACCTCGAAGCCGGCGCGCTCGCGGGTCAAACCGCCCGGTCCCAACGCCGACAGGCGCCGTTTATGGGTAATCTCGGACAGCGGATTGGTCTGATCCATGAATTGACTGAGCTGCGAGGACCCGAAGAATTCACGAACCGCCGCGGCGGCCGGTTTCGCATTGATCAGATCGTGCGGCATCACGGTATCGATATCGACGGAGCTCATACGCTCGCGGATGGCGCGTTCCATGCGCAGCAACCCGATACGATATTGATTCTCCATCAACTCGCCGACCGAACGGACCCGGCGGTTGCCGAGGTTGTCGATGTCGTCGATTTCACCGCGGCCGTCCTTCAACTCGACCAAGGTTCGCACGACTTCGATGATATCCTCACGGCGCAAGACGCGGATCGTGTCCGCCACGTCTTGATTGCTGAAGTTCAGCCGTGAATTCATCTTCACCCGGCCGACGGCCGACAAGTCATACCGCTCCGAATTGAAAAACATGTTATGGAAAAGCGCTTCGGCCGTTTCCACGGTCGGCGGCTCGCCGGGCCGCATGACCCGGTAAATGTCGATTAACGCCTCTTCGCGCGAAGAATTCTTGTCGACCGCGAGCGTGTTGCGGATATACGGGCCGACGTTGACGTGATCGATCGCCAAGGTCGGAATTTCCTCGATTCCGGCTTCATTCAACAACGCCAACGATTCTTCGGTGATCTCTTCGCCGGCTTCGACGAAAATTTCACCCGTTGCCTCGTTGATCACGTCGGTCGCGATATAACGGCCGATCAAATCCTCATCGGCGACGAGCTGCTCTTCCATGCCCTTTTCCTGGAGCTGGCGGAGCAGACGCGGCGTCATCTTCGTGCCGGCCTCGGCGGCGACCCGGCCGGTTTTCGCGTTGATCAGATCGGTCGCCAGCTTAACGCCGCGCAGCCGCTCGGGCGAAAACGCCGTCCGCCAGCCTTTTTTGGCGCGCGCGAACGTAACCGTGCCATAGAACATCTTCAGAATATCTTCGGGCGCCAGGCCGCGCGCCTCTTCCGGCGGCAAGGTCCGGCTCTCGGCCGCGTAGTCGGCCCGCTTCTTCGCGGTCTCTTCATCGTCGAGCGCCATCAGGATCGTCGTCACCGGCAGTTTGCGCCGGCGGTCGATGCGCACATAGGCGAGGTCCTTGGCGTCGAATTCGAAATCGAGCCAGGAACCGCGATAGGGAATGACCCGGGCGGCGAACAGATACTTACCCGACGAATGAGTCTTGCCCTTGTCGTGATCGAAGAACACGCCCGGAGAACGGTGCATCTGCGAAACGATCACGCGTTCGGTGCCGTTGATCACGAACGTGCCGTTGTCCGTCATCAAGGGCATGTCGCCCATATACACGTCTTGTTCCTTGATGTCGCGGATCGACCGGGAGCCGGTTTCCTCGTCGACGTCCCAAACGACGAGCCGGAGCGTCACGCGCAGCGGCGCCGAATAGGTCATGCCGCGCTGTTGGCATTCCTCGACATCGTATTTGGGCTCTTCGAACGCATACCGGACGAACTCGAGCGTGCCGCGTTCCGCGAAATCCTGAATCGGAAATACGGATTTGAAAACCTCCTGCAAGCCGGATTCCGTGCGCTCGCTCGGCGCCACGTCTCGTTGCAAAAAGAATTCGTACGATGTCTTTTGAACCTCGATCAGGTTCGGCATCGGCACCGTCGAGGGCAGACGCCCGAACATGCGACGAACGCGCTTACGGCCGGTCAACGTTTTATCCATGGTTTTTCCTCGCAACAACTGCGTCAAAGTTTCATGTTCCCGGCCCGATCGCCACAATCAGGCCGCTGGAGTGATGTCGAGTGCGCAAAAGCACCGGCGAACCGCGCACGGCTCACCCGGTCAACAACACGCCATTCGATGAAACGCTCCTGCTTTCCCGGCTGCGGCAACGCCAATACGGGCAGGTGCGAAGATATCGACGGAACCGGACCGCCACGGCGTATGTCGCAACGCCGCGGCTCCGATTCCCGGTGGTGAAACCGATATCGATTTCACAAATCTACTTGAGTTCGACCGTTGCGCCGGCTTCCTCAAGCTTTTTCTTGATCGCTTCAGCTTCGTCTTTCTTCACACCTTCCTTCACGGTCTTGGGCGCGCCTTCGACCAAATCCTTGGCTTCCTTCAGGCCCAACCCCGTAATCGTGCGAACTTCCTTAATGACGTTGATCTTCTTTTCACCGGTCGCGGCCAAGACCACGTCGAACTCGGTTTTCTCCTCGGCGGCTTCGGCTGCAGGTGCTCCGGCGGCCGCCGCAACGGCGACGGGTGCCGCGGCGGAAACGCCCCATTTCTCTTCGAGCATTTTGCTGAGCTCGGCGGCTTCCATCACGGTGAGGCCGGAGAGATCTTCAACGATTTGTTCCAAATTAGCCATTTCAATTCTCCACTAGGCTTGAACTGTTATTAAACTGCGACGGCCGGTTACGCCGCCTCGCTTTGCCCATACGCGCCGATGACACGAGCCACTTGTCCCGCGGGCGCTTGCAATATGCCGGCAATACGCGTTGCCGGTGTATTGATCATGCCCACGATCGTGGCGCGAAGCTCATCGAGCGACGGCAAGGTTGCCAGCGCCTTGATTCCATCGGAATCCAGGAGCTCCTCACCGAGAGCACCGCCGAGAACAACGAGCTTTTCATTGGTTTTCGCGAAATTCACCGCAATCTTGGCCGCCGCCACGGGATCTTCCGAAAAGGCGATGGCCGTCGGTCCGGTAAACATATCGCTGAGGCCTTTGAACTTCGTGCCCTCGAGCGCGAGACGGGTGATCCGATTTTTCGTCACTTTGAACCCGGCGCCCGCTTCACGCATCCGCCCGCGGAGATCGCCCATTTCCGCCACGGTCAAACCCGAATAATGGGTCACCACGACGATGGTCGTCTCGTTGAACATCCGGTTAAGCGATGCAACCAGCTCTTCTTTCTGCGATCGGTTCACAGATCGTCTCCAGTTTTGGGTCGGCTTGCTATTATATAAAGAGCAAGCCCGCACCCCGTTGCACCAATGGCCCCCGGTCTCCCGAAGGCCGGTTTCCTGTCCAGTGCAGCAGTTCAAGCCGTCTTGGACCTTTGCACGCAAAGGCCCGAAACGGGTTCCACACTGTCTGTGCAGGCGGGCTCTTCTTCCCATTACGCTTCGGGATACAGGTTCCCGAAGCACCTACGGTCTTGGACAGGTCGGGAATGATCCGAAGATCCTTCCCTATTCCGTCAAACCCGCACGGGCCCGACGAAAACCTCTCGATCCGAACGCCGCCGGTCTCAGCCGGCGGGATCGGTCATGTTCAGCTTCAGCCCCGGCCCCATCGTGGAACTCAGGCTGATGCGCGTCATGTATGTTCCCTTGGCGCCGCTCGGCTTGGCCTTGACGATGGCGTCGATGAAAGTGCGAACGTTATCCGCCAACTGCGCCGCCTCGAAACTCGCCTTGCCGATACCGGCGTGAATGATTCCGGCCTTCTCGACGCGGAATTCGATCTGCCCGCCCTTGGCGTCCTTGACGGCCTGAGCCACGTTCGGCGTCACGGTGCCGAGTTTCGGGTTCGGCATCAAGCCGCGCGGCCCCAAAACCTTACCGAGCTTGCCGACGACGGCCATCATGTCGGGCGTTGCGATGCACCGGTCGAAATCCATCTTGCCGTTTTGAATCTGTTCCGCCAGATCGTCAGCGCCGACGATATCGGCACCCGCGGCTTTCGCCTCTTCCGCCTTGGCGTCTTTCGCGAATACGGCGACCCGCAACGACTTGCCCGTGCCGTGCGGCAGGGAAATCACACCCCGCACCATCTGATCGGCATGACGGGGGTCGACACCCAGGTTGATGGCGATCTCGATGGTCTCGTCGAACTTCGCCTTGGCATTCTCTTTAATAAGAGAGACCGCCTCGTCCACGGAATAGGCCTTATTCCGATCCACCGACTCGTTGGCCTTTTTCAAACGCTTTCCATTATTCGACATGGCTTACTCCACCACCTCGATACCCATCGAACGCGCCGAACCGGTAATCATGCGGCACGCCGCATCGATATCGTGCGCGTTAAGATCCTTCATCTTCAACTCGGCGATTTCGCGCACCTGCGCCATCTTGACCTGGCCGACGACTTCGCGGCCGGCCGTGCCGGTGCCTTTTTGCAATTTCGCCGCCTTCTTAAGGAAGAAGCTCGCCGGAGGCGTTTTGGTAATGAAGGAAAAGGTCCGGTCCGCGTAAACCGTAATCACGGTCGGCACCGGCATGCCTTGCTCCATGCCCTGGGTCTCGGCGTTGAACGCCTTGCAAAATTCCATAATGTTCAAGCCTGCCTGGCCCAGCGCCGGACCGATCGGCGGCGACGGATTGGCTTGCCCCGCCGGCACCTGCAGCTTGATGTATCCCTTGATTTTCTTTGCCATTTCAACTCCTCAGTCTTCGCTGTGTCTTACTGAGTCCGTGGTACGATCATGGCGGATCTCCCACGGTCCAAACCGGCACCTGCCGGAAACTCGATATCGTCCGGCAGCCGCGCTGCCGGGTTATAGCTTCTCTACCTGGGCATACTCAAGCTCAACCGGCGTCGATCGACCAAAAATCGACACGGCGACCTTGAGACGGCTGCGTTCCTCGTCAACGTCCTCGACGGTCCCGTTGAAAGAGTTGAACGGCCCGTCACAAACCCGGACCTGCTCGCCGATCTCGAAGATAACCGCCGGTTTCGGCCGTTCTATGCCCTCTTGCACCTGATGCATGATGCGCGCTGCCTCGGCCTCGGAAATCGCCGTCGGCTTGCTGCCGCTGCCCAGGAAACCCGTCACTTTCGGGGTGTTTTTGACCAAATGCCAAGTTTCGTCGGTCATTTCCATCTTGGCCAGGACGTAGCCGGGGAAAAACTTGCGCTCCGCGTTGACCTTGGCGCCGCGGCGCACTTCGACGACTTCCTCCGACGGCACGAGGACCTGCTCGAACATATCGACCATGCCGGCCTGCTTGGCCTGCTCCTCGATCGATTGCGCGACCTTCTTCTCGAAGCCCGAATACACGTGAATGACGTACCATTTAGCCGCCAAAGCGAAACCCTCTTAACCGATAATCAGTTCGATGCCCGATTGCAAAACCATGTCGACCAAAAAGAAAAACAACGCCGACAAAATCACCATAATAAAGACCATGATCGTCGAGATCGTCGTTTCCTTGCGAGTCGGCCACGTAACCTTGGCGCCTTCTTGACGCACTTCCTTGACGAACCGAGCGATGTTTACTTTTGCCATATCAACCTTGTCACGATCCTGGTTCCAAGAAAGAGCTTAGCCCCGTCTCCTCTACGAGTGGCAGGAGTGGAGGGACTCGAACCCCCAACCCCCGGTTTTGGAGACCGGTGCTC
>JBBDTH010000012.1:0-12439 GCA_040904505.1 Rhodospirillales bacterium | reverse complement strand
AGACGGGAGAACAGTAAAGTATTATGAGTTTTAATTAATCTTAAAATAATTGACATGGGGGGCTCCTGAAATGCCGGAGCAAAATGCGCCGTCGCCAATCGCCAAAATCGGCCTGATCTTGGCTATTCTTTCCGGGTTGGCCATGGTGGCCGCTGCGTACGGTTACCGCCTGGAAATGTGGGATCACCGGATAACGTTCAAGATCATCACGTGGTCCGTCTACGCCGGTGTGGCCGCGGGCGTTTTATCCATTGTCGGTTTGTTTTTGGGGCGCGGCGGCAAAACGCTTGCCGTCACCGGCATCGTTCTGAGCGCGATCGTCATTGCCGTTCCCTACGGCTACGATAAACTTTTGAACCCGAAGGCTCACCCGCGTATACACGACATCACGACGGACACCGTCAACCCGCCGGCGTTCGTGGCCATCATCGCCAAGCGTAACGAGGCGAAAAAGCAAAACCCGAACCGGGTCAAAAACAAGATCGCATACGGCGGCGCCAAGGTTGCCGCGCTGCAAAAGAAACATCACCCCGATCTCAAAACCATCATCTACAAGCATCCGCCGGACAAGGTTTTCAACACCACGCTCGACCTGGTCGGGAAAATGGGCTGGGACGTCGTTGCCGCCGTTCCGACCGAAGGCCGAATCGAGGCGACCGCCTCGACGTTTTGGCTCGGCTTCAAGGACGACGTCGTTTTCCGGATCAAGCCGTCCGGCCCGGCAACCGCGTGGGACATGCGCTCGGCATCCCGGTTCGGACGCGGGGATCGGGGCGAAAATGCCCGCAGAATCAAAGCCTTCATAATTCAGTTGAACGACAAGCTCCGTTGATCCGTACGGCCGGTGCCGGAGCGGACCATGATTGATCGGGAACGTTCCTCGGTTCCGACGAACCGTGATCCGCTCCCGGGGTCATGTGTGCAAACACACGCCCTATATGTTAGCATTGCCCCCGGGAACCGGGCACAAGGCACGACATAGCCCAACACAAAAACACAAACCTGCAGGGAGACACAGCATGATACATCCGTCCGAACTGACGGCGCGCGACGCCGCAAAAGCCATCGAAAACGGTGAATTGACATCGGAAAAACTGGTTCGGGCATGCATCGAACGCATCGACGAGCGCGATTCCGAACTACACGCCTGGGCCTACTTTAACCGGGATCAAGCGCTCGATGCCGCCAAGGCAAGCGACCGCGCCGGCAACAAGGGCCCTGTAGGCGGGATTCCCGTCGGCGTGAAGGATATCATCGACACGTACGACATGCCGACCGAGTACGGTTCGCCGATTTACAAAGGGAACCGGCCCACCTCGGACGCGACCTGTGTCTCGCTGACCCGCCGTGCCGGCGGGCTCGTCCTGGGTAAAACGGCCACCACGGAATTCGCCCATCAATTCCCGGCGAATACTTGCAATCCGCATAACGTGACTCATACGCCCGGCGGCTCGTCGAGCGGCTCCGGCGCGGCGACGGCCTCTTTCATGGTTCCCCTGGCCTTCGGCACCCAAACCGGCGGCTCCACGATCCGGCCGGCCGCCTTTTGCGGCGTCGTCGGCTACAAGCCGACCTATGGCGAGTTCGGCCTCAAAGGCGTTAAGGAAAACGCGCAATGTTGCGACACGGTCGGCCTGCATGCGCGGTCGGTCGATGATATCGCCCTTTTTCGGGCCGCCATGTTGGGCCTGAAAACCTCGCCGTTGGCCGCGGCACCGCTGAGCGGCCTTCGTATCGGATTTTGCCGCACCAAACTTTGGGATAAGGCGGACGCGGTTACGCAACGTTTGATCGAGGATTCCGCCGCGCACCTTTCCAAGAACGGCGCCGCCGTGACGGATTACGACATGAGCGACGACATCGCCCGGGTCGCGGCCCTGGGCAAAACGGCCAGGAGTTACGAGCTTCACCGCGCCTTGTTATTCGAGTTGACGTACCACTTCGATCAAGTCAGCGAAATGTGCCGGGAAGGCCGGCCCAAGGACGGCGCCGCCGTGACGCCCGATCAATACCGCGGCGCGCTTGCCGGCATGGCGCAATGCCGGGACGCCTTCGCCCGGGCAATGAACGATTTCGACGTTCTGATCACCCCCTCGGCACCGGGCGAAGCCCCGGATAGCTTGGCGACCACGGGAAGCTCCGTCTTCAACGATCTGTGGACCGCGCTGCACGTCCCCTGCCTGACCATGCCGGCCTTCAGCGGACCCAATGGCCTGCCGATCGGACTCCAGGTCGTCGGCCGCCACGCCCAGGACCAACGCCTGCTCGAAGCGTCCGAAGCGATATCGCAAACCCTCGCCGCCTACCGGCAAGCGGCGTAGAAGACGGCATCGCCCGTTCGAACATTCGTCCCAAACCCGAAAGCACGGTTTTTATATGCGCGTTGTTTCCTTAATACCGAGTGCCACCGAGATCGTCGCGGCCCTGGGGTGCCGGGATATGATCGTCGGCCGGTCGCACGAATGCGACCATCCCGAGGGCATCGAAACCCTGCCCGTTTGCACCGCGCCGCGGCTCGATCTGCGCGGCTCGAGCGCCGACATCGACAAACGCGTCAAGGATGCCCTCAAAACCGCGTTGGCCGTCTACGAAGTCAAGGAAGACCTTCTGCGCGAACTCGATCCCGACGTGATCATCACGCAAAGCCAATGCGAAATCTGCGCCGTCAGCCTCAAGGACGTGGAGGCCGCCGTTTGCGATTGGACCGGCGGGAACGTCCGCATCGTCTCGCTCGAACCGATGCGTCTGGGCGACGTTTACGACGACATCCGGCGGGTGGCCGAAGCGCTTGGCGTCGATCACGCCGGCGAAAACCTGGTTCGCGATATGAAAAGCCGGATCGCCGCCATCGAAACCACGTCCAAAAACCTTTCGTCCCGTCCCAGTATCGCCTGCATCGAATGGACCGATCCCATGATGGCGGCCGGCAACTGGGTGCCGGAAATGGTGGCCTTGGCCGGCGGCGTCGACCCGCTCGGTACGGCCGGCGAACACGCCCCCTGGATGGATTGGGACCGCCTCATCGCCGCCAAGCCCGACGTGATCGCGTTCATGCCGTGCGGCTTCGGTCTCGAACGGACGGACCGGGAATCCCGGGTCGTTATCGAGAACCCGCATTGGACGAAATTGCCGGCCGTTCAAGAAGGCCGGGCCTACATCACCAACGGCAATGCCTTCTTCAACCGGCCCGGCCCGAGGCTGGTCGAATCCCTTGAAATCTTGGCGGAAATCCTCCACCCCGAAGCCTTCCAATTCGGCCACGAAGGCACCGGCTGGCAAGCGGTCCGGACGGCTTAGGCCGTTGCCGAAACCCGCAAGAAGCCTTATTTAGACAGTATGTCGCAGCCGAAAAACCCCAACATCGTCTGGACCGAGCCCGACGGCACGCCGATTTCGTGCGAGGAGAAGCTCAAGGTCCTGAACGAAAACCTGGAGGAGATTCGCCAGTACTGCCAGGACGCCCTCGAGGACGCGCTCCTGATGGGGTGCGATGAAAAACGCGTCCGCCAGATATTCGAATCCGTCGTCAGCGGCGTCAAAAATCCGTATAAAAAGGATTAGGCGGACCGGCGTTATTTCCCGGTGAAGTCGGGTTTGCGCTTTTCCATGAACGCGCGCCGACCCTCGATGTAATCCTGGCTGTCGAAGCAGGCCTTGACCATGGCATCGCAGGCCGCGATATCCCGGGCATCGGGGTCCTTCACGATTTCGTTCGCGATTTTCTTGATGGACGCCACCGTCAACGGTGCGTTCCCGGCGATCGTTTCGGCATAGTCCTGCACGAATCCTTCGAGTTCGTTATCGGAAACGACCCGGTTTACCAGCCCCATCTCGGCTGCCTGTTCGGCCGTGAAGCGCTTGCCGGTAAAGAATATCTCCTTGGCAAACGCCGGGCCGACGAGATCGGACAACTGGCGCACCTTATCGAAGGCATAGCCCAAGCCCAGCTTGGCGGCCGGAATGCCGAAGCTCGACTCCTTGGTGCAGATTCTGAGATCGCAACAAATCGCCACCGCCACGCCGCCGCCGATGCAATAGCCGCGGATCATGGCGATCGTCGGCTTGGGACAGTTGTAAAGTCCGAAGTAAGCACGCCGGCCGACCTCGTCGTAATGCTTGATCGCCTCCTGCGAAGACCGTTCATCCTCGAACTTCGAGATATCCGCGCCCGACACGAAAGATTTTCCGCCCGCGCCCGTAACGACGATCACCCGGACCTCGTCGTCTTTTTCGAACGTATCGAGCGCTTCGGTAACGCCTTCCCACATTTCAAGCGATACGGCGTTGTGGCGTTCGGGGTTGTTGAACACGATCCGCCCAACGGCCCCCTCTTTCTCGGCGAGAATTTTATCGGTCGGCATGCCTAACATCCTTCCTTAAATCACGTTTTTCTTACGAAGCGCCGCAAGCTGATCCTTCGTATACCCGAGATCGCTCAACACTTCTTCAGTGTTGTCGCCCCGCTCCGGCGGCGCAACCTTCAATTCGCTTTTCGAGCGGCTCATCCGGATCGGCTGGGGCACCAGTTCGATTTCCCCCATAACCTTGCCCTTGACCGCCGCGCGCATCTTCAGATGCTTGACCTGGGGCTCCTCGAAAACCTTATCGATGGTATTGATCGCCCCGCAAGGAATACCGCCCTTGGTCAACCGTTCGATCCAATACTCGGTGGTATCGCCGCTCATCATGTCGTTAATAAGCGCGTTCAACTCCTTGCGATTGTCCGACCGTCCCTGGCTGTCCTTGAAGCGCGGGTCCTCGGCCCAGTCTTCGTGATCGACCTCGCGGCAGAACCGCTGCCAGATGGTATCGCCCGCGACGGCCAAATTCATATAACCGTTCTTGGTTTCGTAAACGCCGGTCGGCATGCTGGTCGGATGATCGTTGCCCGCTTGCTGCGGTACTTCGTGTCCGACCAGCCACCGTGCCGCCTGAAAGTCGAGCATGAAAATCATGGCTTGAATGAGCGACGTATGCACCCATTGGCCCTTGCCGGATTTCTCCCGCTCGATAACCGCCAGCAGGATGCCGTAGGAACAGAAAATACCGGAACATAGATCGGCGATCGGGATGCCCACCCGGACCGGCCCCTGACCCGGCAGGCCGGTAATCGACATCAAGCCGCCCATGCCTTGCGCCACCTGGTCGAAACCGGGGCGCTTCACGTCCGGACCGTCCTGGCCGAAGCCGGAAATGCTGGCCAGGATGATACGCGGATTGATCGCCGCCAAATCGTCGTAATCGATGCCGAGACGCTTCTTCACGTCGGGCCGGAAGTTCTCGACGACGATATCGACTTTCTCGACGAGCTTCTTAAAAACCTCCAGGCCCTCAGGCTCCTTCAAATTCAACGTGATGCTGCGTTTGTTGCGCTGTAGATTTTGGAAATCCGGGGTATGGCGGGGCGACCCCAGCGCGCCGTCGGCCTCCAACGCCTCGGGCATCTCGACCTTGATGACGTCCGCGCCCCAATCGCCCAACTGACGGACGCATGTCGGTCCGGAACGGACCCGGGTCAGGTCCAGGACCTTGATATGAGATAAAACGTCGGATGCGGGGACGTGTGGCATGGTTCCTCCCGGAGACTTATGATTTTGGGGTCTTCTTGAACGCTTTTGTCATAGCCAATTCGCTAGCGGGACGACAACCCTTAAACGCGAAAGGCTTTAAGCCCCGTCAAATCCGGCTTCTCAAATAAATCCGAACACCACGATTTCATGGCCTCCGCCTGCGATCCGGTCCAGCCGCCGAAAGCGGCATTTGCCATGAACTTGGCTTCCAATTCCGCGCGGGTCAGGGGTTCGCGCACACCGCCGCGCAGGTGCGGCTGACGCACTTCGTGGACGGTGCCGTCATTCATGGTGACAATCAAATGTCCGGAATAATTTTTGGGGTACTCGTCATTGGGGTCGATCTCATAAGAGATCTTCCCGGCTAAGTCGAGAACATCAGGATCGGCCGTGCGCGGTTCGGTAAACTGCTTTAACCCCGCCGCCTGATCGACGATACCGATCGCGACGCAAAAGGCACCGCTGAACTTGGCCGAATAAGGCGTCGTCGGTTTTTGTTTTTCGGCAATCGGCTCCCACAGGCGATGTACCGTTCCCTCACCGACTTTGGCCACGACGCTTTTGATTTTTTTCGGATCGACACCGTCTTTTGCGATCTTGATGGCGCAATCGATAAACGGCTGGGTCATCGTGCCGCAGGCATAGGGCTTGAACGCAACGCCTTCCATCAGGAACTTAGCGCCGAGATCTTTCGTAATCGGGGAAAAATCGTAGTCGTGGTTCGGATCGCCGAACGCGAAAAAGAAACCGTGCTCGCCTTCCAGGACCGTCCGGGGGCCCAGGAATCCGCCGCGGCCCATCTGTGCCGCCCGGAGACCGCTTTGCGCGGACCAGCCCGGGTGTAACCGTTTCGTCCAGGTTCCCTCGGCCAGATACTCGATGATCCCCGACGCAAGACTGCCGGCAACGCCCAGCGCGTTGGTCAATTCCTTGGCCGATAATCCGAGCGCCGTCCCGACGGCCGCCGTCGTTCCCAAGGTGCCGATAACGGCCGTGGGATGAAACCCGGCACGGTGAACCGTCGTTTGCGCGACCAAGGCCAACCGGCACATCAACTCGGCGCCCGCCACGATCCCGCGCAGGGCATCGGTGCCGCTCAAACCGTACCGTTCGCAGGCCGCCAGGGTTGCCGCGATCGTGGGCGTCCCGGCATGCATCGGCGTGCCCTCGAAGGTATCGTCGTAATCTTCGCCGTGTGCCGCCGTTCCGTTGACGACGGCAGCGCCCGCGGCATCGAACCCCTTGGCATGTCCGAAAGCCGTGCACTTGCCCTCGCCGTCCCAGGTTTCGGCGATCGCGCGCACGTAATCCTCGTTGCGCGCCGCGACACAGAGCCCCGTAAAATCCAAAACCATGTCGCAAGCTTTCGCCTTGGCTTTCGGGGTGATGGACTCGACGGTCAGGCCCGATGCGAAATCCGCAAACGTCTGGGTGGGCGACTGGCCCGGAGCAGGGGCATTTTGTTTCATTAAGTTATACTCGTTGGAAGGAAGGGAGCGTTATTCGTCTAATATATCCGCGGTTTTCGGAGTACCGAATTTCCGCCCCCACAAGGTGCGAAGAAACGGCGCGAAGACGACCAGTACGGCCAAGGTCAGGAGGACGGCCGAGATGGGCGCGGTCAAAAACACCATGGGATCGCCGCCCTGGCCCATCAACGCCCGGCGGAAGTTCGTTTCCATCATCTCGCCCAACACCAGCGCCAATACGACGGGCGCCGGGTGGACATCCACCTTGCGCATCAGATACCCGCCGATCCCGAAAGCGATCATGATCCAAACCGGATACATGGTGCTTTCGTTGCTGTAGGCGCCGAGCACGCAGATCGCGGCGACGACGACGGCGAGGATGCCGGTCGGGATCAAGGTAACCTTGACCCAAAGCCGGACACCGAACAGCCCCAGCAGCACCATGACGGGGATGCCGCACAGCATCGACGCGAAGATTGCATAGGGAAAGAACGGCTGGTCGACGAACAGCATCGGCCCCGGCCGGATGCCGTGGATCATCAGGGCGCCGATCATGATGGCCGTGCTCGCCGAGCCGGGAATGCCGAGCGTCAGCAAGGGCGCGAGCGCCCCGGCCACGGCGGAGTTGTTGGCGGTTTCGGCGGCGACGACGCCCTTCGGGTTGCCCTTGCCGTAGGTTTCCGGATTCTTGGAGGAACGCTTCTCTTCGGCGTAGCTCGTCAGCGCGGCGATCGTCGCGCCCGCTCCCGGCACCACGCCGACCGCGTAGCCGATGATCGCCGAACGGTTCAGGGTGAACCCCATGCCGCGGAACAAACCGAAGGACATCGAAATCTTCGGTATTTCGGTCATCTCCGGCGCTTTCTTGTGCGCCGTCTCCAGCATGTAGAACACCTCGGAAAGCGCGAACAGGCCGATCAATGCCGGCAGCAGCGGAATACCCTCGAGGAAGGCCGTCGTGATCTCGAAGCGCGGATTGCCCGAGATCGGATCGAGACCGATAGACGCGAGCAGCAAACCGAACAAAAGACCGATGAACCCTTTCAGGAACAGGCCGGTGCTGAGCACGCCGACCAGGCTCAAGCCGAGCACGGCGAGCGAGAAATATTCGGGCGGCCCGAAAACGAGCGCGACCTTAGCGATCCACATCGCGGAGAGAATGAGAAAGATCGTTCCGAGGAGAGCCCCGAACCCCGAACCCAGAATCGACAAGGTAAGCGCGTTGCCCGCCTCGCCGCGCAGGCGCATCGGATAGCCGTCGAAAGCGGTGGGCGCGGCGGCCGGCGTGCCCGGCGCGTTCGCCAGGATGGCGGGAATGGCCCCGGAATACTCCGACGCCATGTAGATCGACGTCATCAGCACGATCGCCGCCACCGGGTCCATCTTGAAGGTAAAGGGAATAATGACGGCAAGGGCGATACTGGACGTCAAGCCGGGGATCGCGCCCACGACGTAACCGATGATGGTGCCGACGAGAAGCGCGGTGACCGCGTTCAGGTTAAAGACCAGGCCGAAACCGGCTCCGAGAGATTCGATCATGAAACGGCGCGCCTCATGGCAGTTTAACGTTAAGTATGATATCGAACACGAAGTAGGCGAACACCAAGAGAGACAGAGTCAGGATCGCAATCATCTTCCAGCTACGGATACTCGACAGCAGGAGTATGAGAGGAACCCAAATCGCCGTCGCCACGTAATAGGTCACGAACGGCATGACGAGCGTGTAGATCACGGTAACGGCGATGGCGCCCATCACGTTCAACGGCTGGACGATAACGACCGGTTCGTTATCGGTGCCGTTGCGCCGTATACGAATGACTCCGATCACAGCCAACGCCAAGGAACATGCGAGCAGGATGGCGCCCATCGTGTTCGGAAACGCCGCCACGCCCGGATCGGCGGGGTTGAATTTGAATGTCGGCAGGTCCTGAGCGGAGATCAGGAAGTAGCAGGCGATCGCGGCGAAAGCGATTCCGCCGATCACCTCCGCAAGACCGAGGCCGATCTTCCACTGCCTTTCGGCGTCCCGGGAGAGCCCCTTGCGGGGCTCTCCCTGACTTTCGGACGTCAACGTCATTGCGAAGATTTTTCCGCCGATCGATACACGTTCATCGACGGCCTACTTTTTCTTCTTCGATTGAAGCCCCGAGACCCACTTCGCGGTGCTCTTGTCGTAGTTCTTGGCGAACTTCAGGAACCGCTCCGGTCCGTATCCCATGGGCGACAAGGAAGAGTTCTTCATCCACTTCACGACGCTCTTGCTCTTCAGGGCCGTCTGGAAGGCGTCGTTGATCTTGTTTTGAATCGCCGCCGGCGTGCCCTTCGGCATGACGATGCCGCGGAATTGCACGTATCCGGTGTCTACTTTCGGGAAGCCCGCCTCGGCCACGGTCGGCACGTCGGGAAGCGGGTCCGCGCGGTTCTCGGACATGACGGCGAGGATACGCATGTTCTTGGCGCGTACGTGATCCAGCGTCGTGCCTGCGAAGTTCACGGTCAGTTCCGCGTGCTTGCCGACCGTCGCCGTCGCCGCCTCGCCCATGTTGTCGTAGGGAATCCAGATCGCGTCAGTGGCCTTGATGCCGGCACCTTCGGCGAAGATGTTCCAGCCGACCCACTGCGCGCCGCCCACGGCAAAACCGGCGATTTTGACCGTGCCCGGCTTGCTCTTGATCGTCGCGACCATGTCCTTAAGGGTTTTTGCCTTGCTGCTGGCCGGCACGCCGAAGACGAAGGCGTCGGTCAACAGACCGCTGGTCCAATCGAAGTCGTCGAGCTTGAAGCGGTCCTTGAGCACCGTGTTCATGCGGCCGATCAGACTACCGGTCGTGGAGCCGACGACATATCCGTCCGGCTTTGCGGTTTTCGTCAAATAGGTCATCTGCACCGCCCCACCGGCGCCTTTCCGGTTCTCGACCACGACCTTCTGGCCGATAGCTTTCTCGACCTCGGGCGCAATAATGCGGGCCATCGTGTCGGTGGCGCCGCCGGCCCCGGCGTGAAGAACGTAGTGAATCGGTTTGGACGGAAAGCTGTCCGCCGTTGCTTGACCGGCAGTCGAAACCGCCAGCAATCCCGCCCCGACGATCGAGGCCGCGAAGAATGAAATCCGCTCTTTCATCATAATATCTCTCCCAGTCGCTTCAGTTATCATTGCAACGTGCCACTCTGTCATCTGCGCAGAACTGCCTATTTCAGTATGTTAACAAACATACCCTGCAAACCCGTTTCGCAAACTTTATTCTCAAGCCAAACCGGTCTAAAAATACGCAAACCAATATGACTTTTTTTTAAACATTACCTGATTTACGGTTTCAGGGGAAATAGATTATCGAGATATCGTCCTTGCGGGCACCCGGCATCGGCCAGGGTGTTAACCAATTGATAAATTGGGCTTGCACATCGCGAACCGTTGGCCGACCATGGTTGCATAAATCACCCGCGACTCCCCCGCGATGTCCGATAAATTAAAACCCTGAATCGACGTTATCCCCTTCTGAAACTCCAGCATATGAGAATGACGAACGAACACTCGAACCACCCGATATCGGGAAATACAGATTACGCCTCGGTTGTCGCCGAACTTGATGCCGCCGCGACACGCCTGACAACCCCCTGCGGCGACGGCGAGATGGTTTGGCGCCGATGGGGCGACGGCCCGGCCTTGGTTTGCCTTCACGGCTCCTTCGGATCCTGGACCCACTGGATTCGAAACATCCCGGTTTTTGCGGAACGCTTCAGCGTTTATGTGCCGGACTTGCCCGGCCTTGGCGATTCGGCCATGCCACCGGAACCCTATTCGTTTCAAGGCCTGGGAAGGATCGTCGCCGACGGAATCGACCGGTTGCTCCCCTCAGCGCAACACTACGACATTACCGGATTTTCTTTCGGCGCCAGCTTGGCCGGACATGCCGCTCATTTTCACGGCGACCGCGTGCGCACCTGTATCCTGGTCAGCTCCGGCGGCATGGGACTGACCCGAAACGAGCCGCAAGGTCTCAAGAATTGGCGCCGGGCCGAAACGGACGAAGAACGCGCGGCGGCGAACCGGCATAATTTATCGGTCATGATGTTCGGCGACGCGGGAAAGATCGATGACTTTGCGGTTTATCTGCAATCGGAAAACACCAGCCGCGCCCGTTTCCGAAACCGTATTTTGAGCCATCGCTTCGACAATCTCGTGACCGCCCTGCCGCACGTTCAAGCCGCCCTGAAAGGCCTATGGGGCGAATACGACGTGTACGCCAAGAACCGTCTCGACGAGCGGCGCGACTATCTGCGAAGCATCCAGCCGGATGCGGATGTGCGCGTGATCCCCGAGGCCGGACACTGGCTCATGTATGAAGCCCCCGACATCAGCAATGATGCGTTCTTGGACATGCTGGGACACGGCGCCTAAACCGATTGATTATTTCAACTCAAAGCCCTGGCGCTTCAAGTAGGGCGTAAAATCCTCGCGCTCCTGAACGGACAACCGCCGCGCGGCATTCTCGGACCAGCCGTAATGTTCGGAAATGCCGTATTTATCCTTATGAACCTGCCTGTCGGGCGCCATCGGCCGGCGTGCGTTGCGCCGTTCGTCGTAAGCCGAAAGCTCCGCTTCCAAGTTCGAATCGTCGTACCGATCCTCATGAACGACTGCCGCGGGCGGCAGGCGCATGGATAGGATCGCCTCCCCTTCCGGCCACCCGGCCGTCAGCCCGGCAACGGGATATACGCCTTCGGGCAGCTTCAGCAGTGTCGAGATTTCCTGCACGCGGGTTCGCACGTTACTGATGGCACAACACCCCAAGCCGATCGATTCGGCAGCAGTGATGAAACTCATCATCGCCAGCGCCGCATCGACGGCGGCGTTCATGAACGTATCGACGGTGTTATTGGCGTAATCGTACCCCTTCCAAGCCGCCGCGCGTTGGCCGCGCCGCATGTCGCCGCAAAACACCAACGCAACCGGGGCCTGCGCGAACCACAGGGTTTTCGGATTCAATTCGAAAACCGCTTGGCGCACATCCTCATCCTTGAGAACGATAATGGAATACTGCTGCAAATCCGATTTCGCCGGGGCCGACTGCGCGCAGGCCAACAGAGTTTCCAGGACGTCATCGGGCACCGGGTCGGACCGGTAATGGCGATAAGATCGTCGCGATAATAGCGATTCAATGGTGCCTGCCGCTTGTTCGCCGTGCGCGTGTTCGGGCGGCACCCCGAATCGGTCTTTATAAAGGTCGGCTATCGTCGCCATAAAATATTCCTCGTTATCTGTCCGTATTTGTCCGTGGTTTCTCCGCGCGAATTCGATCGGGAAAATCGGAAAAAACCGATTCGACCCCCCAGGAGAAAAGAGTCCGAGCCCGCTGCCCGTTATTAACCGTATAGCAGCGCAATGAAAACCCCGCCGAT
>JBBDTH010000011.1:0-12970 GCA_040904505.1 Rhodospirillales bacterium | reverse complement strand
GCGGCTGCAGAGCAAGGTCGGCTCGGTCCTCGAAATCGAATCCGGCACCAATGATCCGATAGCCGTATTCCTGACCATCGTTCTGACCGAATTCCTCATGGCCGATACCCAGATGCCCACATGGGATCTGTTTCTGCAATTGGGCCAACACGGTCTGATCGGTGCCGTGCTGGGGATCATCGGCGGCAGCGTCATCGTCGTGTTGCTCAACCGGGTGCAAATGCCGGAAGGCTTACGGCCGTTGTTCGTGGTGATCACGGCTTTGTTGATTTATTCGGCGACATCGATGCTCGGCGGCAGCGGTCTGCTGGCGGTTTATCTGGCGGGGTTGGTCGTCGCCAACCGGCCGGTGCGGTCTTATCCGCTGATTGTCGGGTTTCACGATGCCGCGACCTGGCTCTGCCAGATCGTCATGTTTTTGGTTCTCGGTTTGCTGGTGACGCCGACGACCCTGATCGGATACGCGGTGCCGGGGATCACGATCGCGCTTTTTCTGATTTTTATCGCCCGGCCGGCGGCGGTGTGGCTATGCCTGCTGCCTTTCGGATTCAATCGCAAGGAAAAGCTTTTTATTTCCTGGGTGGGTTTGCGCGGGGCGGTCACCATCTTTTTAGCCACAATCCCGACTCTCGCCGGCGTGCCGCACGCCGAAGTGTTCTTCAATATCGCGTTTTTCGTCGTGTTCGTGTCCTTGCTGGCTCAGGGCTGGACCATCACACCGATGGCGCGGCGTCTCGAACTGGCTCTGCGCCGGACCGCGCCGAGCGTCCGCCGCGTCGAGGTCGACCTGCCCGGGCAAAACGAACAGGAAATGGTCGGCTATCCGATTACGGCGGATAGCATGGTCCTCGGATTATCGCGGTTGCCCCGCTGGGCCCGGTCCGTTTTGATCGTACGCGAAAAGGAAATCCTGAATCCCATCGAATCGGGATCGTTGCAGGCCGGCGATTACGTCTACCTGCTCGCGCCGCCCGAACGGGTTCCCCGTCTCGACCGTCTTTTCGAGGAATCGCCCGATGTGGCACGCCGTCTTGAGCCGTTGTTCGGAGAGTTGAGTTTTCTGGGCGATACGAAATTAGCCGATATCGCCGATTTGTATAATTTGGAGATATCTCAAGAACACACCGGCTTGACCGTCGCATCGTTTTTCGAGCTGAATTTGAAAAACCCACCGCAACCCGGTTCGCGTTTGAAAATAGGGAATGCGGTCCTTGTCGTGCGGACCGTTGAAAACGGCCGCGTCGAGCGAGCCGGCTTGCAGCTTGACGAGCTGATCGACATGATCATCGACGATCTCTCGGAACGATCGGTGCGTTTCAGGGTCACGGAAGCGATGCGCCGACTATCGAATACGCTGCGACGGCTATTTGTCCGGATCGCGCGGCGGCGGAATCGGGAACAACGGTCCGGCGATGACGGCTCTCATGCCGTTTGACGGTAGCCGGCGGCAATAAAACGTCTATCTTCGGCAGTGGTGGTGACATTTTCTTTCGTTCTTAAAATTCGTTATTCACTGTAATTAAGTTAATAATGGATTCTTCCTTGTGGAACAAAGGCTTTCACGAAAAAGTCACTTGCGTAAAATGAGTAATATTATTACTCTTGGCGACATCGGTAACCGCTCTTCGGTTGATCCTATTCAACAAAAGCCGGCCGGTACCGAAACCAAAAACGCTCGGATAAGAAGCGGCGAATTTCAGGGAAGGTCGTCGACGAAATCCTAAAAACATGATGACTCGGGCTAATCACCAGGATCCCCCCCTTATGGCGAAAAGCAAAATGGCGCTGAAAAAAACGACGGGCGGTAACGGCAAGCTGCCGATCGGCGACGAGGACGCCATCGATCTGTTCCGTCAGATGCTGCTGATCCGGCGCTTCGAAGAGAAGGCGGGGCAGCTCTACGGCATGGGCCTCATCGGCGGCTTTTGCCATCTTTATATCGGTCAGGAAGCCGTGGTGACGGGCATTCAGTCCGTCTGCGAATCGCAAGATACGGTGATCACCACTTATCGCGATCACGGCCACATGCTGGCCACCGGCATGGACCCGAAAGGCGTCATGGCCGAATTGACCGGCCGCAAGGACGGCTACTCCCGCGGCAAGGGCGGCTCCATGCATATGTTCAGCAAGGAGAAGAATTTTTACGGCGGTCACGGCATCGTCGGCGCCAACGTTTCCATCGGCACCGGGCTCGCGTTCGCGCATAAGTATAAAGGCGACGACGGCGTGTGCTGCTGTTATTTCGGCGACGGCGCGGTCAACCAGGGCCAGGTCTACGAAAGCTTCAACATGGCGGAACTGTGGAAGCTGCCGGTCGTCTATATCATCGAGAATAACCAGTACGGCATGGGGACTTCGGTCAAGCGGGCGTCCGCGACCACGGAACTGTACAAACGGGGCGTCTCCTTCGGTATTCCCGGCGAAAAGGTCAGCGGGATGGACGTTCTGGCGATGCGGGCCGCCGGCGAGAAAGCCCTCGATTTCGCGCGCTCGGGCAAGGGGCCGTATATTCTGGAGGCCGCGACCTATCGCTATCGCGGACATTCGATGTCCGACCCGGCGAAATACCGCTCCAAGGAAGAAGTCGCGAAAATGCGCCAGGAAAGCGACCCGATCGACAACATGCGCCAGCTTCTGCTCGATCAGCAGGTTGCCGACGAAGACACCCTCAAGGATATCGACAAGGACGTGAAGGCGATCATCATCAAAGCGGCCGATTTCGCGCAGGAGAACCCGGAGCCCGATCCGAAGGAGCTTTACACCGACATCCTGGTGGAAGCCTAAGATGCCGATACAGGTTCTCATGCCCGCGCTGTCGCCCACCATGACCGAGGGCACGCTCGCCAAATGGCTGAAAAAGGTCGGCGACGACGTGCAAAGCGGCGACGTTCTGGCCGAGATCGAAACCGATAAGGCGACGATGGAGGTCGAGGCGGTCGAGGAGGGAAAACTCGGCAAGATCCTGATCGACGAGGGCACCGAAGGCGTCGCCGTCAACACGCCGATCGCTCTGATTTTGGAAGAAGGCGAGGACGACTCGGCGCTTGAAGGCGCCGACACCGCGCCCAAGCCTGCCGACGCCGAACCGGCGCCGCAAGAAAAGTCCGAGGAAAAACCCGCCCCGGCACCCAAAGCGAAGTCGCAAGAGGAGAAACCGGCCGAAAAATCCGCGCCTCAACCCGCATCGAAGGTGGCACCGCCGCAACGACAGGCCGGTGACGGCGAGAGAGTTTTCGCGAGCCCGCTGGCTAGGCGGATGGCCGAACAGGCCGGGCTCGACCTTGGTCAAATTTCCGGTTCCGGACCCCAGGGCCGGATCGTCAAAAGCGACATCGACGCGGCGCTCGAAGGCGGTGCGCCGAAAGCCGCTCCGACTCAGGCTCAAGCCCCTGCCGCCGCGCCGAAGGCCGCGGCACTGCCGCCGGCCGTGTTGCCGGAAGGGGCCTATACCGACGAGCCGGTCTCGACCATGCGCAAGGTCATCGCCGAGCGGCTGACCCTTTCTAAACAGACCATTCCGCATTTCTACCTGACCGTCGATTGCGAGATCGACGCGCTGTTGACCATGCGCAAGGAACTGAACGAACGGGCACCAAAAGGGGAAAATGGCGACGGCGCCGGTGCCTACAAGCTTTCGGTCAACGATTTCGTGATCCGCGCGGCCGCCTTGGCGATGCGCAAGGTGCCGACCGTGAACGCCAGTTGGAACGGCGATACCATCCGCAAGTATCACCGCATCGACGTCGCGGTCGCCGTCGCGACCAAATCGGGCCTGATCACGCCGGTGATCCGCGACGCCGACAACAAGGGACTCGCCGACGTGTCCAATGCGATGAAGGATCTCGCCGCGCGCGCCCAGGACGGCAAGTTGACGCCCGAGGAATACCAGGGCGGCGGCTTCACGATTTCGAACATGGGCATGTACGGGGTGCGCGAATTCGCGGCGATCATCAATCCGCCACAATCGGCGATCCTGGCCGTCGGCACCGGCGAGCAGCGCCCGGTGGTCAAGGGCGGCGCCTTGGCCATCGCGACCGTCATGAGTTGCACTTTGTCGGCCGATCACCGGGTCGTGGACGGCGCCGTCGGCGCGCAATACATGACCGCCTTCAAGAAGCTGATCGAAGAGCCGCTCACCATGTTGCTGTAGCCGAGATGGCCCTCATACTTCGACAGGCTCAGCATGAGGCTTCGACACGCTCAGCATGAGGGCCTCACCCTGAGCCTTTCGACGGGGGAGGCCGGGGAGCAGGCAAGCGCTCGGACGTTGAATATCAGGAGAGAATAGTGGCCGAAACCAATTTCGACGTCATCGTCATCGGGGCCGGACCGGGCGGCTACGTGACCGCGATCCGGGCCGCGCAACTCGGGCTCAAGACCGCTGTGGTCGAGCGCGAGCATCTCGGCGGCATCTGCCTGAATTGGGGCTGCATCCCGACCAAGGCCTTGCTGCGCACCGCCGAGGTCTACGAGAACATCAAACATGCCGAAGAATTCGGATTAGAAGTCAAGGGTTTATCCTTTGACTTGAAGAAAGTGGTTGAGCGTTCCCGGAAGATCGCCAAGCAGCTTTCGAACGGCGTCGCGCATCTCCTGAAGAAGAACAAGGTCACCGTGATCGACGGCGCCGGCGCGCTCGCGGGCAAGGGCACGGTCGCGGTCGAGAAGGACGGCAAGGCCGTCGGTACGTACCAGGCCAAGCATATCATCCTGGCGACCGGCGCGCGGGCGCGGACGCTGCCGAACCTGGAACCGGACGGCAAGCTGATCTGGACCTACAAGGAAGCGATGATTCCCGAGACCTTCCCGAAGTCGCTCCTGGTGATCGGCTCGGGCGCGATCGGCATCGAATTCGCGAGTTTCTATAAGACCCTCGGCGCCGAAGTGACCGTGGTCGAGGTGATGGACCGCGTCCTGCCCGTGGAGGACGAGGAGGTTTCGGCCTTCGCTCACAAGGCGTTCGAGAAGCAGGGTATGAAGATTTTGATCAAGACCGAGGTCAAGGAACTGAAAAAGGGCAAAAATGAGGTCACGGCCGTGATTGCGGGCAAGGACGGCAAAACCCAAGAGAAGACTTTCGAGCGGGTGATCCTGGCGGTCGGTATCGTCGGCAACGTGGAGAAGCTCGGCCTCGAGAATACCAAGGTCAAGGTCGAGAAGACCCACGTGGTGGCGGACGAATGGTCGCGCACCGGCGAGCCCGGCGTTTATGCCATCGGCGACCTCACGGGGCCGCCCTGGCTCGCGCACAAGGCGAGCCACGAAGGGGTCATCTGCGTCGAGAAGATCGCCGGCGAAAAAAACGTGCATCCCTTGAACGTCTCGCGCATTCCCGGCTGCACCTATTGCCGGCCCCAGATCGCGAGCGTCGGCCTGACGGAGGCCCGGGCCAAGGAAAAAGGCCGCAAAATACGGGTCGGCAAGTTCCCCTTTATCGGCAACGGCAAGGCGATAGCCTTGGGCGAGCCCGAGGGCCTGATCAAGACCGTGTTCGACGCCGAAACCGGCGAACTGCTGGGCGCGCACATGATCGGCGCCGAGGTGACCGAGCTGATTCAAGGCTATGCCGTCGCCATGACGCTGGAAACCACCGAAGTCGAGCTGATGCACACGGTGTATCCGCATCCGACGCTGTCGGAGATGATGCACGAGGCGGTCCTTGACGCCTACGACCGCACCATCCATTTTTAAGCCATGACCGAAGTTCAGCCCCTGCGTCATCCCGAAAAGGCGAAGAATCCGGAAAGCCCGTCGCCGCGCAAGCCGCCGTGGATTCGCGTGAAGGCGCCGACCTCGAAGGGCTACGCCGAAACCAAGAAGCTGATCAAGGCCCACAACCTGCACACGGTATGCGAGGAAGCGGCCTGCCCGAACATCGGCGAGTGCTGGGAGCACAAACACGCGACCGTGATGATTTTGGGCGACACCTGCACGCGCGCCTGCGCCTTTTGCAACGTGCGCACCGGCAAGCCCGGCGCGGTCGATCCGTCGGAGCCCGAAAATCTGGCGCGCGCGGCGGCGCACTTGGGCCTGCGCCATATGGTGATCACTTCGGTCGACCGGGACGATCTGGCCGACGGCGGCGCGGCGCAATTCGTGAAATGCATCGAGCGGTTGCGCGCCACCACCCCGGATATGACGATCGAAGTCCTGACGCCGGATTTCATGCACAAGGACGGCGCACTCGAGGCCGTGATCGCGGCCCGCCCGGACGTGTTCAACCACAATCTCGAAACGGTGCCGCGCCTATATCCGGGCATTCGCCCGGGCGCGCGCTATTATCATTCCCTGCGCCTGCTGGATCGCGCCAAGCAGATCGATCCGACCATCTTCACCAAGTCCGGCATGATGGTGGGGCTCGGGGAAGCGCGCGGCGAGGTGCTGCAGGTGATGGACGATTTGCGCTCGGCCGACGTCGATTTCCTGACCATCGGCCAATACCTGCAGCCGACCCTGCGCCACGCCCCGATCGAGCGGTTCATCACGCCCGACGAATTCGAGGAGTACAAGAAGATCGGCCTGTCCAAGGGATTCCTCGTGGTCGCGTCCTCGCCGCTGACGCGATCCTCCTATCATGCCGACGACGATTTCCAACGCCTGAGCGAAGCGCGCCTCGCCCGGCACGCCCCGTAACCGGCCGGTACAATGCCGACCCACGCGGAAAAACGGGTTCTGCCGTATAAACCCGAACAGCTTTTCGATCTCGTCGCCGACGTCGATAAGTATCCCGAATTTCTGCCGTGGTGTCTCGGCCTGCGGGTGCGCAGCCGAACGCCGACTGTCATCGTCGCCGATATGGTGATCGGTTTTAAGATGTTCCGCGAGCGGTTCACGTCGCGCGTGGTGTTGACCCCGCCCGACCGCATCGACGTGAGCTACACCGAGGGGCCGTTCAAGTATCTCCAAAATCACTGGATATTCCTGCCGCACGGCGAGGAGTCCTGTCTGATCGACTTTCACGTCGATTTCGAGTTCCGCTCACGCCTCCTCGAAGGCGCGATCAGCGCCGTGTTCTCCAAGGCCGTGCAGAAAATGGTCGGCGCGTTCGAAAGCCGGGCCGACGAGCTGTACGGCTAATTCTCTTTCGTGTTCAGCAGCATGAGGCGCAAGGCGGCGGCGGCGGCCTGTTGGCGCACGGTATCGCGGTTGCCCTCGAAGCGGTGTTCTTCATGGACCGTTTCGCGGCCCCGGCGCGCGCTCGCCATGTGCACCAGTCCGACCGGTTTTTCCGGCGAGCCGCCGCCGGGTCCGGCGATGCCGGTGACCGACACGCTGATATCGGCATGGGAATGGGCCAGCACGCCTTCGGCCATGGCGCGCGCCACGGACTCGCTGACGGCGCCGTCGGCGGCGATCAAGTCGGCGGGAACGTCGAGCATCTCCGTTTTCGCTTCGTTCGAATAGGTGACGAAGCCGCGATCCACGCTCGCGGACGATCCGGGCACGTCGGTCAGGAAGGCCGCGATCATGCCGCCGGTGCATGACTCGGCGGTCGCGACTTTCAACTCGAAGGCCTTGCAGGCTTTCAAGACATCCTGCGCCAAGCGGAGACAGTCTTCACGAATGATCGTCATGACGGTTTCCTACACCCAAATCGATACAAGATAAACGCCGCCGGCGGCATACAGGCCGGCCAGCACGTCGTCCATCATCACGCCATACCCGCCTGGCAGTCGTTCCGCCCGGGACACCGGCCAGGGCTTTAGAATATCGGCCAGGCGGAACAGGGTAAAGCCGACGGCATAGAGAATCAGATTCGGCTCGATAAACCATACCGCGATCCATTGCCCGACGACCTCGTCGATGACGATGTAGCCGGGGTCCTTTGCCCCGTTGCGGCGCTCCAGCAGGCCGCTCGCCCAAATTCCGGCGATCAGGGCCAGGAGAATCGCGAGTGCGAAGCCTTCGCGTCCTGCCAGGGTTGCGATAAACCAGGCGGCGGGGAGGCACAGCAGCGATGTCCAGGTGCCGGGCGCCACCGGCAGACGGCCGGCGCCGGCGCCGGTCGCGATGATCGTCGCCGGATGCCAAGCTCGCAGGGGCGGCGGAAGGGGCTGCGATTCCTCGGCTTTTTGGTTTTCCCGGATCACGCTCAACCTCGTTTCGGTTTCCGAACCGCAGGCCTTAATTCTACCAGCGGACACCGTAAAATTTTCGGCGGTTATCCGTGCCCGATGTACCCGCCGAGAAACCCGGAAACCAGGGCATTACCGCTTGCATGGCAGGGCCGGAGCCGATACCGTCCATAGTAGACTATAATGCGCTATGGACACAGAGTTTGGGGACCGTCTATTCGCATTTCTAGAAGGGGATAACGGCGAACAGCCATTTCTTTCCAGAGGGGGAAGACGGCTTTAAGACAAGTCCTGTCGAAGGTCGAGGGGAAAGATTATGAACAATTCGAACGGATGGGAAAGCTTCCGCGCCATTGTTCTGCGTAAGCTCGAGCAGTTGTTTCCCGAGCGCCAAATCCATCTTCGCACGAACGGCCGCGTTTCCTTTATCCGTTTCACCCAGCGCGTTCAAATCATCATCGTTGCATCGCTTACCCTGCTCGGTGCCTGGACAACCTTCACTTCCGTCAATTTCGTTTTATACGACAAGATTCTGGCCGCAAAAGAAAACCAAATCGTCAGCAGCCGGTTGGCCTACAAAAGTCTGTTAAGCGAAGTCTCCGCGTATCAAAAAAAATTCAAATCGATTACCCGTGATCTTGAAGAAAATCACGGCTTAATGCTGGGGCTTGTCGAACAAAACGCATCCTTGCAGCAAAGCCTCAAATCGCTTCAGGCGGAATTGCGCATAACCGACCATGAACGCTTGAAAGTAGCTGATTCCCGGAAAAAACTGATATCGCGCTTGGCCTCGCTCGAAGGTGAAATGCGCGACCTGAATAACAAAAACTTCAGTCTGAGCGACACCCTCAAAACCACCGAGTTGAAACTGCAAACGGTCATGGCATCGCGCAACAAAGCGCTGTTTACCGGCACGAAAATGCGGAACCAACTTCAGGATTTGGAAACCCGGCTGACCGAGTTGCAGAAAACGGAAGAAGCAGCCGTTCAAAAACTGAGCAATCACACTTACTCCAATATTAAAAGCATGGAGCGAGTCATCCGCCTGGCGGGGTTGAACGTCGATGGGCTGCTTAAATCGATGCGCCCGAAAGAACGTGGGCAGGGCGGTCCGTTCGTCGAACTTAAATTGGATAATATTCCGGCAAGCCGACTGAGAACCCACCTCGTGAGTTTGGATTCCCGTCTCGAAAGAGCCACCGAGTTGCAGAATATTCTGACGCGGCTGCCGCTGACCTCGCCCATGAAATCGTTTTATCTGAACAGCGCTTACGGTAAACGGCGCGATCCGCTCAATAAGCACTTGGCCATGCACTATGGTATCGATCTCGACGGCCCCCTTAAATCGCCTGTTTACGCTACCGCGCCGGGTAAGGTTAAATATGCCGGGTGGAAGGGAAAATACGGCAAACTGGTCGAAATCGATCATGGCTCGGGACTCGTGACCCGCTACGCCCACCTTCATAAAATACTTGTCAAAAAAGGGCAAAAAATCAAGTTTCGGGATAAAATCGGTTTATTGGGCAGCACGGGACGGAGTACGGGGGCCCATCTTCATTATGAGATTGGCTTTAATGGTAAAACCAGGGACCCGATGAAATTCATCCGGGCAGGACGCTATGTTCTCCAGCAGCAAAAGTAGCGCCATACAGGGCAAAACCAAGGAGCCGTTGGCATCGGATAAGCCGGCGGCGCCGTCCATTTTGAGTTCGGACTTGCACGTTATCGGCAATCTGAACAGTGAAGGCGAAATTCAAGTCGACGGGGTCGTTGACGGCGATATCTTCACGAGATCCCTGATGGTCGGCGAGGCCGCCGTCATCAAAGGCGAAATCAACGCCGACTCGGTGATCGTTCACGGCACCGTTAACGGTCAAATCAAGGCCCGATCCGTCAGCTTGATGAAAAGCGCTCATGTCGTCGGCGATATTCTGCATGAAGATTTGTCGATCGAGAAAGGCGCTTTCCTGGAAGGGCATTGCCGCCGAATCAGCATGGAACAAGACAAAAAAGAGCACGGTAAGGCGAAAATCAATCTCTTCAAGGACAAATCGGCGAGCGAAAAGGAAAAAGCCGAAATTTCCTCGGCCGCGCCGCAACCCGGCACGGCGGGAAACCCGGTCTAAACGCTCAAGAGGATTTCAACGCGTCGCCGAAAAGCGATGCCTCGACATTGCCGCCGGAACATACGGCGGCAATTGTCTTTCCGGCGCAATCGATCTTACCGGCCAGCACGGCCGCCAAGGCAACGGCGCCGCCCGGTTCGACCACGATTTTGAAATACCGGAACGCGGCGGCCATCGCCTTGATGGCCTCATCGTCGCTGACGCTCAAGCCTTTTACTCCCAAATCGCGCAGAATCGCGAACGTCAATTCGCCCGGCATGGGCGGCAAAAGCGCGTCGCAGATCGATCGGGCGCCCTCGAATATCCTTTGGCGCGTGCCTGTTTCCAGGGATCGTTTGGTATCGTCGAAGGCTTCCGGCTCGACGGTAAAGACATCGGTTGCCGGGCTGTCGTGCTTGATCGCGAGCGCGCAGCCGGAAGACAACCCGCCGCCGCCGCATGGGATCAGTACGGCATCGAGCGCGATGCCGATCTCACCGGCTTGTTCGACCGTTTCGAGCCCGACGGTTCCCTGGCCGGCGATGATGTGGAAATCGTCGTAGGACGACAGGACCGGAGCGCCCCGGTTTCGGGCGATTTTCAGGGCGATCTCTTCGCGGCTTTCCGCATAGCGGTCGTACAGGACGACCTCGGCGCCGTAAGCCTTGGTGTTGGCGATCTTAGACGCCGGCGCGTCTGTGGGCATCACGACGGTTGCCGGCACGGCGCAGAGTTTGGCCGCCAGGGCGACGCCTTGAGCATGGTTGCCCGACGAGTAGGTGACGATACCGGTTCGTTTCGCCTCGCCGCCGAGGCGGGAAATATAATTATAGGCCCCGCGGATTTTAAACGCGCCGGTCACCTGCAGGGGCTCGGCTTTCACGAACAGGCGGCACCCCAGGCTTTCGTTGAGAAGCGGGCTTTCGAGAAAAGGCGTACGCCGGGCGATCCCGTGAAGACGGGTCGCGGCATCGGTAACGTCGTCATAACTCGGTAAGTCACTCATGAACGGGGGCTAGGCTTTCCAACAGTTTTTCGATCGCCGGAAGAACTTCCGGCTCCGTGAGTTTGGGCGCGTGGCCGACGCGCGGAACGGTAACGCGGTCAATGTGTGGCATGACTTCGGCCATGCGGTCAAAAGCCTTCTCGCTGAAGATCAGGGATTTTTCACCCCGAACCGACAGGACCGGAATTCGGTGCATCGCCCGAAACGGTAGCCAGAAATCGTATTCCGTCAGGGCGGCATGGGTGACGGTACGCAGGATGTTTTTATCCCAATCGCATCGAATGCCGTTGAATTCGTCTTCGACATAACTGTTTTGGGCCAGCTCGAGCCATTCCTCGTCCGTGTCGGCGGGAAGATCCGGGAATCCTTCCTGGAGATAGCGTATGCCGTCCTCCCAGCCGTGCAGGCTATGGGGCCAATGGCGCAGGCTGCCCATCAGACCATCGAGGGCATCGTTTTCGACGTCGGGACCGATATCGTTGATGACGGCGCCAACCATCGCCGTCGGCACGGCGACGCTGAGATACATGGCGAGAATGCCGCCCATGGACGTGCCGACCGCCACGAAACGGTGAATATCCGCCGCCGTCAGCAGATGACGGACGTCGTTGATGTATGTGAACGGCACGTAATTACGCCAGTTGGAATCGTACTCGGAGCGGCCCCGGCCCCGGTAATCCATGCTGACGACCCGGTACCGGCCGCAAAGGATATTGGCCAGACGGTCGAAATCCTTCGAGTTTCGCGCCAGGCCCGGCAGGCACAGGAGGACCGGACCGCCCGTATGGTGAGCGCCGTATTCGCGGTAATAAAGCCGAAGCCCGTCCTGAGCCGTAAAATACCGTTCACGGAACGTCCGCCCGTTGCCGTTCATGATCCCTTGTTTCCTATAGGTTTTGTTCGGACCGGCTTTCCCAATAGGTGATTCCCGTGGCGAATCCGTTACGAAACGGCGTCATTCGTACGAAATAATTTAGGCACAAAGCCGGCCATGAAAACATTAAATATTCAAACAGGGGGTTTTCTCGCGACCGACCCCCTTCCCAGGGGGAAGGCGCGTGAGCGGGGGCAGCTCGGCAAGATACCGGGCCGGAATCGTGCGGAAATTTCCCGGGGCGGCAGGGGTGCGGGCTCGGCGCCTAACGCAGTCCGTTCGGTTCCGTCAGGCGTCCCGAGCGGCGGCCCTAATTATTTTTCCGCCGCCGTTATTTTCCTCTTGCAATTGGTACCGGCTAGCATCTAATAGCGCCCCAATTGGTATATTCAGGGGCTACCTAAAAAAAGAACGTAATTTAACTTTGGTAGGGTCGAGGCGGCTCACGCACCTTTAATCCTTTAAAATCGAATATGAAGCACTAAGGGGCTTGGCGAGTGCGCCCCGTCTCGTTCGGCACGCGCAACGTGATTTGTGCAATCCTTTCGTTAGGAAAGATGTGTCATGGAAGAAGCAGCTCTCAAGGCTATGGTTACGATCTTCACGCCGGATCACTTGGCGTTTTTATGCGGCGGCGTTTTCCTCGGACTCGTCGTCGGCATCCTGCCGGGCCTCGGCGGCACGGCGGGCCTGTCGTTGCTGTTACCGTTCGTATTCGGCATGGAGCCCTCCCAAGCGCTCGCCATGATGGTTGGGCTGCAATCGGTTACGGCAACGTCGGATACCTTTCCCTCCGTGCTGATGGGCATCCCCGGCACGGCCAGCTCTCAGGCGACCGTCATGGACGGCTATCCGATGTCGAAGAAGGGCGAAGCCACGCGCGCTTTGTCGGCGGCGTTTTCGGCCTCGC
>JBBDTH010000010.1:0-13052 GCA_040904505.1 Rhodospirillales bacterium | reverse complement strand
AGATAAAATTAATCACAGATTGATAACAGGAGTGATAGGTTTCCCTATTTGTTCTCCCAGCGTGCCTTAGCGGCATTTTTGGCTATTTCTTGCCGTTTTTTTGGAGACAATTTTTTTGCACGGGCCTTGCCACCTTTTTCCCCACCAAGACGGCCTAAGGCAACGGCGTGTGGGTTTTTGCCAGAATCGGGGTCTGGCTCGCCTACAGTGGCAGCATTAACTATGCTGGAGGCCAGCTTGTTTATGTCAGCGGGGCGTTTCCGCTTTTTGCTTGTTCGGTCAGGCATACCATGAGGTTGGTAACCCTCCGGCCAGAAGTCAAGGGACAGTATTTTCAAAGTGACCCACTACCGCCCCGGTCGGCGGTTTGGGGGAAGCGACGCTGATGGACGAGAACGCGAGCGATTCATCGCACCGACAAATTTCGGATAATAATGCGCCGGGCGGTCATCCCAGTGCCGTGCAACGCCGGTGGCTTATGCGCGGCCTCGCCCAGCCGGGCGGCAAACTTCCCTTGTTCGATTCGAACGGCAAGCGGGTCAGCGAGCGAACGGTTCGCAGTTGTTTGGAAAAAGGCTGGGCCGAACCCTGGTTCGCCAACCCGACGAAACCCGATTGGCTGGTGTGCCGCCTCACCGATCAGGGCCGCCACGTGCTGACGGCCAACGACATCGTTTAGGGGCCTCGCGCTATCTTGGCGATGACCGAACGTCCGACAACCGTGATCGTTTGCATTAACCGCCGGTTTCAAAGCGATAAGGGATCGTGCGCCGAGAAAGGCAGCGAGGCGTTGGCCGATGCCTTGGCAGCCGGTATCGCGGCGCGGAACCTGGATATCGATTTGGAACGTATTCGCTGTCTCGGGCAATGCCTCGAGGGACCTGCGGTGCGCCTGGCGCCGGGCGGGCGGTTCTATCTCGGTGTGGGCGCGGACGATATCGCGGGCATTCTCGATGACATCGAGCGCGTGTGCGGCCGCCGGGCGGATCGGAACGCCGCCGGACCCCGATTTTGGCCCGGTTCATAAATTTTTGTGAATCAAAGGCATAGAAGAAAATACAAAAAAATTTATGGTTTTTTATCGAAAATTTTATCGATTGTGATGGCCGTCACAGTGGTTTTTCCCGGTTTGCGCCATCTTCGGCGTCAGGAAAGATTCCTTTGTGAATCTTCCCTTCCCTGAAGAGCACAAACTTTGGCCGGCGCTTCGTGCGTCGGCCAATTTTCTTTTCGAACAATGGGTTAGGGTTTTTCAGGTGCTGAGGAGAGACAGGAAAATCGCCGCTCCCAGGGCGGAACAGAGCGCCAACGTCTTCAGCATGTCCCATTTTAGGCGGAACAAGGCCGATAGCGTAACGGACCGGACCGCTTTGGCCCCCGTGCGGCCCAGACCCTTTCTCGCTTATTTCCCGGCCGTCATGGCGTTGTAGCTGGTGATCAGGTTGCGGTAGTCCGGGATGTGGTTGGAGAAGAGCGCCGCCAAGCCCTCGATATCGTTTCGCCAGTCACGATGCAGCTCGCAAGCCACGCCGAACCAGGTCATCAGTTGCGCTCCCGCTTGCGACATGCGGTCCCACGCCGAATGGCGCGTCACTTCGTTGAAGGTGCCCGATGCATCGGTGACGACGAACACGTCATACCCCTCTTCGAGCGCCGACAGCGCGGGAAAGGCAACGCACACCTCGGTGACGACGCCGGCGATGATGAGCTGCTTCTTGCCGGTCGCCTTGACGGCCTTGACGAAATCCTCGTTGTCCCAAGCGTTGATGTTGCCGGGGCGGGCGATATAGGGCGCGTCGGGAAACTGTTCTTTCAGTTCGGGGACCAGCGGTCCATTGGGGCCGGTTTCAAAACTGGTGGTCAGGATGGTGGGCAGGTTGAAGTACTTCGCCAGGTCGCCCAGGGCGAGCACGTTGTTCTTGAACGTGTCCGGATCGATGTCGCGCACCAAGGACAGCAGGCCCGCCTGATGATCGACCAGAAGAACGGCGGCATTGTCTTTGTCGAGGCGAATGTATGGTTTGCTCATGGTTTTTCTCCCTTAGGATTAATCCACACAGAGAATCATGCAGGAAATCGACTATACGACTCATCCGAGCGACAGGAAAATCGCCGCTCCCAGGGCGGAACAGAGCGCCAACGTCTTCAGCATGTCCCATTTCAGGCGGAACAAGGCGAACAGCGCGAACAGGGCCAACGCCAGGGCGCCGAAATCGATGCTCGCGAGATCGGGCACGAACAGGCGCAAGGGGCCCGCGTGGACGGTTCGCACCGCACCGAACAGCACATGCAGGCCGAACCAGACGGCAAGATTGAGAATCACGCCGACGACGACGGCCGTGATCGCCGACAGGGCGGCCGAGAGCCGCGTGTTCTCGCGGGCGGCTTCCATGTAGGGCGCGCCGAGAAAAATCCACAGATAACACGGCACGAACGTGACCCACACGGTGAGCACCGCGCCGAGCGTGCCCGCGCCGAGGGCGCTGAGCGGTCCCGGGTTCCGGTACGCGGCCAGATAGCCGACGAATTCGGTCACCAGGATCAACGGCCCGGGCGTGGTTTCGGCGAGTCCCAGACCGTTCAGCATTTCGCCCGGCTGCAACCAGCCGTAGGACTGTACGGCTTCCTGCGCGACATAGGCCAAGACCGCGTACGCGCCGCCGAAGGTCACGACCGCCATCTTGCTGAAAAACGTGCCGATATCGACGAACACGCTGTCGGTTCCGAACAGGGCGGCCACCAGCGCGACCGGGCCGAACCAGAGACACAGGCCGATCAGCACGACCCGGACGGCCTTGGTCGCGGACGGCCGGATATGCTCCGCCCTGCCCGTTTCGATCAATTCGTCGACGACGGCGCGTCCGGTTTCGGGATCGCCCTGGCCGCCGTGGCCTTTGATGACGACGAAGATGTCGGGCCGGTAACGCCCGCCCAAATATCCGATGACTCCGGCGGTGATGACGACGATGGGAAACGGAATATTGAAAAAGAAAATCGTAATGAAGCCGAACGCCGCCAGCGCCACCATGGCCGCGTTTTTAAGGACGTTCTTGCCGATTCGGACGACCGCCTGAATGACCACGGCGAGCACGGCCGCCTTGATTCCGAAGAAGATGGCCTGCACGGCGGTCAGCTCCTGATAGACCGCATACAGCGTGCTGAGCCCCAGAACCACGAAGAATCCGGGCAGGATGAACAGCGTTCCGGCGACTAGCCCGCCCCAGGTCCGGTGCAGCAGCCAGCCGATGTAGGTCGCCAATTGTTGCGCCTCGGGGCCGGGCAGCAACATGCAGTAGTTCAAGGCATGCAGGAACCGGTGATCGCTGATCCAGCGTTTTTCCTCGACCAGGATACGGTGCATGAGCGCGATCTGGCCGGCGGGGCCGCCGAAACTGAGGAGCCCGATTTTCAGCCAAACGTGGAAGGCTTCCTTGAAGGGAACCGGATGCGGTTTCGCCGGCGTCTCGTTGTTCTCTGCCACGGATACTTCCCCCTGTTCTTGACGGTCGGATAGAATGCCCGTCCCCCAAATCCCCTTTAGCACGAAAGTCGGGGCCCCCGGCTAAGTTTTCCGGCTAAGTTTCTACGACTCGCGTTTTGTCGGCCGGGCGCCGGCGGGCCCGCGACGCGTTGGTGGCGCAATTTTTCGAACAGAACTTCTGATGCTTGGCCATGCCGCGTTTTTGAGTCTGCACTTCGAACCATTCCGTGCAGTGGGAGCAGCGCAAATGGACCTTCTTTTGGTCGATGAAACGCGCGAGCTGCGCCCAAACGACTCCCAGGACGCCGTTGGTCTGCAGGCTGAGGCTCAAGGCCGTCCGCTTGTCGTTGAGCCGAATCCGAGGCCGCGCCAGCAACCGCAGGCGCTTGTTCAGGGTATCGAGGGCCTTACGGGCGTCCTCGCCGGATTTAGCCGTTTCGAGGGTTTTGAGGGTCTGTTGCATCATGCGGATTTCGCCCCGCCAGGCTTCGGCGCGCGCGCCGAAATAAACGCTTTTATGGCCCGCGACCGTGATGGGATCGGCGGCGACGGAATCGAACGATCCCCATTGATTGGCGAATGCGCGTATTGTCGCCGGATCGGGATCGAGTTCGGCGAATTGCCGGAACAGGATCGGGTTTTCGTCGAGGCGATAGGTACGGCCTTTGTAGCTCGATCCCTTGGGAATCCCGTTGGTCAGAAAAACGCCGGGACGGTTTTTATCCACCGTGACGCCCTTTACCCAGCGGAAACCACCGTTAGGAACCATGATGGGCGAAGCGAATATTTCATTCATTGATCGGCACCGATAATTATTACGTTATTTGGCGGCTATTTTATCGGCCGGATCGAACCCACGGAAGACGATAATTTCGATAATGAACGAATTAACCGGGTTTTGATTAAGATTTCGATCCCTCTTCTTCCCACCATTGCTTGAGCCATCCTTGGGTACCGCCGAGCACGATCATGTCGCGCAAGGACTCGGGGATCGGCTCGAAGTTCGCCCGGATATCGCGGGTGTGGTTAACGAATTCGCCGGTGGTGAAATCGATCTCGATATCGTCGCCCTGCTCGGCCATCTCCGTGACTCCGGTGCAGTGATCGAGCACCTGTAAACCGCACCCCAATGCCGCCCGATAGGCCAGAAACGGCATCGACTCGCAGAGCAACCCGAGCCCGAGGGCCTGCATCCCGATATAGCCGTTCATCTTGGGGCCCATGCCGAAATTTTTACCGGTGACGACGATATCGCCCTTTTTAGCCTGCTTGTGAAAGCCGGGCCGGATCATCTCGAACAATTCGGGGATGATTTCGGCGGGCTCGAAATGGCGGCCGTTGACGATCCATTCGGGCACCACCCCGTCGAGATGGGGCACGTTATCGCCGAATTTGTGGCAGGTGCCGCGCAGGCGCCATTGTATGTCGTTGCTCATTCCCCCTGCCCCGAAGTCATTTGTTCGCGCGGGTCGGCGATTTTGCCCGCGAGCGCGGAAGCCGCCACGGTCGCGGGCGAGCCCAGATACATCTCGGCGTCGCGCGAGCCCCGAAAGCGGCCCCGTTCGTTGGCCGAGGCGGTCGAAATCGAGGCCTCGCCCGCGCTCAACGGGCCGAGCGGATTGCTTGAACACAGCCCGCAGCCGGCCGGCAACACGAACGCGCCGGCTTCGACGAACGTGCCCATCAACCCTTCCGCGGTTAACCGTTTCATCGAGTCCTCCGTGCCGGGAACGACGAACAGACGCACGCCGGGCGCGAGGCGTTTTCCCGCCAATATGGTCGCCGCCGTAACGAGATCGTCCCACATGCCCGAGCCGCAACTGCCGATGAAGGCATGCTGAATGGGCCGGCCGGAAACCTCGGAAAGATTGACCGCATTGGCCGGGCTGCCGGTGATCGCGACTTGCGGCTGCAGTTTCGAGATATCGACCTCGATGTCGCCGTCGAACGCGGCGTCCGGATCGCTGTAGACCGGCTCGAACGGGCGCTCGGCCCGCTCGCGGGCATAGGCGATGATGTCTTCCGACGGCGGCACGAACACGGCATAAGCGCGCATCTCGGTTGGAGAGTTCGTCAGCGCGACCCGCTCGGACAGCGGGAACTGATCCAGATCGCCGGCGAATTCGAGTACCCGGTAATCCATCTCGACCTGCAGGAAGCCGCCGTCCTTGAGCCCGGACGCGAGGTAAAAGCCGACGTCGCGGGCATAGACGCCCTTTTGCAATTGTCCCTTCAAGCTGATGCGGAGCGTGCTCGGCACCTTGGTCCAGACCGTGCCGGTCGCCAGCACGGTGATGATCTCGGCGCCGACCCGAAAGCCGACTGCCCCCATGCCGCCGACGCTGGTGCAATGGCGGTCGTTGTCGAAATAGAACGTGCCGGGGGTGACGATGCCGCGTTCCATCGGAAACAGATGGCCGTGGCCGCCCTGCCCGGCATCGTAAAACCGCTTCACGCCCCAGGCCTCGGCGGCGTCGCGATTTTGCCGGATGCGTTCGATGGAGCGTTCGGACAACTGGATGACTTCGTGATCGGTGACGAAGATCATTTTATCCGGATCGTGCAGCCGGGTGATGCCGAGATTGTCGAGTTGCTGCTTGCTGGGCGCGATCAGGCCGTCGTGAACCAGGATGAAATCGGGTTCGGGATAAACGATATCGCCCGGGCGGACGGATTCTTTTCCGCTCGCGCGCGCCAGAATCTTTTCGACGGCCGTCATGCCCATGGTACTAATTCAACACGCCAGAATCTTAATTAATGACTGAGCACGATGCGATAGCGGGCTTGCCCGCTTTTTAGTCTTTCCATGGCGTCGTTCACTTGATCGAAGCGGTAATATTCCGTTACCGGTTTGATTTGATGTCGAGCCGCAAATTCCAGTATACGCTTGATCGTCGAAGGGCTTCCCACGGGGGAAGCCGAGACGGAACGTTGACCGAAAATCATGGGAAACGCGTGCAACTCAAGCGGTTCCACCGTAGCGCCCAGTAAATGCAATCTTCCTCTCGGTTTCAAGGCCGTGAGATACGCATTCCAATTCAACGTGACGTTGACCGTCGAAAGAATGAGGTCGAAGCTATCCGCGGCGGCATCGAGCGCGGCTTGATCGCGCGAGTTGATCGTATGGTGGGCGCCCAGTTCGAGCGCCTCGTTGTGTTTGGCCTCGCTTGACGTGAAGGCCGTCACGTCGCAGCCCCAGGCATTCAAAAATTGTAACGCCATATGGCCAAGGCCGCCGATACCGATCACGCCGACGTGGCTGGTTGGTTTAATATTGAACTGAATCAATGGGTTAAAAACGGTGATGCCACCGCAAAGCAAGGCCCCCGCCGTCGCGGCATCGAGCGTACCCGGCAACGGCAAGACACTTGCCGCGCTGGCACGGACCTTATCGGCGAAGCCGCCGTGATGTCCGACGATGGTTGCCTGTGCGGTCGCACAAAGGTTGTGGTCGCCCGACATGCAGAAATCGCAAGTCATGCAGTATCCGGCATGCCAACCGAGGCCGACGCGTTGACCCGCATTCAAGGACGTAACGTATTCACCGACGGCGCCGATGGTGCCGACAACCTCATGGCCCGGGACCAAGGGGTATGCGGACATGCCCCATGCGTTCTCGATCATGCTCAGGTCGCTGTGACAGATGCCGCAATGTTCGACGTCGATTTCGACCTGATCATGCCCAAGGGGGCCGGGATCGTACTCAAAGGGTTTGAGTTCGCCGCCCGGTTCGAAGGTTGCATACGCTGTGATCATACCGCCGCTATAGTCGAACAAGTCACGCGCAAATGTCTAATGAATTTCTGCGGCGTCGCCGATGGCCTTGACCAGCTTGTCGAAATCGAAGTCCGGCTGCTGCGCGGCCTGGATCAGGACGGCTTCGCGCCGGGCGATCAGCTTGGCCGTTGCCGGAATCTTGCGGGCCGCCTCGTTCGACGGAATCACGACCGAGCCCTGGCGGTCGGCATGGACGAGATCGCCCGGCTTCACGGTCATGCCGGCGACGGTGATCTCGATGTCCCACTCGACGTTGTGTACGTAGGCGTGCGACGGCGCTTCGGCCTTGGCGAGCATCTGAAAACCGTCGGCGCAAACCGGAATATCGCGGATGGTGCCGTTGGTCACCGTGCCGAGCGCGCCGAGCCCCTTATGGATGTTCGACTGCACCTCGCCCCAAAAAGCGCCGTAGCCCGGAATCGGATCGATGTCCTGCAAGAGGATGATCGAGGGTGTCGGGCCGCCCTTGGCCACGTAGGCATACCAGTCCTTGCGTTTTTGCTTCATCGTCGTCGAGCCGAAATCGACCGGCTCCATGGATTTAATCGTACTGGTGCGGGCGTAGCCGACGATGGGCGGCAAGTCGGGGCGCGCGCAGTACAACGGCTCGACCGTGTAGCCGTGACCGCGGCGCTCCGGCACGACGATCTCGAGGGCGTTACAGATGGTCGGGGTGTCGAATTCCTTGAGGGCATCCAGCTCGGCTTGGGTCAACGGTGCATCGGTCATGATCGTTCTCTTCGGTCAGTAGGTTACGCGGATGATCGGCTTCCCTGAAAAGGGCCGCCCGCAACCTAGCGCCGGGCCGGTCCGTTGACAAGGTTCGCCGGCACGCTTGGATGCGGATCGAGCCGGCTTTGCCGGTCCGGTCTGACGCCGCGCAAATCGGGCGGCGCCTGCCATCCCGGTTCGATCCCCGTCATATTCGGCAATTGGTGAGCGATTCCTTTGTGGCAATCGATGCAGGTCTTTTCGCCCCGAACGAGATAGCGATTGTGAATTGCCGCCGCGCGGGGCGTTTGCCGGCTGAAATCCATGGCGATTTCGGAATGGCAATTTCGGCATTCAAGCGAGTCGTTTGCCTTGAGGCGCGCCCATTCGTGCTTGGCGAGCTTGAGGCGATGATCGAGAAACTTTTGACGGGTGCTGATCGTGCCGAACAAATGTCCCCAAACCTCCTTCGACGCCTGCATCTTACGCGCGATCTTGTCGGTCCATTCGTGCGGTACGTGACAATCGGGACAGGTGGCCCTCACCCCGGAGCGGTTCGTGAAATGGACCGTTTGGGTCAGTTCCTGATAGACGTTGTCGCGCATCTCGTGACAGGCGATACAGAATTTTTCCGTGTTGGTCAGTTCCAGCAGGGTATTGAATCCGCCCCAGAAAGCGATGCCGCCGAGAAACCCGCCGAGGGTCAGAAAACCCAGGCTGAAATGGACGGCGGGGCGGCGGATGGCCGTCCAGATCCTGACGATGAAGTCCCGGAGACGTTTCATGTCTAGCGGCGGCCCTTACCGATTTTCGTCATGTCGATGAAATTGTTTTTAACCAGCGGGGCCGTATTCATCTGCGGGACGTGGCATTGCAGGCAGAAATAGCGGCGCGGTGCCACGTCCGACAGGATCTGAAAGTCCCGATCCATGAAGTGCGTTACGCTGATCATCGGCGCACCGGAGGCCTCGGTGAACTGGCGCCGATGACATTCGAGGCAGCGGTTGGTATTGAGCGACAGTTGATAGCCGGCGATGGAATGCGGAATGACCGGCGGCTGCTCGGGATAATTCCGCATTTTTCGGATATCGTCCGTGACCGGGCGCGCGAGCGGCGGCGCGGGAATATTTTCGGTCGCCGGGCTCGGGCCTGTTAAACGGGGCGATTTGCCGAGTTTGTCTTGCGCGGCGGCAATTCCGGCGAACAACAACGCTCCCGACGCCAAGCCGAGCAGGCCGAGCTTCGCGCGGCGCAAGGAATTCAAACGCGTTCGATTTTGACTGCGCATTTTTTGAAATCCGTCTGTTTCGAGATGGGATCGGTCGCATCGAGCGTGACTTTGTTGATGAGTTGGCTGGCGTCGAACCAGGGAACGAAGACGACGCCGTACGGCATCCGGTTGCGGCCGCGGGTTTCGACCCGTGTTCGGATCGAGCCCCGCCGCGAGACGATCCGAATTTCCGCCCCCTGATTGATGCCGCGTTCGCGCGCGTCGTCGGCGTGCATGAAGCATCGCGCGCCGGGAAAGGCCCTGTAGAGTTCGGGCACGCGCATGGTCATCGATCCGGAATGCCAATGTTCGAGGACCCGCCCCGTCACCAGCCACAGATCGTATTCCTTATCGGGCGACTCGGCGGGCGGCTCGTAGGGAACGCCGAGGATGACGGCCCGGCCGTCCTTGCGGCCGTAAAACCGGATACCCTCGCCTTTTTTCACGTAAGGATCGTGACCTTCGCGGAACCGCCAGCGCGTTTCCCGGCCGTTCACGACCGGCCAGCGCAGGCCGCGCACGTCGTGGTAGGTATCGAACGGCGCCAGGTCGTGGCCGTGGCCCCGGCCGAATGCGGCGTATTCCTCGAACAATCCCTTTTGCACGTAAAACCCGAAATCCTTGGCTTCGTGGTTTTCGTAAGCCTGATCGAGGTGCGCCGCCGGATATCGGTCGACGGTGCCGTTACGGAACAGAACGTCGAACAGCGTCTTGCCTTTATAGGCCGGATCGGCGTCGAGGATTTTCTTGGGCCAGACCTCGTCGGTCTTGAACCGCTTGGCGAATTCCATGATCTGCCACAGGTCCGAACGGGCTTCGCCCGGCGCGTCGACGAGCTGATGCCAGAAATGCGTACGCCGTTCGGCGTTTCCATAGGCACCTTCCTTCTCCACCCACATTGCCGTCGGCAGGATCAGATCGGCGGCCATCGCGGTGACGGTCGGATAAGCGTCCGAGACGACGATGAAGTTCTCCGGATTGCGGTACCCGGGATAGGTTTCGTTCGCGCTGTTCGGCGCCGCTTGAAGGTTGTTGTTGACCTGAATCCAATAGAAATTGAGCTTGCCGTCGCGCAGCATGCGATCCTGCAAAACGGCGTGATAGCCCGGTTTGCCCGGTAACAGGCCGGGCGGCAGCTTCCAGATTTCTTCCGCCTGTTTACGGTGCGCCGGGTTGGTCACCACCGTGTCCGCCGGCAGGCGATGCGCGAAGGTGCCGACCTCGCGGGCAGTGCCGCAGGCGGACGGTTGGCCCGTGAGCGAGAACGGCGAATTGCCGGGTTCGGCGATTTTGCCCGTGAGTAGATGAATGTTGTAGACGAGATGGTTGGCCCATACGCCGCGCACGTGCTGGTTGAAGCCCATGGTCCAGAGCGACATCACTTTTTTCTTGGGGTCGGCGTAGAGTTCGGCAAGCGCCTTGAGTTGCGATTCCTCGACGCCGCTGAGCTTGGCGACTTTCTCGACGGTATAGTCCGAAACGAATTTTTTGTAGGACTCGAAGTCGCTCGGCGTCATGGCGCCCGCCTTGGCGGCACCCGTCGCGGATTTTTCCCGCGGGTCTTCCGGACGCAATCCGTAACCGATGTCCGTTGCGCCCGTCATGAAGGTGGTGTGGCGGTCGACGAAATCCCGATTCACGCGCCCCGTGGAGATAATGTAATGGGCGATGTAATTCAGAATGGCGAGGTCCGTGCCGGGCTTGAAGATGATCGGCAGGTCGGCGAGATCCGAGCTGCGGTGAGTGAACGTCGAGAGCACCGCGACGCGCACGTGCGGATGGCTCAGGCGCCGGTCCGTCAGGCGGGTCCACAGGATCGGGTGCATTTCCGCCATGTTCGAGCCCCACAGCACGAAGGCGTCGGCGTGCTCGAAATCGTCGTAGCAGCCCATCGGCTCGTCGATGCCGAAGGTCCGCATGAAGGCGGCGGCGGCCGAGGCCATGCAGTGGCGCGCGTTGGGATCGAGGTTGTTGGAACGCAGGCCCGCGCGCATGAACTTGGAGGCGGCGTAGCCTTCCCAGATCGTCCATTGGCCCGAACCGAACATGCCGACCGACTCCGGTCCTTTCTTGGCGAGCGCGGCCTTGCACTTCTCGGCCATGACGGCGAAGGCTTCGTCCCAGCTCACGGGCTCGAACGCGCCGTCCTTGGCGTAAACCCCGTTGCGTTTGCGCAGCAGCGGCCGGGTCAGCCGGTCGTTGCCGTACATGATCTTGGAAAGGAAATATCCCTTCACGCAGTTCAGCCCGCGGTTGACCTCGGCCTTGACGTCGCCGTGGGTGGCGACGACCTTGCCCTTCTTGACCCCGACCATGACCCCGCAGCCGGTGCCGCAGAACCGGCACGGCGCTTTTGACCACTTGATTTGCAGCGCATCGGCTCCGCCGGGAACCGGTTGTGCCGTCGCCTTGGAGGCGATGCCGACCGCCGCCGCGGCGACCGAAGCGGCCTGCATCTTCAGAATGTCGCGGCGCGTTAGCGTCATCACTCTTCTCCTTCTTCGTCTTCCGCTTCGGTATCGATGATTTCGTAGACCATGTTGGCGGACAGGACATGATCGCCGAGGGCGATTTGGGTGAGCCGTTCGCCGATCACGCCGGCGCTCGGTCCCTCCATGACGATGACGATCTTTCCCGGCACGATGTGGTGGATTTCCGTATCCGGGAATGTTTCGAGCCATCCGGCAACCGCTTCGCTGAATTGCGGCATGACGCTGACGACGGCGCTCGAAATATGGTGCTCGTGCGGGAGGTCAGTCATGCGCCGTCTCCGGAACCTGCAGGGAGACCGCGTCCGCCGGACAAACCGATACGCACGCGCCGCAACCCGTGCAGTGAGATTGCGCAATATCGGGCATCGGCGGGCCGCCGATCCGGGGCCGGAAACGGATGGCGGCTTCCGGACAGGCATCGCCGCATGCCTGACAGTGAATGCCGCGGGGCGCGAAACAGCTTGCGCCGATTGACGCCCGATGGTTGAAGGCCGGTGTCGACCGGCTGCCGATGACCGGTTCGGGGCACGCGTCGGCACAGGCGCCGCAGAACGTGCATTCCTTTTCGAGAAACGAAACGACCGGATGGCCGTTTGCGTCCGCGTAAAGGATTTTTTCCGGGCATGCGGCAAGGCACGCGCCGCATGCCGTGCAGGCGTCGAGCACCGCCGCCTCGTCCGTCCACGGCGGCCGGATCGGGAGCGGGGCCGTCTCCCCCCGGAGGCGGCCGGTGAGTAAATGGCGCCTGGACAGGCGCGCGGCGGTTTCCATGCGGCCTGCCCTCCTCCTAGCCCGGCGCTCCGGGCGGTCCGAATACGAGTTGAATCATCCAAATAAGAAAGCCGAAACCGCCGACGATGGCGACCGCGGCGCAGGGCCAGATGACGACGGCAAGAAAGGAAAAGGCGATCAGCTCGTCCTTTCGGGTCGTCGGATCGGCATTTGAAGGCTCGGGCTTCGTTGCTTCGGCCATCTTATTCATTTCCCCTGTTGTCGAAATGCTAACCCATTGACGGGAAAATAACAAAATCCGTATTTACCGCAGTTTTACAGGGGCGATACGGGCCGTATCCGCTTTACGGCCTGCGCGGCCGATCCAACCAAAAAGAGGTTAGCTTGCGATAAGCTAACCTCTCGATTTTGGTCGGAGCGGCGGGATTTGAACCCACGACCCCTACACCCCCAGTGTAGTGCGCTACCAGGCTGCGCTACGCTCCGATCGATAAAGCCTTTCGGCAAAAACGGGGCTCCGCCGGGCGCACTATACGCGGCGGGCCCGGGCGGTGCAATTAGACTCGATCAGGGTTTGTGCCTCAGTTTA
>JBBDTH010000009.1:0-13196 GCA_040904505.1 Rhodospirillales bacterium | reverse complement strand
ATGCCCGGAATCAGTTTCCGCGGCACGAACGAACACACCTCGATCTCGGGCACCCCGGCCGCGGCCTCGGCGGCGATCCATGCGAGCTTGTCCGCCGTCGCCATGATACCCTTGGCGTTCTGCAGGCCGTCGCGCGGGCCGACTTCGCTGATGTAGACATCGATATCTTGGATGCTTGGGGGAATCTGCGCCATTGAGTGCCTCCTTATGCCGGAGCATTATACACCCGAATACCCTAAATCAATTTAAGCGGGAGGTTCAATGCCGGCGGAAGAGTCACCGAACGATAAAAGCCCGGAAACGGCCGAATTACCCCTCGAAGGCGTTCGCATCGTCGAATTTGGCCATATGGTCATGGGGCCGACCTGCGGCCTGGTCCTGGCCGACATGGGCGCGGACGTAATCAAGGTGGAGCCGCTGGAAGGCGACAAAACCCGCACGCTGATCGGCGCCGGTTCCGGATTTTTCCCCTATTTCAACCGCAACAAGCGCAGCCTGGCGCTCGATCTGAAATCCGAGGCCGGCATGGCGATCGTGCGCAAGCTGATCGCCGGCGCCGACGTGGTCACGGAAAACTTTCGCCCGGGCGCCATGGACAAGCTCGGCCTCGGCTACGAAACCTTGAAGCGGGAACACCCGGCGTTGATCTATTGCTCGCTCAAGGGATTCCTCAAGGGGCCTTACGATCATCGCACCGCGCTCGACGAGGTCGTGCAGATGATGGGCGGACTCGCCTACATGACCGGCCCGACCGGGCGGCCGTTGCGCGCCGGCGCCTCGATCAACGACATCATGGGCGGCATGTTCGGCACGGTCGGTATCCTGGCCGCTCTTCGCGAACGCGACCGCACCGGGCACGGGCAACTGATCTCGAGCGCCTTGTTCGAAACCTGCGTCATGCTGATCGGCCAGCATATGGCGCAATACGCGGTGACGGGCACGCCGGCCTCGCCGATGCCCGAACGCCTCGCCGCCTGGGCCATCTACGAAATCTTCGACACGCGCGGCGGCGAACAGGTTTTTCTCGGCGTCGTCACCGATACCCAATGGGAGGTCTTCTGCCGGGAATTCGAGCGGCCCGATCTGTTCGCCGACGAAACCCTGAGCACCAACGTCAAGCGGGCGCAAGCGCGCGATCGGCTCATCCCCATCGTTAAAGAGATATGCCTGCGGCACACGAAACAGGAAATGATGGATATTTTCGAGCGGATCGGGCTGCCGTTCGCGCCCATCACCAAGCCGCACGAACTGTACGACGATCCTCACCTCAAGGAATCCGGCGGCCTGCTCGACGTGACCGTGCCGGGCAGCGGCAAGAAAACGAAGATGCCGGCCCTGCCTTTCGAAATGGCCGGACGGCGTTTCGGCGTGCACCGCGATATTCCGGCCATCGGTCAGGACAGCCGGACGATCCTGAGCGATCTCGGCTATGCCGACGCCGAGATCGACGCCCTCGTGCGCGACGGTATCGTGTGCGACGGTATCGGGCGCGACGGCGCTAAAAAGTCGTGAAAAGCGGCTCACCCGTTCCGCTTATTACAGGAAAATATACCTTTATGTGACCTTTTCGTGAGATCGGCGTGGACCGTCTGGAAACTCGCTTTCGACCTCTCTACATATCCAAACAAAGAGCGATGCGCCAAACGGGGCCAATTTCGCTGTTTATTCGTGTCATCTATTCAAGCAGCGGATAATCGGCGTCGCGAAACGAGTCGCCATCACCGTAGGCTGCAAAGGCCATCGAAAAATGATGAAACATCGATCCCATACCCCGGCCGACAGCTTAGTCCTCAAGGTATTACTCGCCGGGATAATATTCTGGACTGTGGTTCTGCTCCCGGAATCGGCCGCAGCCTATATCGGACCGGGTGCTGGGCTGTCCGCAATCGGCATCGCCATTGCGCTTGTCGCGACGGTCGCGCTCGCCGTTGTCGGATTCCTCTGGTACCCGGCAAAACGGCTGTACCGGCACCTGTTCGGAAAAAGCGATGCCGGGGCGGAACCTCCCGGCAGCGAGCGTAGCGGGAAATCTCCATCGAAGCCGACGCACTCGTAAAGACCGTTCGATGCCATACGTCGTTTTGACAGTGGGGCTCGTCCTTTTCGTCTTCCTTGTCCGGCAACTGGCCATCGTCCGGAAGGTGCGCGAAGCCGGCACCGACACCCGCGACGCGATTGCGGTCATACAAGCGGACGGCATAGACGAGCGCAGCAAAGAAACCCTTATCCAAAGCGCCGCCGGGCGCATGGGAATCGCCTTTATCGATATCCTGGTCCGTTCGGCGGTCGCGCTCCTCGCGCCATCCGCGCTGTTCTATCTCGGAACGACCGTCAACCTGTATAGCACCGACGAAGCGCTTGCGGCGGCCGGCAACCCGTATGCCCTCCTGTTTTTCGCCGCGCTTACTCTAGCGGCCTGGAGAATAATGCGATGATCGACGAGCGGTCATACGGCACTCTCGACAAAATGCTTCACCATGTCGCGTTCAATCGGGCGTTCGGCGGCATCGGCGTCCAGAAGCACTTGGCCGAGATCGAAGAAACCCTGATGATCAGGGACACGGCCGCCCTGCCTGCTACCAAGCGGCCGGTTTTCATCGCGGGGCTGCCGCGCGCCGGCACGACGTTGTTGTTGAATCTGCTCTCACGAGCACCCGAGTTCGCGACGCACACGTATCGCGACATGCCCTTCGTTCTCGCGCCGATGCTGTGGAACCGCCTTTCCGGACCGTTTCGAAAGCCCGCAGACGAACGGGAGCGGGCCCACGGCGACGGCGTGGCGGTCGGCTACGACAGCCCCGAGGCGTTCGAAGAAATTCTTTGGTTGGCCTTTTGGCGCGACAAATATCGGGACGATCACATCGAACTGTGGAAAGAGACGGACCGAAACGAGGCGTTCGAGTCGTTTTTTCGACGCCATATCGAAAAGTTGGTCGCGACGCGCACCCGTGATCGGCGCCCGAACGGAGCCGTCGCCGCTCCGTCGCGGTATTTATCGAAGAACAATGCGAATATCGCGCGCCTTCGGCTGCTGCCGGCGATATTTCCCGACGGCCGAGTCGTCGTCCCGATACGCGATCCCGATTCACAAAGCCGATCTCTACTGCGTCAACACCTACGATTCACGAAGATCCATGACGAGGACGCGTTCGCGCGCCGCTATATGAGCTGGCTCGGCCATTTCGAGTTCGGCCGGGAATTGCGCCCCATCCGATTCGACGAGGGGTCGGAAGGCGCCGCCACCGGAAATCCGGAGGACATCGATTTCTGGCTGAGTAACTGGATCGCCGCGCATCAGGAAATACTCGCCGCGGGCGACCGTGTAATCCTATTCGATTTCGCCGCCTTGTGTGCGCAACCGCGACGCAGCCTCGAGCAGCTCGCGGAATCTTTGGACATCGAGCATGTGGACACCGTGCTTGCCGGCGCCGACCGGATTAAGAGTTCACCCGGACGGCCCACTCCCGACAACCCGCATGACACCGCGCGTTATCGACGTGCCTGCGAAATTTTCGCGGCAGCCCGCGACCGGTGCGTTAACCACCCGCGCGCCGCCAGCCGCTCCTAACCCGTCCCCATAAACGGAAAGAAAGTGAACCACCGTCGTGAAAGAACCGATCGCGATCATCGTCTCGTATCTGTCCGCATTGCTGTTGGCTTTCGGAGTCGGCGTCATTGCGTCGATGAACAATTGGTCCCTAAGCAAGCCGGTTAAAATCGCTTACGACGAAACCCTGAACCTGGTACGCAACTGGCGCAACGATCTCGGGTTCGAGCCCGAACGTGTGCTCGTGCCGTCCGACGATCCGAAGCGGGCTAAAATGACAATCGTGAACAGTGCAAAAATGGCGGAAGGGTACCGTTTCGTTTCCGGCGTCTCGAGCGATAAAGACAGCCGCTTCGGCGTCTTCCTGTTTAACCGCCGTGGCGAGGAGATTCATTTTTGGCCGATCCGTTACGACGAACTCACGAGCGGCAAGACCGGCGAGCGAAACGTCTTTCCGCACGGCACCCTCGCCCTGCGGGACGGCTCGATCGTCGTCAATTTCGACCATGGCGAAACGATCGCCAGGATCGGCCCCTGCGGCGACGTCCGGTGGACGAACGCCGGGAAATTCCACCATATTATCCATCAATCCTACGATGGCACGTTGTGGTCCTGGCAAAGCGGGGCGAAAGAAGAGCGAGTCAACAAGAGAGTCGAAAAGGAATACTTGGTTCAACTCGACCCGGACAGCGGCCGCGTATTGCGACGCATCGATCTCGTCGACGATGTCATCACACCGCACAAGCTGCACGGAATATTTGCGATCCGCAGTGAAACGTTGCCCGACCGTGTCGATTACCAGCCCGACCCGTTCCATCCCAACGACATCGATGTGCTTAGCCCCGAGATGGCCTCGGCCTTTCCGATGTTCGAGGCAGGCGACCTCCTCATCAGCCTGCGCTCGCTCAACATGATCGCCGTCTTCGATTCGAAAACCTTGGCGATGAAATGGTCGCGTATCGGCCCCTGGCACCGTCAACACGATCCCGACTTCCAACCGGACGGTACCATTGCGCTTTTCAACAACAACACGGGGCTTGGCGCCTCGCAGATTCTCGCCGTCGATCCGAAGACCGGTGCGGTTACGACTCTCTTCGACGGCGCGCGAACCGATAATTTCTATACTTGGCAACGCGGCAACCACCAGATCCTCCCCAACGGCAATATCATCGCCGTGGAAACCGAACGCGGCCGTGTCGTGGAGGTGGACCGGACAGGTGCCGTCGTGTGGCGGTACGAAAACGTCTTCGACGCGACGCGGAACGGCTTGGTGAACACGGCCCTGGTTCTGCCGCCGGATTTCTTCGACGACGGCGTGTTTCAAAAGTGCCGAACCTGATCGAAAATACGCGCTAGAGCCGGTCTAGCGCCGGCCGCGCAGTCTGTTTCGCTTAATGGCATCCGCCTGGTTGGCCTTATGCAGACGGCTGCGTTCGTCCCTGAGGCAATTGATCTTAGTGTTGAAACGCGCCGACGCGCCGCCGTCCGAGGCCTTATCCTTGCCGCGCTCCAAAGAACCGATTTCCCGTTCCAGGGCCTGAAGACGCGCGTTGCGTTCGCGGATATCGCTCGTCAGGTCGCGTTCTTGCCGTTCGAGATTTTGGCGTTCCAGGGCGCGGCGCTGGGCGTCTTCCAGGGTTTGACCGAATGCCGGTCCGGCGGCACTCAACGCACCGACTGCTAAAATCACCGCCAGTAATGTTCCCGCTCGTCCGGTCATCGCCTTTCGCGTCGATTACGGATGCACGTCCTCGGTAAACCAATCGGTCGGCAGTTCGTTGCCGACGCCGAGCTCGCGCGCCTTTTTCACCACCACGGCGCCGACGGCCGCGAACTGGTAGCCGGTGCCGGTATTATTCAGGAAACAGGTGGTCTGATCGTCCGACGTGCGCCCCTTCTCCCGGCCCGAAATCAAATCGAACAGGGTCGGCCGGGTCTTGAAATCGATGGCCGCCTTCACGTCGTCTTCGCGGCCGCGCACCTTTTCCGGCACCTCCACGTCATCCGTCGACAACAACGGCTGTTTGCCTTCATAGTTATGTATGAACAGAAGATCGGCCTTCAAGGCGGCCTTCGGCTCGATCTCCGGCAGCTTGATGCTGGTGAAGTGCATGCCCGGCTCGATCATGTTCTCGAAAAAGATGTAATCGAGCGCGCTCGAAGAGCAGAGCCCGATGTCCGCGCCCTTCATGGCCTTCTCCGCCGAGTCCACCGGCTGCAGCGCGACATTCATGCGCTCGCCCCATTCGCGGCAGAACGCCTCGCGATTTTCCTTGCTGGGACTAAAGACGCGCACAGTTTCGATATCGCGCACCGCGCACACGGCCATCAACTGCGAACCCGCCTGGAAACCGGAACCTATCATGCCGACCACTTTCGAATTCTTGCGCGCGAGATACTTGGCGCCGAGGCCGCTGGTGGCGCCGACCCGCATCCGCTGCATGATGCCGTCGGGAAAGATCGCCTTGGGCTCGCCGGTATCGGTATCGAACAGCAGCACCAGACCGACCCAGCGGTTGCCGGGCGCCAACGGTACCTTGACCCGGCGCGGGATGCCGTTGATCACCGGGCTGGTGACGATGTCGGAATTGATCCGCACGGCGGCGGTCTTGTACTTGGGCGCGATGCCGTCGGCCGATTTCAAGCCGTACACGGCGCCTTCCATCGCGGTCGGCGCCAAGGTGTCGGTCCGCGCGCGCACGACGCCGCGACCGGCGGCGTATTCCGCGTAGGCGTCCTCCAAAACCTCGATGCAATCGGGCATGGTCAGAATTTTATCGATTTCCTCGTTCGACAGAATCAAGGTCATGAGTGTCTTACTCCTTCCGTAGATGCCCTTCCGGGCGTTCGTTATTCGTCTATTTGCCGCGCACGGTCGGCGATTGCGCCGCGAATCCGCCGTGCGCCTCCAACAAGTGGCCGAACCAGGCGGCGATCGGGCCGTCGCCCTCGGTCGGCACGACCGGTTCGCGCATCACCACGCGCGCCCATTGCAACACGCTGAAAACAATGTAATCGCTAAAATTCGGTTCGTTGCCGCCGAGATATGTCACGTCGCTCAAGGTTTCGGCAAGCGGTTTCAGGGCCGCGTCTACGGCCGCCCGCGCGGCCAGGCGGTCCGGGCACCATTGCTCGATCGGCCCGCCCATCGCCTTGGTCCGGCTTTCCAGGAAATAGTCTTTATCCTTTTCGTGGATGCAGTCGTAAATATCCTCGAGCACCAACGGCCGGATCACTGGCTGTACCACGGTCTCCACCCAGGCCTTGACGAAGCGCGCCGCCGCGCGCGCCGCCGCGTCCCCCATCACCGGCTTATCGGGATAGGTTTCATCGAGATAGCGCGCGATATCCCAACTCTCGTGAACCTCGCGCCCGCCGCACACCAATACCGGCACCCGGCCTTGCCCGGAAAATGCGATGACATCCTTATCCGTGAAGCGCCACGGCACGGTCTCGAAGGGAATGCCCTTGTGCGCGAGTGTCATCTTGATCCGCCAGCACGGCGGGCTGAAGCGCAAATCCGGGTCCGCCCCGGCGAGATCGTAGAGTTTTATCGATGGTTCGGCCATGACGACTCCCTAAGCTTTTTCGGTCTTTTGTCTCCGGCGGATAGTAGAACCCGGCAACGAAGAAATCCAGCATCGCGGTTTTGCCCTCGCGGGCCGATTTCGCTACAGTACCCGTATCCTCGACCCCTGGGTCAGCGACGATCCGTACCGGACACCGGAGAAAACCCATGCCCGCGGACGCGACAAAAGCAGCCGAACCGGACAAAGCAAAAGCGAAAGCCGTGAAAAAGACGAACAAGCACGGTATCGAACGCGTTAAGAAGAAACTCTACGAGACCGAGCTCGCCCGCCTGCAACTCGAACTCGTGAAATGGCAGGAATGGGTCCGCCAGGAAGGCGAACGCGTGGTGGTGGTTTTCGAAGGCCGCGACGCCGCCGGTAAGGGCGGCGTTATCCAACGCATCAGCGATCCCTTGAATCCGCGTTTCTGCCGGATCGCCGCCTTGGGCACGCCGACCGAGCGGCAACGCACGCAATGGTATTTCCAGCGTTACGTCGCCGAACTGCCGGCGGCCGTCGAGATCGTGTTGTTCGACCGCAGTTGGTACAACCGCGCCGGGGTCGAGCGCGTGATGGGCTTTTGCACCGATTCCGAATACGAAGAGTTCCTGCAATCGTGCCCGCAATTCGAGGCGCTGTTGCTGCGTTCCGGTATCATGCTCATCAAATACTGGTTCTCGGTCAGCGACGACGAACAAGAACGCCGCTTCCAGGACCGGATCGAAAACCCGATGAAGAACTGGAAGTTGAGCCCGATGGACATCGAGGCCCGCAACCGCTGGGTCGAATACTCGAAGGCCAAGGACGAGATGTTCCACTACACCGATCTCGATGCCAGCCCGTGGTGGGTGGTGGAAGCCGACGACAAGCGGGGCGCGCGTCTCAACTGCATTACCCATCTGTTGAGCCGGTTCGATTACAGCGAGATCGACAAGAAAAAAATGAGTCTGCCGCCGCGCCGCCCCGCCAAGGGGTACGTGCGTCCGCCGAAAGACGAACAGCGTTTCGTGCCGCACGTGTGGTGAGCAGCAAACTTATCCGCGCATCGCGATCATCCGGCGCACCGCCGCGACGCCGAGATAACAGAACGGCGTGTCCAACAACGCGATCAGCAGCTTGAAGAGATACGACGCGGCGATGATCTTGCCGACCAGCGTCCAATCGAGCCCCAAACCGAAACCGAGGAAGATCGAATTCACGATGATGGTGTCCACCAATTGCGAGATCATGGTGGAGGCGTTGTTGCGCAGCCACAAGTGCCGCCCTTGCGTGACCCGCTTCCAGAAGTGAAACAGGCGCACGTCCAACAGTTGCGCGGCCAGATACGCCGTCATCGAGCCGAAAACCAGCACGCCCGGCAGGGTAAAGACGGACTCGAACGCCTTTTGCATCTCCGTGACGGTGTTGTAATCCGGGTTGCCCGACGGCCATGCCGGCGAGCCCGGCAGCACCAGCGCGATATGGATCAGGATCAAAGACGCCACGCTCATGACGAAGCCGGTGATTACCATCAGGTTCGCCTTTTTGCGCCCGAACACCTCGCATACGATATCGGTCAGCAGAAACGTGATCGGATAGGTGATCAACCCGGTGGTCAGCGTGATCGCCTCGCCGAAAATGCCGTTCGGCAGGCTTTCGGGAAACGCCAGGAACAGCTTCACGCCGATGATATTGGTCAGCACCAAGACCACCACGAACGCCGCCATCAGCACGGCGAAGACATGCCCGGTGCGCTCCGACATCACGGTTTCGGCGTCGCTCACGTCCCTTACCCCAACTTTTCGTTTTCTTGCCTTTAACCATCCTTTAATTTTAACGGCTTATCAATGCCGGACTCCTACAAAGCACCGCGGGGCCAAGCTCCGAAATAGGATGTCGATCCAAGACCAGTGTCTTTGCGGTCACCCTATTTTGGGGAATCACGATATGGTATCGTATGTTTTCCTCATCATCGGTTGATACGAGAAGAAAGCGGTTTCATGGACACGCTCGCCAGCAAGATTCTTTCCGGCAATTCGCTCAGCGTGATTCTAAAACCCGATCCCAAAGCCCAAACCGATTTCCCGGAGATGGTCGAATCCTTCGATCTCCAGCATATCGTAATCTCAGGCGATAATGTCCTCGGCAAGACATCGAATACCCATGCGATCAATCCCCGTTTTTCCAAGTATGACCGCACGTTCGGCACAGCCTATGCTTACAATAATTACGCCGATATCGTTTTGAACAGCAGCCATACGGAGGGAATCTGCCGCTTTTCGCATACTGGCCGCTATAGCGATATTCGTTTCGAAACTCGCGAGGATTATGAAATCATATGGAATTCGCATGAGAACGACGACGTCGCCGCCGTCGAAAAAGCGATCCTGGCCGGCTGCAAGTTAAAGATCGGACTCCTGGACAACAAAGGTATCTGGAATATCCACCCCGTCCACATGCCGTCGTTTTATACCAACCGAAATTTTCTCGAGCTTTTTACCGATCAGGATGCCATGCCCCTGATTATGCGTAAGCCCGCCGAAGTGATGGAACTCGAAAAGGATCTCAAAATCAATTTCAAGAAAGCCGTTAGGGAAACCAGCGGTCAAGTCAATCGCATCTGGCAGATTATGCCGTATCTTAACGATCCGACATTCTTTTCCACATTTTACACCGTACGCTCGGACGGCACATTTTTACGCGGAGCTATCGTCGCCGTGGAGGAAGAACCGGAAACCTACAAGGAGCTGCGGATTTACGCCTCAAAAATCGGCAAGTATTAAGCCTTTGAGTCCGCCTTTGAGTCCGCCTTGGAACCGCCGAGGCAATCGGGCGAGTCCGGCACCACGCCGCCACGCGCCCGCCACTCGGCGGGCGTCAGGGTCTGCATGGTGAGCGCGTGCACGGGGCCTTTCAGCTCGTCCGCCAACAGCGCGTTGATCCGCTGCTGGCGCGCGACCAGACGTTGACCGTCGAACGTATCCGCCACGATCACCACTTTGAAATGGGACTCGGAGCCAGGCGGCACGCTGTGCATATGGCTTTCGTTGATCACCTCCAGATGCGCCGGCGTCAGCGCTTGGCGGATTTTTTGCTCGATCGTGGTTTGAACGCTCACGGGCTTTTCCCTTTCTTACCCCTTGAATGTAACCCTTCCGCCCGATTTTTCAATTCCCGGCTTTTCAATTTCCCCGTTTCAAGGCTGTGCTATAACACGCTTGTCTGCAAAGGAGAAACGGCATGGACAAGACCGAAAAGCAATTCATCGACTTCGCCGCCAAACTGCAATATCGCGACCTGCCGCCCGCCACGGTCCATGCCGTCAAGGCCCGGTTCGTCGACAGCTTCGGGGTCGCGCTCGCCGCCCTCGACGCACCCACGGTCAAGGCCGCACGCAAGCTCGTCGCACCCGTCAAAACCGGTCCGCGAGCGCGCCTGTTCGGTACCCTCGACACCGTTCCGCCCGATCTGGCCGCATTCGTAAACGGCGCGATGGTGCGCTATCTCGACATGAACGATGCCTATACCCGCGCCAGCACCGCGCATCCGTCCGACAATATCCCCGCCCTGCTGGCGGTGGCCGAAGCGGTCGGGGCAAGCGGGCGCGATCTCATCCTGGCCACCGTGATCTGTTATGAGATTCACTGCCGGATCTGCGAAGCCGTGCCGTTCTTTTCCCGCGGCTGGGATCAATCCCTGGCGGCGTCGCCGGCCTTGGCGCTAGCCACGGCGCGGCTGTTGCGCCTCAAGCCCGCCCAAATGCGCGACGCGCTCGCCATCGCCGCGGTCGAAAGTCTGTCGTCGCGCCAGACCCGCGCCGGCGAGCTTTCCATGTGGAAGGGCCTAGCCGGACCGAGCGCCGCACGCCAGGGCGTGTTCGCCGCGCTTGCCGCCAAGGCGGGCGCGACCGGACCGCAAAACAGTTACGACGGCAAACACGGCATCTGGGCTCTCACGATGGACGGCCCGCAAAGCATCCCGATCCCGAAATCCTTCAAGCGGCATACCTTCGCCATCCAGCAGACCAACATCAAGGTGTTCCCGGTTCGCGACGCGGTCCAAGTGCCGGTGCGCACGATGATGAAGCTGCGCGAACACTGCGATCCCAAAGCCGTCCGAAGCCTGCGGATCGACTCCTATCGCCACGCGTTCGAACGGTGGGCGCCCGATCCGGCGTTTTGGAACCCGACGACGCGCGAAACCGCCGATCATTCGCTGCCCTTTTGTCTGGCCGCCGCCCTGCTCGACGGCGCGATCACGCCGCAAACGTTCCGGCGCAAACGCTTCCTGGATACCGACATTCGCGCCCTGATGAAAAAGATGGATCTGCGCTACGACCCGGCGTTCGACGCGGTCGCGCCCGGCACCCGCAATTGCCGACTAACGGCGACCTTGACGGACGGGCGCACGGTCACGGCGGCACTCCGGCAAACCGAAAAAGACATGGAGCACGGTCTCGACGATGCCGAGATCGAGGACAAATTCCATACCCTGAACCGGCGCCGCATGTCCGAACCGGCCCGCAACAAGCTGATCTTATCCTTATGGAACCTTGACCGGCACAAGGACGTCGGCGAGGCTGTCCGCCTCACCAAAGCCGCCCGGGCGAAATCCCGCTGATCTGTATGACTTTTCGAGACGGTTTCCCGGGCGCAAAACATGGAGAGGCTTATGGCTCTGAATGAACCCACGAAAGAACACGGCAAGTTCCGCATGGAAATCGAACAGGCGATCACACTGGCGAACCGGGAGGTCATGAACAAAATTCTGCCGCCGGTGAACCGCAAAACGGTTCTGCCTTTTGCCGTCGCCGTCGCCCGCTTGCGCGGCGAATATATCAAGGCGGCGTTTGCCTTGGGCGCCGCCGGAAGAAGCGAGGCGCCGGTCGAAGCGGAACTGAAAGCCTTGCGCAAACACCGGGAAGCTTATGAAGAAGGCGTCGCCGCGTTCGAGGCGCTCATGCGGGCGATAGAGCGCGGTTATGTCGAACTCGACGGGCAACCGGCCGGCCCGAAGAAACCTTCGGCATAAGGGCCGCTTAATCCCGAAGCGCTAAACGATTACGCCTGCTCCTTCGCCGGCGTCGATTGCTCGTCACGTGCCCGGGAGGACTCCTTCAACAGGGCATCGCCGAGCGCCGCCAAGGTAATTGAGCCGAAGAAGATGATGAGCGCGATACCGATCAGCCATCCGGCGGCCTTTAACACGGAAATGCCGAACTCGATAAACACATCCGCGGCACCGAAAGGCCAAATCCACAACGAAATGACAACGACCAAACATACCACGAACCACCGGGCATTGCCGATCGAGACCTTCGCGAAAGGCTCTTCGGCTTCCTGCCGGTCGTAATCTTCTTCGACCTCATAATCTTGATCTTGTCGTTTCAGCACCATGACCCTCTCCCAGGTTTCATGTTTTGCCGTGGTCCGTTGATCCGGACCTTGATCGACTAACCCATGTCGGAATCATACGCGGATCGGCGCGAGGAAAATATTATCCTCACGGTTATGTATCCGAAGGCATAAGCTTTTGTTCTGAAACGATTTTGACCGTATTTTTTAGGAATGATTTTTGCCCGAAAGCCGTAAATTTTCCTCGGTTATCGGCCGAATAAAACCGGATTAGCGGTTTTTCCCTTTCGGGGCACCGTGGCCGCGGGCGACATTTCGCTTTCGGTCCTGCCAAAACGGCACCGCGTTTTCGAATTTGTGCCAATCGTTCAGAAGTTCGCCGGCCGCCAACGCGGATTTCTTATCGTGATAGTCCCTAACGAAATCCGCGCCGCGTTTCAGCGCCTCTTTTCGCCGCGCCGATTTGACCGGTACTCGTTTAAGGGTGGCTATCAATTTACGGCCGACTTCGACGTCATTCAGATATCCGAAGCGCTTATGAATCGTCGTCAGATCCTTGCGAAAGTCCTTTTTACCCGGATGGTCGTAAAGGCCGTGCAGGAACATGACGGCATTGCGAACCTTCTTCATTTCGATCCGCAAATCGTGGCGGGCTTCGGGCGTCATCGTATCGAGCGCCTTTCCGGCCTTGCGTGCTTTCTTGTAAGGCTTTTCCAAAAGCGCGCCGCTGACGGTCTTGATACGGGA
>JBBDTH010000008.1:0-13286 GCA_040904505.1 Rhodospirillales bacterium | reverse complement strand
TGTTGGCGGATTCGGGCGCCAGCACGCCGCGGATATCGCCGGTGCCGAACGTTTCGCGGTTTTTCGACGTTTGAATGACATGGCCGTAGGCGATCCAATCGACCACCGAACCGCCCAGCCCCGGCAGGGCCCCGACCAGACAGCCGATGACGGAACAGCGCAAAACGATCCACTTGTGCCGGAAGGCATCCTTGAAGCCTTCGACCCAGCCGTGGCCCAACACGCCTTCCTCGGAGATGGTCCGGTGGCGGCGCAGCAGATCGACGATTTCGGGCAGCGCGAACATGGAGAGCCCGACGATGACGATGGGAATGCCGTCGGCGAGGTAGATCAAGCCGAAGGTCATGCGCTCTTCCGCGGTACCCGGCGAGGCGCCGATCGAGCCGATCATCAGGCCGACGCCGCAGGTCGCGAGTCCCTTGATCGCGTTGGTACCGGTCAGCATGCCGATCATGGTGAGCGCAAGCAGGATCAGCATCATTTGCTCGCCGAAGCCGACGGCCAGGATGATCGGCACGGCGACGAACACCGCACCCGTGAGCACGACCGCGCCGAAAATGCCGCCGAACAGCGATGCCGTGAACGCCGCCCCGAGCGCGCGCGCGCCTTCGCCCTTCTTCGCCATCGGAAAGCCGTCGACCACGGTTGCCTGCGAACCGGCCGTTCCCGGGATGCCCATCAAGACGGAGGGAAACGTGTCCGACGTCGTGGTCGGCGCCAACAGGCCGATCATCATGGCGAGCGCGTCCGTGGCGTCCATGCCGAAAACGAACGGCAGCACCAACGACAGGCCCGCCGTTCCGCCCAGTCCCGGCAGGACGCCGACCAAGAGGCCGAGCATCGTGCCGAGGGTCAGAAAAAACAGATGCGACGGCTCGATCAGCTTGAAAAAAGCGAGAACGAATTCTTCCATGCCGGATTTTCGGCGCCCGCGCGCTCCCCGATGTTGTGCCCCGCGTTATTTTCCGGCTGGGCGCTGCGCTCGCCGGTTTCGGCCATCATAGCGCAGGGATCGGCGGGCGGATATGGGCAAACCGTCCGTAAGCGCCAGAAAAACAACGAAAAGGCACAAATTACAGTTGAGAATCGTTCTTAATATGCTAGGGTGGCGGCCTAACCCCGCGCGGCGATGCCCCAGCCAAACCTTCGACCGTAGCCACGGCAGAGCGCAGACCGACCTTCAGGCCTTGTCCGTTCATGTCCGGAAACCGCGATCAACTCTTGTCGTTTTTCCTCGCGCAACGGGATGCGTTGACCCGGTTTCTGGCCCGGCGCGTCGGCAATCCCGATATCGCCGAGGATCTTGCGCAGGAAACCTGGCTGCGCCTCGCGACCGGCACGGTGCCCCAAGAGGTGAGCAACCCGCGCGCGTTCATCTTCCGCGTCGCCGCCAACATCGCGACCGATACCCTGCGCCGCCGCGGCCGGGCATCCGCCCTGTTGGCAAGCGAAGACGCGGGGAGCGTCGTTCCCGATCCCGCGCCGTCCGCCGAGACCCGCTTGATCGACCGGGACCGGTTGCGCGCGCTCGAGCAGGCGCTCGACGCGCTCTCGGAAAATGCGCGCACGGCCTTGCTGCTCAACCGGATCGGCGGGGAAACCCATGCCGAAATCGCGCGCCGGCTCGGCGTCTCGGAAAGCATGGTCGCGAAATACATCGCCCAAGGCATGCGCCGTTGCCGCGATTGGCTGCACGATGAAACGCAAAAATAAATGACGGCGCGTTGTTGTTTCGGGCATGCCGAATCGTCATGGTTAAGGGGGAGAAACATAACGGTGAGCGTGGCGTCGTGACCGAATCCTCGAGCGATAAAAGCGATACAGACCAACCCGGCGATCGGGCGATCGATTGGCTGGTGCGCCTGAACGCCGACAGCGCGACGGAAGCTGACCGTGCCGCGTTCGCGGCGTGGCGCACGGCCGATCCCGCGCACGAAGCCGCCGCGCGCGCGTCCGAAGCACTTTGGCGCGATCTCGGTCATACCCGCCAGGCCGACGAGTTTCGCCGCACCGCCGTGAATGAGGCCGCGTGCGCCGCGCGCCGTACGCGGATCACGCGGCGCGCCGTGTTGGCCGGGGCGGCGGCCTCGGTTGCGGTAATCGCCCTCGGCTCGAACACCCTGGCGCCGGTCTCGGGTTTCTTCGCCGATCACGTAACCGCCATCGGCGAGCGCAGAACCGTCACCCTGCCGGACGGTTCGCACGCGTCCCTGAACACCGCGAGCGCCCTGTCCGTCGGCTATTCGGAGTCTGAACGCCGTATCGTCCTGCACGGCGGCGAAGTTTGGTTCGGGGTCGCTCGGAATACGGCCCGTCCGTTCATTGTCGAGGCGGCAAACGGCGAGGCGAAAGCCGTCGGCACCGCGTATGCCGTGCGGCACCGGGACGGCGGCGACGTCGACGTGATCGTGACCGAAGGGCTCGTCGATGTCAGCACCAAGGCGGACGGCCGGGTGCTGCGCCTTAAAGCCGGCGAGGCGGCGGCATACGGGGTACGTCATCGGCTCGCCCGGCGCCGGGACACGGACGCGGAGACGGTAACCGCGTGGCGGCGCGGTAAGCTGATCTTCAACCGCCGGCCGCTCGGCGAGGTGGTCGCGGAATTGGAGCGATACCGCCGCGGCCGGATCGTCGTACTTGGTGACGGGCTCAAAACCCTGCGGGTGACCGGCGTTTTCGATTTGGCCGACCCCGAGAGCCTGCTTCGGACGGTCGAGCACTCGCTGCCGGTCCGAATCGTCCGGCTGCCGCTGCTGACGGTGATTCACTGATTCCTTCCGGTTCACGCACGTTCCTTCCGGTTCACGCACGCGGACGCGTTGATTTCACGCGCGTTTCTCTCCTTCCACAATTTTTTTTGCCCCGGCGCTGCAAGGTCGGCGGCGCGGTTTCGTCATAGGACTGAGATGCGAACGATTCTCAATTAAGGCCGTTCGCCCGTAAACCGTGTCCGAGGCCCGCACGGGTCCGCAAGACCGAGCTATCCCCGGGGGAAGAGAGAATGACCAAGCGTTTTCGTGTGTGGGCGGCCACCGTCGCCTCGGCCGCCGTTCTGGCCGCCGTCGCGGCGCCGTTCGGCGCATCGGCCGCGCAATCCGGCGATGCCCAAAAGATGCAAACGGCGCAGTCTCCGGACGTGCGCGTCGATCTGAATATCCCGGCGCAGGCGCTCGATAGCGCGCTGACGGCTTTCGCCGATCAGGCGGGCCTGCACTTGCTGTTCGCCTCCCAAGACGTCGCCGAGCGGCGCACGCCGGGCCTTTCCGGCACGTTCGCGCCGGAAGACGCCCTGAAGCGATTGCTCGCGGGCACCGGCATGACCTGGCGCTTCACCGACGCGAAAACGGTGGTTCTGGAAAAGCCGAAAACCGACGGCGCGCTGACCCTCGATCCGATCACGGTGGAGACGCAACGGGAATCGGCCTGGGGACAGGTCAAGGGCTACGTCGCCACGCGCAGTGCCACCGGCACCAAAACCGACACGCCGATCATCGAAACGCCGCAATCGATTTCCGTGATTTCGCGCGATCAGATGGACGCGCGCGGCGCGCGACGTCTTGACGATGCGCTCCGGTATTCCGCCGGGGTCAACGCCGCGACGTACTGGAACGGGCCCACCACCGATCCGGTTTCCGTGCGCGGGTTTTCGGTCACCAGCCTTTATGACGGCCTGCGCGCCTACAACAACGGCTTCGACACGGTCGTTGAGCCCTACGGCGTGGAACGGATCGAGGTGCTGCGCGGCCCGTCGGCGGTGCTGTACGGGCAAAGCGGCCCGGGCGGCGTGATCAATGTGATCACCAAGCGCCCGACGACCACGCCGTTACGCGAGGTCGAGCTTCACGGCGGGCAGTTCAACCGTAAGCAGGTGGGCATCGACTTCAGCGATGCCTTGGACGAGAAGAAAACGCTGTTGTATCGGATCACGGCGCTCGGTCGTGATGCCGACACGCAAGTCGATTATATCGACGACGATCGCGTGTACATCGCGCCCGCGTTTACCTGGAAACCGACCCAGGACACCGACCTGACGATCCTGACGCACTATCAGCGCGACCGCAGCGCGTTTGCCGTTTTCCTGCCGATCAGCGGAACCCTGCGCACCAATCCGAACGGCGAAATTCCGTTCGACCGTTTCATGGGCGAGCCCGATTTCGACCGGAACGACAAGGATACCTATTCGATCGGCTACGACTTTAACCATCGTTTCAACGATGTTTTCAGTTTTCGCCAAAACACCCGGTATTTCTATTCCGACGTCGACCGCCGGGAAATCAGCCCGCTGGTATTGCAAGGCGATTCCAAAACGGTAACCCGGCGCGCGGAATACCGGCCGCAGAAATCGGACATCATCAGCATCGACAATAACCTAAAGGCCAAGGCGTCCGCCGGAATCGTCGACATGACGTTCCTGGCCGGGTTGGATTTCCTGGATACCGACTTCAAAAACCAGCGCTGGCGGGGCACGGCCGCGAATTTGGATATCTTCAATCCGGTTTACGGCGGCGCGGTGACGACCGCGAACCTGATCGGCAATACCAATCAGCACCAAAGTCAAATCGGCACCTACGCGCAAGGCCAGTTCAAGCTCGACAAGCATTGGGTGGTTACTATGGGCGGCCGCTACGACTGGGCGCGGCTGAAATCCGTCAATCGCCTGACGGATTCGGAAACCGACCAGCGCGACGAGGCGTTCACGGGGCGGGCCGGGCTCGTCTATCTCTTCGACAGCGGCTTCGCACCCTACTTCAGCTATTCCGAATCGTTCGATCCGGTCATCGGCACGGATGCCCAGTCGCAGCCGTTCGCTCCCGAAACCGGCACCCAATACGAAGTCGGAGTCAAATACCAGCCGCCGGGGTTCAACTCGTTCATCACGCTGTCGGCGTTTTCCGCGAAACGCAAGAATGTGACGACCTCCGATCCCGACAATCCCGGTTTCAGCATTCAAACCGGCGAAGTGACCTCGAAGGGCATCGAGTTGGAAGGCGTCGCGGGGCTCGCGCGCGGCCTCGATCTCATCGGCTCGTATACGTACGTGGACGCCGAGGTGACGCAAAGCAACGGCACCGACCTCGGCCAGCGACCGGCGTACGAGCCCAGAAACCTGGCGTCGTTGTGGGCGGACTATACGCAACCGGACGGCCCCGCCAAGGGCCTCGGGATCGGCGCCGGCGTCCGCTACGTCGGCACGACCTACTCTTCCGACGGTACGATCAAGATGCCGTCGTTCACCCTGGCGGACGCCGCGCTGCATTACACGTGGAACGATTTGAAACTCGCCTTGAACGTGACCAACCTGTTCGACCGGCAGTATTTCACGCGCTGCTTCTCGACCGCGTGTTATACCGGCGAGGTGCGCACGGTACGGTTGACCGCGCGCTATCGGTGGTAATGCCGTCCCGGCGGCCGGGCAGGGTGCGGTGGCCGGCTGGTTCTGCCGGCCGCCGTGAAGCGTACAGCAGCCGGTTGGGCAAAATTTTTTTCCGTGGGGGGGTGTAAAAAAGCCCGGCCTGACCGTCTTTATAACAGGAACGTTTGGGGTGCCGCCGCGCGGGGTTTCGAAGGCGGGCCTCGGGGTTCCAAGACTCCGCTGGGAAAGCAGCGCAGGTCGAACTGTGTCGACGGGGACGTTAGCCGACGCCAGGCCCCCGCGGCATTTCTTTTGTCATGATGCAGGGACCGCCCGGTTTGGGCGATCCCGCCCGGGCGAGGCTTGTCGAAAATGCATGGCACCATGATAATAATAATGAGTCGCGTTTTTTGGTGAAACCGGCTAGGTTCCGCATCTATAAGGCAACACCCTAAATTTAAGGAGAATTCAGCAATGGATCAGAACGCGCCCGCCCTGGGTGTTCCGAACGCGCCGGAAGCGCCGGGCCAGGTATCCGGCATGTTCGATAGGGCCTTGGACCTGGTATTCGCCGGTGGGCCGGTGGTGGCCATCCTGCTGGTTATGTCGGTCGTGGCCTTGGCGGTCATTATCCTCAAGCTGTGGCAATTCCGGTCGGTCAAGCTGTCCGATCGCCGGTCGGCGCGCCGGGCCGTCGCGTTGCATCGCGCGGGCAAGACCCGCGAAGCCTTCAGCGTCGCCGCCGGTTCGACCAATCCGGTCACGCGCGTGATCGCGCTGGCCATCGGCGGGCGTCTGCGCGGCGACCTCGCCGAACACGCGGTGCGCGAAGAGGTCGCCCGGTTCGCGGCCGACCTGCTCGACTCGTTGCGCGCGTATCTGCGTCCCCTGGAAGTGATCGCGACCCTGGCACCGTTGCTCGGCCTGTTCGGTACCGTGCTCGGCATGATCGATGCGTTTCAACAACTCGAACAGGCGGGCAGCCGGGTCAATCCGGCGGTGCTCTCGGGCGGCATTTGGGAAGCGTTGCTGACCACCGCCGTCGGACTCGGCGTCGCCATTCCCGCCGTGGCGGTTCTCAATTGGCTCGAACGGATCGTCGATCGCGTTGCCCACGATATGGAAGACGGCGTCGCGCAGATCTTCGCCCCCGACCTCACCGCCGTTTCAACCGCGAGCGACCATGAACTCCCTCAATCCGCGACCCGTCTCAGAGCCGCTGCTGCCGCCGGCGAATAAGGCGCGCCGCCGGCGGTCCGTCATCAATCTGACGCCGCTGATCGACGTCGTTTTCATTCTGCTGATTTTCTTCATGCTGGCGTCCGCGCTCGAACAGTGGAATGCCGTTGAGCTCGATGCGCCCGAACACGGGACAACGCAATCCTCGCCCGACGGTGCCGTGTTGATCGAAATTCAAAAAGACGGCCTTCAGGTGGAAAGCCGGCGCGTCAGCCCGGAAGCGCTTTCCCGGCGCGTGCGCGAGCAGGTAAAGCGTAAACCCGGCCAACGGTTTCTCATCCGGCCCGACGCCGGCGTCCCGTTACAAAAAGCGATCGACGCCATCGATCTCATCGCCGCGGCCGGCAGCCGGAACGTCTCGCTGATCCGTGCGCCGAGTCCCTAACAACGCAAAAGAACGCCGAGAAGATAAAGCGAAGAAATTAGGACGAGATGATGAAGTTGGCCCGTTCCGATTCGAAAAAAGATGACGACGCGCGCATTCTGCCGCTGATCAACATCGTCTTCCTGTTGCTGATCTTCTTCATGGTGGTCGGCAAGCTGTCGGTGTTCGAGCCGTTCGCGGTGGAACCGCCGGCGTCGCACAGCCAAGGCGCCGCGGAACCCGAGGAGATCGTCATCCTGATCGCCGCCGACGGCAGTCTCGCACTCAACGGAAAGCGCCTCGAGGAAGCGGCCCTGAAAACGGCGGTCGCCGACCTGATGGCGAAGGATAAGACGGCGGCCGTGCGGCTCAAGGCCGACGGCGGGGCGGATGCCGTCCGGGTGATCGCCGTGATGGAAACCCTGCGCAAGGCCCAGGTCAAGAAAGTCCGGCTCCTGACCCTGGAGAAGGGACAATGATGACGCTCGGTCCGCGCCATTGGACGTTCGCGTTGATCGGCGCCGTGACGGCCCATGCCGCCTTGGTCGGCTTGTTCTGGGAACCCGCGCCGAGCGGCGCCAAAAGCGCCGGGCTCGGCGGGATCGAAATATCCTTGGGCGTGGCCGGCAGCGCGCCCGGCGAGAAATCGCCGACGCCGCCGCAAAAAGAACAAAAAGAGGCTGTCGAGAAACGCGACGAACCGCCGCCCGAGGTGCCGGCGGTCGAAACCGCCGAGGTGCCGCCGGAACCGATCATCAGGCCGGTGATCGAGCCGGAACCCGAGCCGATCAAGCCCGAGCCGGTCAAGAAGGTCGTCGAAAAGAAAACGGAGAAGGTCAAGGCGCCGCCGATCCCGAAACCGAAACGGAAACCGAAACCGAAGCCGCCGGAAAAGGCCATCGAACGGCCCAAACCAGAACCGGTCCGCGCCGCGCCGAAACCGTTGCCCGATCCGAAGAAGATCGAAACCGCCCAGGCGCCGAGCGCCACCCCCGGCGCGGGCGGCAAGTCCGGCGTGACCGAGCAGGTCGACACCGGGAGCGGCCAGGCGACGGCGTCGGGCGGCATGCCGGGTTCGGCCGCCGATTATTTGTCGCTGTTGCAGGCGTGGCTCGAAAAACATAAGGAATACCCCCGCAGCGCGCAGTCGCGCCGCGAAGAGGGGGTCGCCTTGCTGTGGTTCGTGATCGACCGCAACGGCCATGTTCTTCAATACAAAATCCGGCGGCCAAGCGGGTTCGCCAGCCTCGATCGGGAAGTCGAGGCGATGATCCGGCACGCGCAGCCGTTGCCGCGCATGCCCGACGACATGACCAAGAACCGGCTTGAAATCGTCGTGCCCGTGCAGTTCCGAATCCGCTAGATCGGCTTTAGGGGGGGCGGCGTTAACATAGGTTATCGCAGCGGATCAATGCTTCGGTACACTCCGCTCATGCGATACCCTGTGGAACGGATGAAGCAATCCTTTCGTGTTGAGCATGCTTGAACAGGCGCAGGGTCCTCAGGTTCCGCAACGGGATCCGCCGCCGGATAAGTTGCCGCCGAAGCAGCCTCCGCCGAAACCGGTCCCCAAGGAAATTCCGCCGGCACCCGACGAACGCCCGGATGAACCGATCAAGGAGCCCCCGGGCCCGCCGAGGCCGGAGCCCGAAACGCCTCCGGATATTCCGCCGCCGGCGTAAATCCGGTTGCCGATGCTTTTGGATTGGGTCATCGTCGGGTCATGAAAAAAGCATCGCCTTATCGAATCGAACGAGACACGCTCGGCGAAATCCGGGTGCCCGCCGACCGCTACTGGGGGGCGCAAACGCAGCGATGCCTCGAAAATTTCCCGATCGGCGAGGAATCGTTGCCCGCGGCCTTCATTCGCGCCCTCGGCATACAGAAAAAAGCCGCGGTGCGGGTCAACGTGCGTCTCGGGGGACTCGATCCTAAACTTGCCGATGCCATCGAGCAGGCGGCCGACGAGGTGATCGACGGCACGCTCAAGGATCATTTCCCACTGCGCGTCTGGCAAAGCGGTTCGGGCACGCAGACCAACATGAATGCAAACGAGGTGATCGCCAATCGCGCCAATGAATTGTTGGGCGCCGACCTTGGTCTGAAATCGCCCGTCCATCCCAACGATCACGTCAATCTGAGCCAGTCCTCGAACGATTCCATCCCGACCGCGATGCATATCGCCGCCGCGCTCGACGTGAACGAAAGGCTTCTGCCGGCCTTGAAAAAATTACGGCAGGCCCTCGCGGAAAAATCCGAAGAATTTTCCGCTGTCGTGAAAATCGGCCGCACGCACCTTCAGGACGCGGTGCCGCTGACGGTCGGCCACGTGTTCTCGGGTTATACCCGGCAGATCGACAACGCCATCGCCGGCATCGGTGCGGCCCTGGCGTCCTTATACGAACTCGCCCAGGGTGGCACCGCCGTCGGCACCGGGCTCAACGCGCCATACGGATTCGCATCGGCCTTCGCCGAAACCGCCGCCGACTTGACGGGACTGCCCTTTACATCCGCGCCGAATAAATTCGAGGCCATCGCGACGAACGATGCCGTCGTCGCCATGTCGGGCTCTCTCAACACCCTGGCCGCGGCGTTGATGAAAATCGCCAACGATATTCGTTTCCTGAGTTCCGGCCCGCGCTGCGGCCTCGGCGAACTCGACATCCCCGCGAACGAACCGGGGTCCTCGATCATGCCGGGCAAGGTCAATCCGAGCCAAGCCGAAGCGCTTACGATGATCTGCGCCCGGGTCATGGGGCATCACGTGACCATCACGATCGCGGGCGCCTCGGGCAATCTGGAGCTCAATACTTTCCGTCCGGTCACGATCGACAGTTGCCTGCAATCGATCCGGTTGCTGGCGGACGGCTGCGAGAGCTTCTCCGCGCGTTGTATCGAAGGGATTGCCGTCAGAACGGAAACGCTGGGCCGCCAAATCGAGCGCTCGTTGATGTTGGTCACGGCCCTTACCCCGCACATCGGCTACGATAAAGCCGCCGACATCGCCCGCAAAGCGCATGAAGAAAACACGACTCTCAAGGAGGCCGCCCTGGACCTCGGCTACGTCAGCGAAGCGGAATTCGCTTTATGGGTCGATGCCGACGCGATGGCCGGTATCGAAAAACCGGATCGGTGATAAATTAATCGCTCAACGTCAAGGCATGTCGTTCGCGCATGGATCGGCCGCGCTCATGAAATCTTCGGATTTTCCGACCTCTTTAACAGAGGTTAATGATGAAGAGCGCCGAAATCGGTAACAAGGAAAGTCCGGGTAAATGAAATGATAGATAGGAAAACATCATGGGAAGCACACAAATCAAAGACGTTATGTCTTCACGAGTCGAGGTGATCGAGTCGCACACCGTTTTGACGGATGCCGCCCGCAAAATGCGCGATCAGGATGTCGGAGCGTTGCCCGTGAGCAATAACGATAAATTGGTCGGGATGGTAACGGATCGGGATATCGCCATCAGGGCCGTTGCCGAGAGCAAGGACCCGCTGACGGAAACCGTTCAAAATGTCATGACCGGCGGGATCGAATATTGCTTTGACGATCAGCCGATCGGCGACGTCTCCGAGATGATGGGGGCCAAACAATTGCGCCGGTTGCCCGTTCTCAATCGCGACAAACGACTCGTCGGAATTGTTTCGCTCGGCGACATCTCGGTTAAGGGGTCGACGAGCGAAGCAGGGAAAACGCTGGAAAGCGTCAGCGAGCCGTAAGGGGCGTTAGCGTACGCCTTGTGGCGGCTGACATATGGACAGCTTTAGAGAAGCCGTCGATGCGCTGCAGGCCATGACGGAAAACAGTTTCCTGTTGCTTGTTCCCGTTATCAGCGCGTGGCTTGCCGGAAGCCTGATCGGGTTGGAGCGGGAATATCACGGCCGGCCGGCCGGATTTCGGACGCATGCCTTGGTTTGCGTCGCGTCGGCGCTTCTTATGGTCGCCATGGAGAAGCAATTGTATTGGCTCGGCGATCTCCCCAAGGAAATCGTGCGGACCGATCCTACGCGCATGGCTCAGGCCATCATGATGGGAATCGGCTTTCTCTGCGCCGGTGTCATTTTCAAGGAAGGTTTGGCGGTCCGCGGGCTGACGACGTCAGCCTCGATATGGATTACGGCGGTGGTCGGAATTCTTTACGGAATCGGCTTCTGGGTACCGGCCGTTGCCGGCACGTTGATCGTCATTATCACGCTTTGGCTGTTCGAGCGATTTGAACGGATGTTGACCACGGGCTTCGAGGTATTTCAAACGCTCAAATTTCCCAAGGATCATGTGCCGGAAGAGGACGAAGTGAAAAGAATTTTCACGACTCATGATTTCAAAATCCACGAAATCAGCTACAGCCTTGCCGAAGGCGGAGACGTGTTCGAATATTATCTGAGCACCATGACCCGGAAGAGAAAAAACATCACGGAACTCGTCGGCACGTTACGGACGCTGCCTCATATCCTGGAGTTCCGGGTCGAATCGCGAAACGAATAAATGCCGCGCGGTTCGCCGCCGGCTCGCCGGGCCGGCCGGCGGCGCGTCAGGATGTCTCGCCCATGCGCGACGTCTCGACGAAACGTTCCGTGTCGTCGTCGATCTGGCGGCCGCGCCGGCCCCGGGCGGCGTGAACGTACAGGGATTTAGGGTCTATCGAACGGCGCGCTTGCGGCGGAACCGCGATGGCGTAATCGACGGGCATGGCATGATCGCGCATCAGCAGGTCTTTGTCGTACACCGAGTTGAATTTCCAGAGCATCCGGAAAAAGTTCGTCTGTCCGTGCGCCAAGCGATCGGCGATCGTCGGCAGATAGTCCTTCACCGCCTGCCAGCGTAAGTGCTTTTTGTTCATGACCTGCTGGCATTTCACCAGCTCGGCGTAAAACCGATCCAGGGGCAGGCGAGTCGGCAGGACCGCGTGCTGGATATCGAACAGGCGATAATCGCGGGTGGTGAGTTTCCGCCCGTCGACGTGCCACAGTTCGGTGCCGGGATACGGCGTCGCGACCGATATGTTCACGACTTCCGGCACCTCCATCATCCAGTCGCGTATCACGCGAAACTGGTTCTCGTCCCAATCGGGGTCGGCGATGATATTGATGGCGACCGTGATGCCGAGCGAGCGGGCATACTCGAGCGCCTCGAAATTCTCGTTCAGATCGGCCCGCTTGCGAAACCTCTTCAGGCCCTCTTCGTCGATGGCCTCGAGTCCCAGGAACATATATTTCACGCCGAGATCCCGCCAGAACTTGAAGACCTCCTTGTTGCGCAGCAGTACGTCGCCGCGCGTTTCCAGATAATATTCCTTCTTGATTCCGGCCCGCGCGATCGCTTCGCCGATCGCCATGCCGTGCTTCGATTGAATGAAGGCGACGTCGTCGACGATAAAAATGCCCGGCTCCTTGATCCGCTTCAGTTCTTCGACGGCGGTTTCGGGGCTGACGGTCCGATAGCTGCGGCCATAGAAGGTCCAAGCGCTGCAGAAATTGCAATCCCAAGGGCATCCCCGGGAGAATTCTATCGATGCGGCCGGGTCCAGCAGGCCGATGAAGTATTTGTTCCGTTTGCGCACCAGGTCGCGGGCCGGGCGAAGGTCGTCGAGGCTTTCGACAAAAATCGGCGCCGGCCCCTGGCCGTCGGGCGTGACGGCGCCGGGCACGTGGTGGACGGAATTGCGGTCGTGCTCGACGGCCTCCAGAAGCCGCGCGATGGCCGCTTCGCCCTCGCCGCGGAGCACGCAGTCGATGGCGCCGTTCCCGTGTTCGAGGATTTCCTCCGCGATAAACGACGCGCTATGTCCGCCGACCATGACGAACGTATTCGGTGCCGTCCGGCGGGTCGCCTTGGCGATATCCAGGATTTCGGGAAGGTTGGCTAAATAGTTACAGGAAAACATGACGACGTCGGGCCGCCAATCCTTGATCGTCTTGAAATAAAAGGCGTGCGTGTCGGTCTGCAGATCGATCAAGCGCACGGCATGGCCGGCGCGCCGGGCCGCCTCGCCGATCAGTTCCAATCCGAGAGGTTCCAGGCGAAGAAATATCTTCGTGTACATCAGCGGGCCGGGGTGGACGGCAAGAATACGCATGCATCCTCCGTTTGTTTTCGACGTTAGAGCCGGTCATGATTTATCGGAACCGAATGATGCTTCCGATAAATCATGATCCGATCTAGCGCTTGAAAAGCTTAACATATTCAGGGGGGAGGACGAAAAACGGGGAGAATGCGGGAGAAAAAGCGGCAGCCGGTGCTTTCCGCCATCGTCGTTAAAGCCGAAATACAGGCACATTTCCGGCCGGTTTTCCGCCGCGCTTGTAATCTCCCCCGTTCCGGGCTAC
>JBBDTH010000007.1:0-13307 GCA_040904505.1 Rhodospirillales bacterium | reverse complement strand
ACTGCCCGAGATGCCCGCCGCTGAGGCGCCGGCCGTCGCGCCGGGGCTCGCGGGGCCGGACGCGCTGCGGGAGATTTCGGCCTTGGCCATGCGCTGCGGCGGCTGCGGCGCCAAGGTCGGCGCAAGCGCCCTGGAACGCGCGCTCGGCACGCTCGAGCCGATCGAACGCGACGACGTCTTGATCGGCCTGAACGCGCCCGACGACGCCGCGGTCGTCGCGGTTCCGCCCGGCAAGGTTTTGGTGCAAACGGTCGATCAGTTCCGCACCTTTATCGACGATCCTTACGTGTTCGGCCAAGTCACGGCCAATCACGCGCTCGGCGACATATACGCGATGGGGGCCGAGCCGCAAACGGCGTTGGCGCTGGCCGGCGTGCCGTTCGGCCTGGAAGACAAAATGATCGAGGATCTGACGCAAATGTTGAGCGGCGCGCTCCTGGTGCTTAATGAAGCGGGCGCGGCGCTGATCGGCGGGCACACGAGCGAAGGCGCGGAGCTGTCGTTGGGATTCGCGCTCAACGGTCTGGTGGAGCGTGACAAGGTTTTGCGCAAGGGCGGCCTGCGTCCGGGCGATTGCCTGATCCTCACCAAGCCGCTCGGCACCGGCGCCCTGTTCGCCGCCGACATGCGGGCCAAGGCCAAGGGCCGCTGGATCGAACACGCCCTCATGTACATGCTGCAATCGAACCGCGCCGGCGCGCGGTGCCTGCTCGAGCACGGCGCGTCCGCTTGTACGGATGTCACCGGCTTCGGCTTGCTCGGTCATCTCGTCGAGATGACCAAGGCGTCCGGCACCGATGCCGTGATCGATCTCGCGCGCGTGCCGCTGATGGAAGGTGCCGAGGAGACGGTACAGGCGGGAATTTTCAGTTCCCTGCAGCCGCAGAACGTGCGCCTGCGCCGGGCGATCAAAAACGGTTCGGATTTTCCCGACGATCCGCACGTCGCGTTGCTGTTCGATCCGCAGACTGCCGGCGGCCTACTGGCGGGCGTGCCGGAAGACCGCGCGGCGGCCTGCGTCGCGGCGCTGAACAAACTGGGCTACGCGTCCGCCGCCGTGATCGGCACGGTGCGGCCGCAAGGCGACCACCTGGAGCCCATCGTCCTGCACCGTTGACGGCTTTGCGGGCCGCAAAAAAGCGAGTCCATCATTGACCTCATGCTTCGAGACGCTTCGCTCCTCAGCATGAGATCAATTTTCACAGCATCTTGCCTCACCCCGAGGAGCCCGCCGTAGCGCTCCGCGCGAAGGCGCGGCGTCTCGAAGGATCGAGGATGTTCTTGCTCGGGATGAGGGCGAGCGTCAGCCGCCTTGCCGGATTTTCGACAGCACCCGCCGCCAGTCGTCGCGTTCGCGCGCCGGCGTGAACGTCTTGCCGAGGCGGCGGCTGCGTTTTTCGAGTTCACGCAGGAAGGCGGGGTCTCGTTCGCAGCGCAGCAGCAACGCACGCAGCGCCCGGGTGTTCTTGACCGGATAGAGGCCGGGATGATCCGTGCCCAAGAGGCCGACGTTGCCGGGGATATCCGAGGCCACGATGGGCACGCCGGCGACGGCGGCCTCGGAGATCACGTTGGCGCCGCCCTCCATGACCGAGCTCATGACCAGGAGACGGGTTTTGCGGTACGCCTGTCGCACGGCGGCATAAGGAATCTCGCCGCGCCAAACGTAGCGCGGATTTCGTTTCATTTCGGCGCGCGCCTTTTGCGCCCAGGTTTCGTCGTGGGCCTTGCCGAGATGGACGACCCGAAGACGCGAGGCGGCGGGAAGGCCGCGCACCGCATAGGCCGCGCGTAGGGGGTCCTTTTCCATGCGCAGGTGGCCGATCACGCTGACGTCGAAATGCCGTTTGCCGGGCGCGCGGGGCGCGGGCAGCGGCGCGGCGCTTTGGTGGACGACGTGCAGCTTGCCGGCGAATTGTTTCGGAATGTCCCGATGGACCAGATCGTGCAGGCACACCAGCCGGTCCGCCAGTTCCATGGAACGCCGGCAGACGGCGGGGTGGCTTTTTTGGAAGCGATAGATGTCGGTGCCGGTCAGCGCCACGATCAGCGGGCGGTCGGGGTAAAGCGCCCGGAAACGCGAGATGGACTCGGCGCTGCGCCAGGCGTGCAGGGCGATCATGGCGTCGGCGGGACGGTCGTCGTAGGCTTCCGCGACCGCGACCCGGTGGCCGAGGCCGCGCAGGAGGCGCGCCCAGCGGACGGCGGTATTGCGGTTGCCGGATTTGGATCGTTTTTTCGCCGGCGTGATCAGAATAATCTTCATCGCGCTATGGTATAGGCTTATCTTCGTCGACGACAACCGATGACCGCGACCGTATCCACATCCCGGCTTACCGACTTGCTGCGCGATGCCCGCGCGCGTACGCTTGAGTTGGTGTCCGATCTGGACGACAGCCAATTGATGGGCCCTAAGCTCGAGACCGTCAATCCGCTTTTGTGGGAAATCGGCCACGTCGCTTATTTTTACGAGTATTTTATTCTGCGGCAACTCTACGACCGCGCGCCGATCCTCGCCAATGCGGACGAAATCTATGATTCCATCGCCATTCCCCACGCGGTGCGCTGGGATCTGCCGCTGTTGTCGCGCGCCGAGACGCACCGCTATATGAACGACGTTCTCGAGGCTCTGATCGAGCGTTTGCATGGGGACGAAGGCAAGGCCGAGGCCGACGAGCAGGACAGCTTCATCTATCAATTCGGCGCCTTTCACGAGGACATGCACGGCGAGGCCTTCGCCTGGACGCGCCAGGCCCTGGCGTATCCGACGCCGGCGTTCGCCGACGCGCGACACGATGCCGCGGCTCCGGCGCAACCGCTCGGCGGTTTCGCCGAGATTCCGGGCGGCACCTGGAGGCTCGGCAGCCCGCGCGGGGCGGCCTTCGTGTTCGACAACGAAAAATGGGCGCATCCCGTGACGCTCGCCCCTTTCCGCATCGCGCGCACCGCCGTCGGCAACGCCGCGTTCGCCGCCTTCGTGGACGACGGCGGCTATGGCGACGCGCGCTGGTGGAGCGAGCCGGGATGGCATTGGCGGTGCCGGGCCGGTGCAAAACATCCGCTTTACTGGCGCGCGGACGGGCCGGGGCGCTGGTCGGAACGGCGGTTCGACCGTTGGGTGCCGCTCGATCCCGCGTGCGCGGCCGTTCACGTCTGCGCCCACGAGGCCGAGGCCTATTGCGCCTGGGCGGGCGCACGATTGCCGAGCGAGGCCGAATGGGAGGCCGCCTGCCTGGCGTTACCGGATGGCGGCGGTTTCGCCGACGACGGCCGCCGTTACCCGTGGGGCGACGCGGAACCGGCGCCGGCGCACGCGGCGCTCGACGGGCGCACCCTGGGGAGCGTCGACGTCGCGGCTTTTTCCGAGGGCGACAGCCCCTTCGGCTGCCGGCAAATGATCGGCAACGTCTGGGAGTGGACGGCGACGACCTTCGCGCCGTTTCCCGGTTTCGCGCCGGATGCCTACCGGGATTATTCGCAACCCCTGTTCGGCGCCACGCGGGTCTTGCGCGGCGGCGCCTGGACGACGCGCTCGCACTACGTGGACGGCAAGCACCGCAACTACTTCGAGCCCGACCGCCGCGACGTGTTCGCCGGTTTTCGGCTGTGCCGCGACGGGGGCTGACCAGGGGGGGCTGACCAGGGGGGCTGACCAGGGGGGCTGACCAGGGGGGCGTGCCGGAGCCGATGACGCATGCGGGAGTTATAGACGTTCCCGGCCGGCGCGGCATTGAGTTGGATCAAGACGGGACGGAGAACGGCGAAGGCCGGCGGCTTCACAAAAGATTCAAGGGAAGCTTCAAATAGGAAACGCCGTTGCCTTCCGCGGGCGGAAAATGCCCCGCGCGCATGTTGATTTGGATGGACGGCAGGATCAGCACCGGCATGTCGAGGGTCTTGTCCCGTTCGGTTCGCATCTTGACGTAGTCGGCCTCGCCGATGCCGTCATGCACGTGGATGTTTTTGGCCTTTTCCTCGGCGACCGTGGTTTCCCAGGCGACCTTGCGCCCGCCCGGCATATAGTCGTGGCACAGGAACAGCCGGGTTTTCGGCGGCAGCGCGAGAATTTTTCGGATCGACCGATATAACGTCGCCGCGTCGCCGCCGGGAAAATCCGCCCGCGCGGTGCCGTAATCGGGCATGAACAGCGTGTCGCCGATAAAGGCGGCGTCGCCGATCGAATATGTAAGGCAGGCCGGCGTGTGGCCGGGCGTATGGACGACCTTGGCGGTCAGCGTTCCGATCGAGAATTCCTCGCCGTCGCGGAACAGGCGGTCGAACTGCGAGCCGTCGGTGGCGAAACCCGGCTCGGCGTTGAAAATCTTTTTGAAGGTCTTCTGAACCGTCGCGATATGCTCGCCGATGCCGGTTTTCCCGCCGAGCTTGCTCTTGAGGTAAGGCGCGGCGGTCAGGTGATCGGCGTGCGCATGGGTTTCGAGAATCCAGGCCACCGTCAGTTTGTGCTTTTCAACGAACGAGATCACGTCATCCGCCGATTTGGTCTTGGTCCGGCCGGATTTCGGATCGAAGTCGAGGACCGAGTCGACGATCGCGCATTGCTTACCGCCGGGATCGGCGACGATATGGGTAAACGTATAGGTCGCACGGTCGAAAAACGTCTCGACGATCGGATTCGATGCTGCGGTCATGTCGTGCAAGCTCCTTGAGTGTCGGCGGCAGCTTAACAAGAGGGAAGAGAAAGAGAATGACCTCGATCAAGACGGGTCAATACGGCGTGCCGTTTTTGCGCACGAAGGCCTCCGTGCCGTCGATCCAGCGCTTTTCCATATCCACATCCGAATATGTCGTCTCATCGCCGGGCGTACGGTCGCCGACCTCGATGTAAAAGGCGTCCCGGTCGGAACGGTTCGCCAGGCAATGTCCGTTCGGCGTATTGGCCGGAAAGCCGGCCGCCAAGCCGGTCGTCAGGATCTGCTCGCCCTCGTCCGTGATCAGGGTCAGCTCGCCCTGGAGCACGTAGATGAATTCGTCCTGTTTGCTGTGCCAGTGGCGAATCGAGGTTTCCGTGCCCGGCCTCACGCGCACCAGATTGACGCCGAAGTTCTTGAGGCCGAGGGCATCGCCGAGCGCCCGTTTTTCGCGCGCTTCCGAGGCGCCTTTCAACGCTTGCGGATAGCGGGTGCCGATTTTCACCGGCACGTCGCCCGGATTCAAGGCGGGGGGCTTCGGGGCATCGGACATGACGGAGTCTCCTAAATTAATGCGCGAAGCGCTTCATGCCGCCGTCGACGTGAAACAGCTCGCCGGTGATGTAGCGCGCGACCGGCGAGGCCAGAAAGACGATTAGGCAGACCAAATCCTCGGGCTCGCCGAAATAGCCGACCGGGATGTTCTTCTTGATGAAGTCCTCGCGCTCCTTGGGGTCGGGGTGGCGGCGCTGCATGATCTGTTCGGTCTTGATGCGCCCGGGCGAGATCGAGTTGACCGTGATGCCGTCCGGCCCGACGGTGCGCGACAGGCCCTTGGACCAGGCATGGACCGCCGATTTCGCCGCGTTCGCGATGTTGACCTCGCGCGGCTCCACGCTGCCGGTGATGTTGATGATGCGCCCGTACGTGTTTTGCTGCATGCCGGGCACCAACGCCGTGCTCAGCCTTCGCAATGCCGTGAAGTTCAGCATCATCCCTTCGTCCCATTCCGCCTCGGGGGCGTTCCATTCGGTCGGGCGCGAGCCGCCGGCCGAATTCACCAGGATATCGACGCCGCCCATGGCGGCGTAGGCCGCGTCGCGGATTTTCTCGGGCGCGCCCGGCGCGGTGACGTCGGCGGCGAGGATGGTCGGGCGCTCATGGCCGGCGGCCTCGATGCGATCGGCGAGCTCCTTGAGGAGATTTTCGCGCCGCGCCACCACCGTAACCTTGCAGCCCTCGGCCGCCAGCATTTCCGCCGCGCATTCGCCGATCCCCCGGCTGGCGCCGGTCACCAGGCATCGTTTCCCCTTCAATCGTAAATCCATGGTCGTGTCCTTTTGTTAGCCTTTGATGAGACTGCGCGCGATGATGTGGCGCTGAATTTCGTTGGTGCCGCCGCCGATCTGGAAATGCCGCACGTAGCGGTAGAACAGCGTCAACGGCAATTCGCTCGATTCGCCCATGGCGCCGTGAATCTGGATCGCGTGATCGAGGCAGCGCGAGCCCCAATCGCTCGCGCACATCTTGACCATCGCGGCCTGCACCCGAACGTCCTCGCCCGAATCCCCGCGCGACGCCATTTCGTACAGCAGCGAGCGCAGCGCGCTGATATCGGTGTACATATCGACGAGCTTCCACTGAATCGCCTGGCGCTCGGCGATGGGCCGCCCGAAGGTGACGCGGCCTTTCGCCCACTCGATGCACATATCGAAGGCCCGCTGCATCTTGCCCAGCGAATAGGGCCCGCGCATCAGCCGATCATGAATCGTCAGCCATTGCTGGCCCAAGGAGAATCCCTTGCCGACCTCGCCGAGCACGTTGTCCCCGCTGACCCGGCAGTCCTCGAAATGCACGATGTACGTGGTCGGCGTCGGGCCGAGCCAGGTGGAAATACCCGGCTCCTCGATCTTCACGCCCGGGTTGTCGCGGTCCACGATGAACATGGTGATGCCGCCGCGCTGGCGCTTCTCCGGATCGGTCACGGCCTGCACCATGAGAAAATCCGCTTCCGCCGCGCCCGAAATCCACATCTTGGTGCCGTTGATGATCCAGTCCGTGCCGTCCTTGACGGCGGCCGTCTTCATCATGCCGCCCGGATCGGAACCGGCCTGCGGTTCGGTCTGCGCGAAGCAGTGGACCTTCTCGCCCTCGATCACGGGCTTGAGATATTTTTCGGCCTGCGCGCCGACGCAGTTATAAAGAATATTCGGCACGTTCACGAACGGGAACGGCACGGCCGTGTACATGAACTGTTCGACCATCGCCATTTGCGCGAGCATCGAGAGCCCGCTGCCGCCGTGAGACTCCGGCACCATCAGGTACCAAAGCCCGGTCTCCTTGGACATCTTGAATAGCCTATCGGTGGTTTCCTTCGGAAACGCTTTCTTCAGGTTGGTGATCGGCTGCAGGCCGTAGCCCGCGTGCGGACTTTTCAGATAGTCCTGCTCGAGCGGCAGCAGTTCCTTCTCGACGATCTTGCGCGCCATGTCCCGGTACTCAAGGATATCCGGGGGCAGTTGATACAGGGCTCGGTCGTCGCCGTGCTGGCCTTCCATGTCGTGCGGTCTCCTTGTTTTTTGGTTCTTTGTCTTCTACCAGGCCGTGACGCCGCCATCGACCGACAAAATCGTGCCGGTGACGAAATCCGAGGCGTCGGAGGCCAAAAACACCACCGGGCCCTTGAGATCGTCCGGCCCGCCGGGGCGGTGCAACGGGATCTCGCCGAGGATCTGTTCCTTGCGTTCCTCGAACCGGCCTTGATTGCGGCTGGCGAGAAAAAATCCCGGCGCGATGGCGTTCACGTGGATGTTGTATTGCGCCCATTTGACCGCGAGGTCGCGGGTCATGTTCACGACCGCGCCCTTGCTGGTGTTATACGAAATCGCATTATGCACCTTCGGGTTCTTGCCGCGCAGGCCCGAAACGGAGGCGATGTTGATGATCTTGCCGCGCTTTTGGGCGATCATCACGCGCCCGAAAATCTGCGAGCACAGAAAAGTTCCCGTAATGTTGAGGTCCATCACGTATTGCCACTTCTCGAGCGGGGTTTCCTCGGGCGGCGCGAACCAGGCGCGCCCGGCGTTATTCACCAGCACGTCGGCGCGGCCGAACTTGTCCATCACCGCGTCCTTGAGGGTTTCGATCTGATCTTCTTTCGAGGCGTCGCAGGCCAGCGCCAGCACCTCGACACCGAGCTTGGCAATCTCCTGGGCCGCGGTTTCGCATTTTTCGACCGTGCGCGAACAGATCACGATGTTCGAGCCCGCTTCCGCGAGCGCGGTCGCCATCTGATAGCCGAGGCCCGCGCCGCCGCCGGTAATGATGCTCACGCGCCCGGAAAGATCCATCAGTTTTTGGATGGTGGTCATGGTCTCAACTCATCGATAGAGGGCGCGGGCGGAAGAAAGGGCCTCGATATTCTGGAGTTTGTCGAACAGGGCGCGGCGCTTCGCGGGTTCGAAAGCCCCGCTCAGGCAATCGTCGAACTTGGCCCAGAGTTCATCGGCCGCGATGGGGTTGTGGGCGTGGCCCTTGGCGCGCGCGACCTTCTCGCTCGTGAGCGTTTTGCCGTCCTTCAAGGTGACGTCGATCCAGTCGAAATAGGGATAGGTCTCCATATTCGGATCGGTTTCCTCGGTGATCTCGCGCCCGACCCGCCCGATCAGGTTTTGGATGTCGGCTCGGTTGACGAAATCGTCGGTCAGTTCGCGCAAGCCCACCCGGCGGGCGACGATGCCGCCGGCGACGGCGAACTCGACGCTGAATTTCGCCTGCAGGGCGCTCACCGGGCGCTTGTGGCGCACCATCGTGTCCTGCACCTTGCCGACGTGGGCGACGACGCGTTCGATCCGCTCGGCGTTCAGGTCTTCTTTTTTTGCGAGGTCGATGGTCGCGTCGATGATGCGATGCACGCCGTAACAGAGCGGATAGCGCTTGATGCTGAGCTTGCGTTTCAGGATGTACCAATCCCGGCCCATGTCGGCGGGGCTTTCGCGGTCGGTGTCGCCGGTTTCCGAAACGGCGCGCAGGAAGCCTTGCGGGTGTTCGAGGGCGTCTTCGGAAGCCTCCATGCCGGCGGCGGCAAACCGCGCGGCCATGACGCCGGCGAACGCCGCGTGCCCGGCATGAAACGGCTTCACCATGGAGCCGAAGTTCGACATCAGCCCGCTCGATTGCGAGGCGGCGATGCCGAGCGCGTTGCGGGTTTGCGCCGGGGTCAGCTTGCGGAGCACGCAACACGCCGCCGCCGCGGCGAGGCTGCCGAAGACGCCGGTCGGGTGCCAGCCGCCGTTGCGGTGCGAGCCGCGTTCGCGAAACACCAATTCGCCCCAAACCTCGAAACCGGCGACGTAGGCGGCGACCATGTCCTTACCGGACAGATCGAGTTCTTCCGATTCCGCTAAAATCGCCGGCACCATCACCGCGCTCGGATGCCCGAGCATGGAAACGTCGTCGTAATCCATCGCGTGCGCGGCGGCGCCGTTGATCCAGGCGGCGAGGGGCGCCGAGGAGGTCGCGTCGGTGAAATAGTGGCGCGCGCCGCCCGGGCTTTTCAGGCTTTCGAGGCCGGTTTGCGTGGCGGCGACCACGGGGTCGTCGCGGCCCGCGATCATGGTGGCGATGCTGTCGGTGAAGCCGAGACTGACGATGGCGGCGGCCTCGGGCGGGATATTGCGCGACGGTACCCCGGCGACGAAGTCGGCCAATGCCGTTGTCAAACCGACAGCCATGATGTCCTCCCGTGTCGTGTCGCGCCGCCGGTGCGTTATTCGGCGGCTTTTTGTTGAAGTTTACGGCGAATGCCGTTGAGGCTTTTGCCCAGTTTGATCTGACCCGGCAGCGGGTGGCCGACGATGTCCTCGGCCAGGTCCGCCGCCTCGATCAGCTTTTCGAGGTCGATCCCGGTTTCGATGCCCATTTCCTCGCACAGAAACACGAGATCCTCGGTACAGACGTTGCCCGACGCGCCCCGGTGCGGGGCGAACGGGCAACCGCCGAGGCCGCCGACGGACGAATCGAAACTGTCGACGCCCATTTCGAGGCCGGCATAGACGTTGACGATTCCCATGCCGCGGGTGTCGTGCAGGTGCAGGTTGAGGCGCGCCTCGGGGAATTTCTCGCGGATCGCGCCGACGACGCGCTTGATCTTGTCCGGGGTCGCCCAGGCCATGGTGTCGGCGAGCGCGATCTCCCGAAGCCCTAAATCGTGCTCATCGGACAGGCGGAAAATCTCCGAGACCAAGCCGACGATGCGGCTCGGCGGGATATCGCCCTCGTAGCTGCAGCCGAACGCGCACATCACCGAGCCGCGCGGCACCGGCACGTTTTTGGATTTATACATCGCGATCAGGCCGGGCAGGCTGTCGATCTGTTCGCGCAGGGTGCGGCCCTGATTGCGCTGCAGGAAGGTTTCCGAGGCGGTCGTTTGCAGCGTGCCCTTGACGTCGAGCCTGCCGGTCTCGAGCGCGCGCAGGAATCCGCGCTCGTTGAACCAGAGCCCGGTGTAGCTGACGCCGGGTTTGATCTTGATGCCGGCGACGAGGTCGTCGATATCGGCCATGGTCGGGACTTTCTTCGGGTTGACGAAAGAGCCGACCTGAATCTGCTTGATGCCGGTTTCCGACAGCGCGTCGACCAGCTCGATCTTGCGCGCGGTCGGGATCGGCGGTTCGCTCTGGAAACCTTCGCGCGGGCCCTCTTCCTTGATATGGATCGCTTTCGGCATATCGGACATGGCGCTCTACCTTAATTTACTCTTTCGGCGGAACAAACGGATACGGCACAGCTTTGCCGCCCCGGAAGGGCAGCGCGACGGTCGCCGAGCCCGGCGTCGACTCCTTATCTTCCTCGTTCAGGAGGCCGAGCTCAAGGTCGATCAGGCCGTAATCGCCGGCCGCGCGCTTTTCCGTCACCTTGGCCCAGGCCCGGAGCGTCTCATTCACCTGATTCATGGCCCGGAACTGGAACGTGACCTTCCACAGCCAGCCGTCCGGCGCGCACCAATCTTTGAGTAACGTCACGATGAACTGCTGCTTGAACGAGCCGTTGACCAGCAAATTCGGCAGCTTTTCGTGCTCCCGGGTGAACGGCAGGTCGTAATGGATTTTGTGCCAGTTCTCCATCGCCGCCGACCAGCGCATCAGGTGCGTCGTCGTCAGCGGCCCGACGGTAAGCTGCGGCACCGCATCGCCGACGGCAACGTCCTCAAAATGGATTTGCTTTTTGTCCGTCATGATTTCAAGCCGCTTTAGGGTTTGTACTGCATTTTGGCCCATGCCAAATGGTTGGCAATTGTCATCCCGTCATTACCGCGAAGGCGGGAATCCATCTTTTCCGCGGCATGGACCCCCGCCTGCGCGGGGGTGACGACACCATATATAAACGCGACGCCGACAGGCTCATTGTGTCCGGGCCTTCGGCGGGCGGCGAATGTGGGTTTTCTTCACCCGCATCAAAAGCTCGCCCTTGTCGTTGCGGTATTCGGTCTCGATGAAAACCAGCAGCATCGGGCCCGAGCGGCTTTCCTTCTCGACGATGCCGTCGTAGCGGTTCTTGGCCGTGATCCTGTCGCCGTGTTCGGCATAGCGGAAAAACTCGACGTCGGTACCGGCGTTCAAAAGCGCGAAGCCCTCGAGCGGCAGCGGCGGCAATCCTTGCACCGTGGCGCCGACGATGCCGTCGAAATCGGGGTTCGCCGCGTTTTCCCGGATCGGATCGGGCGTGCCGAAATCGCGCCGGAAGATATACATGGGCAAGAGCGGCGGCGCGACGGTTGCGCCGTACTTGCTTTTTTTCGCGGCCGCTTCGTCGTGATACAGCGGATCGTCGTCCATGATGGCTTGGGAATAGCGCCTGACCGCGCCGCGCTCGACCGAGTCGCACGCGATCTCGATTTCCGATTCCATGCCGATGTATTTTTCGAGTTCGGGCGTCAGGAGCGTCATGGGGTTTTCGATGTGCCTCGGGGAGTCTATTCGGCCGCTTTGTCGGCGTTCGGGATTTCGACGACGTTCTCGGCGATCAGGTTGTCGATCTCGGCTTGATCGTAGCCGAGGCCCGCCAGCACCTCGGCCGAATGCTGGCCCAGCAGCGGCGGCGGGGCGTGAATGTCGCCGGGCGTGTCGGAGAATTTGAGCGGCAACCCGGCCATGCGGATGCGGCCCGCTTCCGGGTGCATCACCGTGCGGATCATGTCGCGCGCTTGCACTTGTTTCTCTTCCGCGACCCGGTCGATGGAATTGACCCGCGTGAACGGTACGCCCTCGGCGTGCATGCGTTTTTCCCAATAGGAAACCGGCTGCGCGGCGAAGATGTCGCTCAGCTTGCCGATCAGGTCGTCGCGGTTTTGAAAACGCATATTGGCGTTATGATAACGCTCGTCCTCGATCCATTCGGGCGTGTCGATGGCGCGGCATACGCCCGCCCACATCACCTCGGTGAACGAGGCGACCGCCATCCAGTCGTCCTTGGCTTGAAACGCCTGATAGGGAACCATGCCCTGGCCCGACGAGCCCTTGCGGGTCGGCGGCCGGCCGGTCGAAAAGAACGAGGTGTAATGATTGGCCATCATCGCGACCTGGCCTTCGAGCAAGGAGGTGTCGACGCGCTGGCCTTGCCCGGTGCGATGGCGCGCTTCGATCGCCATCAGGATGCCGATGGTGCCGAATAGGCCGGCGCCGATATCGGCCACGGAGATGCCCATCTTCGCCGGCGGCTCGCCCGGATAGCCGGTCAGGTTCATGCCGCCGGAATAGGCCTGCATGATGGCGTCGTTGGCGCGCTCGTCGCGGCGCGGCCCGCTCGCGCCGAAGCCGCTGATGGAGCAGTAGATCAGGCGCGGATTGATTTTTTTCAGATCGTCGTAGCCGAGGCCCAGACGGTCGAGCACGCCGATGCGGAAATTGTCGAGCAGCACGTCGGCCTCGGACGCGAGCTTGCGCAGAACCTCGACGCCCTCGGGCGATTTCAGATCGATGGCGAGGCTGCGCTTGTTGCGGTTCACCGCGGCGAAATAGTGGGAAACCTTGTCGTTGAAGTAGGGCGGCCAGTACCGGCTTTCGTCGCCCCGGCCCGCGCGCTCGACCTTGATCACGTCGGCGCCGTAATCGGCCAGCATCAGGCCGCAATAGGGCCCGGCCATGGCGAGGGCGACCTCGATGACCTTGATGCCGCTTAAGGGGCCGCGTTCTTCGGTATCGTCCGTGAATCCCGTGGTTTGCGTCATCCCGTGTTTTCCCTGCCGGCGGGCCGGCCGCCGGTACATTCCTTGAACCTTTTTACGGAAAGGTTTTCGGCCCCACTATAAAAACCCGGCCCGGCTTACGCAACAGGGGCTTGAGTGACGGGAATGTCTCGGTTTGCCTCTTGCATCCTTCGAGACGCCCTTTTGCCTCATCCTGAGGAACCCGCCGTAGCGCTCCGCGCGAAGGCGCGGTGTCTCGAAGGATGTAAGAGGTCAAACGCATGCGTTTGAAGGGCTCCTCAGGATGAGGCAAACCGAAACACGACCCGAGAGAAACACCGGCGGCGGTTATTCGGCGTGTCGGGACCACCGGCCGTCTAGCGTTTGCGCCCGCGCTTGCCGTTGCCGCCGATCCAGCCCTTGCGGATGAAATAGATCACGAGCCCGCCGGCGACGGCGGCCATCAGGGTCAG
>JBBDTH010000006.1:4028-13398 GCA_040904505.1 Rhodospirillales bacterium | reverse complement strand
AGCGCCGCGATCGAGGCCCTGGACCGGCTCCAGCCGACGGCCGCGAGCCACGAGCGGGTCATGATCCTGGAGGTCATGGGGCGCGATGCCGGCCACATCGCCCTCAGCGCGGGCCTGGCGGGCGGCGCCGACGTTATTCTGATTCCCGAAATTCCCTACCGTCTCGACGCCGTCGCGGCGAAGATCAAGGAACTCCAGCAGATGGGCCGGAACCATGCGCTCGTGGTCTGCTCCGAAGCCGTCAAGGAAGCCGGTGGCGAAGCGGTGTTCGAGCGGACTCAAAGCGGCACCGTCCGCTACGGCGGCGTCGGACACGTCCTCGGCGACCGGATCGCCGCGGCGACGGGCGCTGAAACCCGGGTCACGGTGCTCGGGTACGTGCAGCGCGGCGGCACGCCGAACAGTTACGATCGCATCCTGGCATCCGCGTTCGGCGTGCATGCCGTCGATCTCATGGCGCAGAACAAGAGCGGGCGCATGGTGGCGTGGCGCAACCGGGAGGTAACGGATATCCCCTTGGAAGAAGCCATTCACGGCACGGCCTGTGTCGATCTGACGGGAACGTTGGTGACGACGGCACGCGGATTGGGGATATGTTTGGGGGATCGGTAGGGGAGCGGTTGAAAATATTGAAACTTTTTTTAGGGTTCAAGCAGCCCTGGATTTTTTCGTTTGTCGGCGCTAAAATTTAGGGGTTCATGGGAAGTAAGGACAAAGGGGACGCATATATGGGTGTAGTACACAAGATTGAGGCCTTAAAAGTAAAACATCAGGCTCTCGAACAAGTACTTGAAAAACTCGAATCCCGCACTAATCCTGATGACACTGAAATCTGCAGCCTAAAGAAACAAAAGCTGCGCATAAAAGACGAAATCGCCGAATTATCCCGACATTAACGCGTTCGTTCCCGGCCCTTTCCTAGATTGGGCCGGTTTTTAATGTCGGTGAGAAGCGTGTGCGCGCCTTCCGCGCGAAGGTGCCGATGTATCCCGTCGTCTCAAGAAGATGCGCGGAAAATCGAGGGACGGCCGTATCTTTAGGCGGCTCCGGCGGCGGCTCCGGGAAGCCTAATCGCCCGCCGTTCCGCCTTGCGGGACGAACGAGGGTGCGGTCGCCGGCGGTGCCGTCGATTCCGGCGCGTCCGGGGTATCGAGGCTGTCGGCCGAGGTTCCCGCGAGGGCGTCTTGCTGGGCCTTTTCTTTTGCGGCTCGTTTGGCGGCGTTCTCGGCGCGCCGCCGGGCTACTTTGATGATGCGTTCGAATTCTTCGCCCGAACACAAGCCCATACCGACCGGATTCTGCGGTTTGATATTCGGCATGTTCCAATGGGTTCGCTCGCGAATGGCGTTGATGGTGTTTTTGGTGGTGCCGAGGAGTTTGGCGATCTGCCCGTCCGAGAGTTCGGGGTAGTTCTTCAAGAGCCATGCAATCGCATCGGGCCGGTCTTGGCGTTTCGAAACCGGGGTGTACCGTGCTCCCTTGGTTCGCGCCTTCGGTGCGGGATTGACGGGCTTGAGGATTTTCAGCTTGGCGCGCGGGTTCGCGCTGCACCGGTCGATTTCTTCCTGGCTCAGTTCGCCGTTGGCGATCGGGTCCATGCCCTGCATGCCGATCGCGACCTCGCCGTCCGCGATCGCTTGGACTTCAAGGGCGTGCAAGCCGCAGAAGTCGGCGATCTGCTCGAACGTCAATGCTGTGTTCTCTACGAGCCAAACGGCTGTCGCCTTCGGCATCAAAGGCACATTCATGCCAAACCACCTTTGTTAGAAAAATTGCGTTATTGCCTTTCCGGCACGGATAAGACCGGTTTTCCGTACCCCTTATATAGGCCGTTCCCGGGGCGGGTCAAACCGGGGTTTTAAGGATTTTAGCGGCGCGGAATTAGGTATTTAAACCCATGACGGCATGAGAGCGGTTTTCGGTGCATTGTTGAATTTGGCGGCGGAATTATCTTGGATTATGGTGCCGACAATTGAATGAGCCAACCACCGAGAGGATGGGGAAATGGATATTCTGGATCTGGAACCGCAGGCGCCCAAACCGGAGCCCCGAAATCTCGACGTGATGTCGATCGAGGCGCTGCAGGATTACATAGCCGAGTTGGAGACGGAGATCGCCCGGGTGCGCAAGGCCATCGCCGTCAAGCAATCGGCCCGCCACGGCGCCGAAAGCGTTTTTAAGAAATGACCCAGGAAATAGCCTGTAAATGGCTGTTTTCTTTGGGTTTTTTGGGGTGCATTCCCACAATAAGGCTTTAACGCTATTTTAAAGAGTTGGCAATACATTGAGAAGAGATGGGATACGTCCCATCCACTTTGACGCCTCCCTGTTAAACTTTTGCCGCCTCTTTATGAGGCGGCTTTTTTTCCTGGTAACGGCGCTTGACCCGCCGGGGCGAGGTCATTAGAGTTTCCTCCTACATAAAAAGTCGTCCGGCAAGTTTAACAGGCCGAGGTATTATTAAGGGCCGCTCGCAAGGCGGCCCTTAGTTCGTTCAGCGCCTTTTTATACCGGAAAAAGGCCCGAAAACGGGCTTATGGGAAAAGATCAGGATAACGATCAGGATTGCGCCGCGGCCGCCGGAGCCTCCGCCGCCTGTTGGGGCTCCTGCCACAGAGCCTCGTACAACACGACCCCGTCGTCGAAACCCTTCATGTCGTAGGCGCCGCGATTGGTAAACCGGATCGGTTTTCCGGCGCAAATGCCCCGGACGATCTCGGATACGAAAATCTGATCGGCTTGGGCCTTATCCACGATTCGGGCCGCCATTTGAACCGTCGTGCCGAACAGATCGTTATCCTCGGAAATCGGTTCGCCGGCATTGATGCCGATTTTCAGATGAAGCGGCAGGTTGGGGTTGGCCGTATTGTGCGCCACGACGCCTCGTTGCATCATAATCGCGGCCTCGACCCCGTTCGACGTCGTCGAGAACGAGGCCATGATGCCGTCGCCCGTGTGCTTGATCTCCCGGCCGCCGTATTGCGTCAGCGCTTCGCGCACCACGCGATTATGCGCCCGGACGACCTGTTGGGCGCCGGCATCGCCGAGTTGCTGGGTCATGGCCGTCGAACCGGCGATATCCGTAAACAGGACCGTCACCGGCCCCTGGACTTCTTCCCTGGTTTTCGGCTTGTTCCATTCCCGCATGGCTTGGTTGAGGTGTTTCAGGCCGGCTTCTTCGTCGCCGCGGAAGGTATTCATTGCGTTGCGGCCGGATTGGAACATCTGCATATAGCGCGCATCGTTCAGGAGGTATTCCTCGTACTTGCCGGCAAATCCGGTGGCATCGGATTCCTTAAAGCCCATCACTTGCACGCATTCGCTGAGGATGGCCTCGACCTCCGCCGGTTCGAGACCGCGTTTTTCGCCCAGGTTCTCGCAGGCGCCGGCCATGAAAAGATTGACGCCGAATTTATGGAAACTCTCCATTTTCTTGTGTTCGTCGCTGAGCTGGCTCAAGGAACTGTTCAGAAACTGCAGTGCGAACTGTCTCTGTTTTTCAGCTGCGGCCGATAGGCCGCCCGGTTGTTCGACGCTTTCTTCCGGGGCTTCCGGCACGTCTTGCGGCGCTTCGAAAGGTTCGTCGTCCGCGTCATCCTTCAGGTTGGCTTCCGCCTTGGCGAACAGGGCGTCGATATCGTCGTCGCTCTGTTTCTTTTTGGCGGTGCGCGCGGGTTTCGCCGGCCCGGCCGACCGGCGGGCCGGCTTGTTCGTTTTCGCGGGAGGTTTGGGACGTTTCGAGCCGCCGAAGCTGATCTTGCGCATATAGGGGATGCCGATCGATCCCAGCGACAACAGGAAACTGCCGACGAAAAGCGCCGAGAGGAGATTGGTTTTGACGGAAGCCTTGATTCCGACTCCGCCGAGCATCGTAAAGGCAATCCCGGTGAGTGCCGCAGCAATCGCCACGCTGAGCAGGGTGATCAGGAGAATTTTTACCAGCACTTGAACGGCCGTTCCGCCGTTGCCGGATTTTTGCTTCTTTTTTCGTTTTAGCCCGCCGTCGATATCGTCGAAATCGTCGAAATCGTCCGGGTCGTCTCCAAAACCGTCCGCGCCGCGCTTGCCGCCGGACCTCCTGCGGGATCGGCCGCCGCCGGACTCATCGTCGAAATCGTCCCAATCGGAGGATGACGAAGACGATGCGGCGGAAGAACCGCCGCCGCCGCTTCGTCCGCTGCGCCCGGCGCCGGATTGATAGATGATGGTCTCTTTGCTGAGGCCTTCGTCATCGTCGTATTCTTCTTTAACGACTTTAACGCACTCGATTCCCGGCAACCGGTCGAGATTCCGGGCATCATCGATGGCAGGGTCCATCTGCCACTCCTGATAGCGCGCCTGCATTTGCCAGCGGCCACCCTGGAGGACATGGACTTCGTAGGTGACTTCTCCACGCCGTCTTGCCATCGGGCTAATGTATCCCTAACGCTCTTAACGCGGGCTTACCGGTTTACGGCATGCCCGAGAGCCTACAGCCCATCGAACACAAAGTCGTGTGGCTTACGAGCCACCCCTAATTTTACGTCGGTTGATTTCCCCCGCGTTTCGGCCAGTATACCAAAACGCCGAACGAGGACAAGCCGTTGACGATGCAGGCTATTTCAGGATTATTGACGTCGAGTTCCGTATCCCGGCTCTAAAAGGCCCGGATCGTCGGCGCCCTATGAATGCCGGATGATAAGGACGTTAGCTTTTAAGGCCGAAGCCTTTGAAGCGCTTGTTAAATTTGGCTAATTGCCCGCCGCTGTCCATCAGGCGATGAACGCCGGTCCAGGCGGGATGGGTTTTCGGGTCGATGTCGAGCTTCAGGGTTTCGCCCGGGGCACCCCAGGTCGAACGGGTCTGAAAGCTGCTGCCGTCCGTCATCACGATCGTGATGTCGTGATAATCCGGGTGAATATCCTTCTTCATGGCCTGGCTCCTGCGGTTCAGGGCGCCCTATATACGCGACGGGTCGGGCTTGCGCAAGAGGAGGATCGCCTAGATCGGATCATGGTTATCGGAAACACCCTTGGTTCCGATAACCATGATCCGATCTATTCGCCGGGGCCTTTTTCGGCGGGAGAGGGCGTTCCGGGGGGCGCTCCCGGATGTGTCCCTGAGTGCGCCCCTGGGGGCGGGGTCGGGGCGTACCGGAGCGTGCGCCGGGCCAGGACGGCAACCGCCAGCATCAGGACGGCGCCGGCCCAGTAGGGCCAATCCTTGCCGAGAACTCCGAACAGCATGCCTGCCCAGATCGGGCCGAGAACGCGCGACAGCGTCGTCGCGCTCCGGGTTGCGCCCATGATGGCGCCCTGTTCGGTGGCGTGGCTCCTGAGGCTTATCAAGCTGTTGAGCGACGGCGAGAGGATGCTGAAACCGACGGCCAACAGGGTCATCGCAAGGGCCAGGACTGACAGATGATCGGAAAAAGGGATCAAGCACATGCCGGCGGCCAAGATCGCGGCGCCGCTGACGATCAGGGGCGCTTCTCCGAACCGCTGGGTGAGCGGGCCGATCATTCCGCCCTGAATGCCGGCGATTAAAATGCCGACGGCGGCGAAGAGATACCCGTTTTGCGCGGGCCCCCAGCCGTGCGTGCGGGTCGACCACATGGCGAAGGTGGCTTCCATACCGGCGAAAACGAAGGTTGCCAGAAACGAAAGAAGAATCAGGAAGCCGATCTCGGGGCGTCGCAAATTCCGGATAAGCTGCCCGATGATGCTTCGGGGTTCATGGGCGGCGGCGGCGCGGCTTTCGGGGGACAGGGATTCCTTGAGAAAACAAACCGTCAAGATCAGGGCGGCGAGCGAAAGCCCGGCGGCGGCGAACGGTGGGGTTTGAAAATCGGCCGCCGCGGCATCGGCACCGGCGAGCAGGCCCCCGATCGCGGGACCGGCGATAAAGCCGAGGCCGAACGCGGCGCCGATCATGCCCATGCCGCGTGCCCGGTGTTCCGGTGCCGTCACGTCGGCGATATAGGCGAACGCCGCGGTGATGTTGCCGGCCATGAAGCCGCCCAGGGCGCGCGCCGCGATCAAGGTGAGCAGGCTGTCGGCTAATCCCAGCCAGACATAGGACACGACCACGCCGGTCAGGCTCATGATGAACACCGGGCGTCGGCCGATGGTATCGCTGATGCGGCCCCACAAGGGCGCGGCGATGAATTGGGCCAGGGAATAGGTCGCCATGACGATGCCGACCATCGCGGGCGTCGCCTGAAAATGCTCGGCGTAAAACGGCAGCAGCGGGATGACGATTCCGAAACCGACCAGATCGATGAAAACGATCAGAAACAGAATCAAGATCGGTTTGAGATGTTCTTTCAAGACAAAGCCGGGAAGCGTTAGCGCTGTGTTAGTTTGAGTTCGATTCGACGGTTGCGGCGCAGGGCGATTTCATCCTGTCGGGCGTCGATCGGTTGAAATTCACCGAAACCGGCGGCGGCGAGTCTGTCGGGTGAAATGCCTTCTTCGATCAGGAGTTTGACGACCGATATGGCGCGTGCGGTCGAAAGCTCCCAGTTGGATGCATAGCGGGACGTGCTGATCGGCACTTTGTCGGTATGGCCGTCGACCCGCAAGACCCAATCGATATCGTCGGGGATTTTTTTGGCGATATCGCTCAGTGTTTTCGCGAGCTGCGCAAGTTGAGGGCGGCCTTCCGAGCCTATTTCCGCCGAACCGCTTGCGAACAGGACCTCGGATTGAAAAACGAAACGGTCGCCGACAATCCGAATGCCCCGGTGCTGCCCGAGAACCTCCCGGAGCCTCCCGAAAAACTCGGAGCGGTAGCGGGACAACTCCTGAACCTTGCTCGCCAAAGCGGCATTGAGACGTTTGCCGAGTGAGGTGATTTGCACTTTTTGTTCCTTGGTGCGCTTCTCGCTGGCTTCCAACGCGGCTTCCAAACGGCCGAGCTGTTCGCGCAACGTCGCCATCTGTTTGTTCAGCAAGGCGGCCTGCGCGCGCGCGCTTTCGGATGCCTTGCGTTCCTCGATGACGGCGGTTTCCGACTTTTCGAGTTTTCCGGCAAGACCGGCGACCTTTTTCTCGAGTTCCTCGCGGAAGGCCGTGAGCGCGGCGATATCGTCGTTCAGCTTCGCGAGTTCCCGAACCTTGAGTTCGATGGTTTCCTTGTCCGCCTCGATGGTTTTCAGGGCGTCGGAAAGCTCGGTTTCCAGGCCCGCGGCCTTTTGCTCGGCGCCTTCGGCCCGGCGCGCCATCGATTGCAGGTTGTCGCTCAACGTGTCGCGCACGAAAATGGACGTTTGGAGTTCTTGCGACAGTTGCGTGATGTCGGCGCGTAAATCCTCGTTCGATTTACGTTCCAAGGCGAGCATGTCGGCCAACTCGCTCATTTGATTTTGCAGGCGGGCCAGCGCGCTGTCGCGCCCGGAAATGGCGTCGCTGAGGTAGAACTGCGCGAGCACGAAAATCATCAACAGAAAGATGATGACCATCAGGAGCGTCGCCAGGGCGTCGACAAAACCGGGCCATATATTAAGTGATCGGTGTGAGCGTCGGGCGATCGTGGCCATACGTTATAGAGCCGTTCGTTGGGTCATCCGCGGGTCGGTGTCAGCGCTCCGACCCCTCGGACATTTTTGCAATGGTACGGGCGAGCAATTTGATCTCGCCGCGCACTTCCTTGATGATTTCATCGCGCCCGCTGGCAAGTTCCTCAAGCAGGCGCGACAGATAAACATCGAGATTGCGGATATGGGTGCGGGTGGATTCGTCCATGCCGCCCCCGGCTTCCGTCGCTTCGGCCAAGCGCGTCAGAACTTTGTTGAGCTCGTCCTGGCTTTTGTCGAGCTTGGTCATCAAGGCCTGCTCGGTGCGCATATGGTCGGTCAGGGTCTCGATTTTTTCAACCAAGGAAAACAGGCTGGTGTTGGCCGAAATCCGGCTTTCCTCGCCGCGCGTCAAGATACGCTGCAGGTTTTCGAGGCTTTCGGCGGTTTGTTCCAGCAAGGCCTGAACATAAACGGGAACTGAGTGATCGCCGTCGCCCGGCAACGAGCCGCTGGAAAGGCGGGTGATGCCGGAAAGCCATTCCTCGAGGTCGTTGTAAAAACGGTTTTGGGCCTGGCCCGCCTGCAAATCGAGGAAGCCGAGGACCAACGAGCCGCCCAAACCGAACAAGGATGAACTGAACGCCGTGCCCATGCCGTCGAGGGGGGCTTCGAGTCCCTTTTTCAGATCGTTGAAGACCGTGCCGATGTCGGTGCCCGAAAATTTCAAGCTCGCGATGACGTCGGCAATCGAGGATACCGTTTCGAGCAGGCCCCAAAATGTGCCGAGCAGGCCGAGGAAAATCAGCAGGCCGATAATATAGCGCGACAGATCACGCGACTCGTCGAGGCGGGAATAGATCCCGTCGAGAATCGAACGCATCGACAGGGTGGAAAGGCTGAGCCGGTCCCGTTGTTCGCCGAGCATGGCCGCCATCGGCGCCAACAGCCGGGGGCTCTGCTGTTGTGACAGCGTCGAATGCGGTTTGCGGAAGCTTTCGATCCAGGAAACTTCCGGATACAGCAGGGCGACTTGGCGGAAGTTATAGAAAATGCCCAGCAGCAAAACGCCGACGATCAGGCCGTTCAGGGGCGGATTGGTCATGAAGGCGTTTTGCAATGGGAAATAAAGCGCGCCGAGCAGGGCGCAGACCGCGACGACAAAAACGATCATCCGGATCAGGAAGCGTCGGGGCCCGAGCATCAATCTGTCGCCTTCTGAGTCAACGTGTTATCGCCGAAACTGTCATCGTTCAACGATTGCGACGTCAACGCGGTTAAGGGGCTCCTCCGTCGTTTTATCGCCCAGGGCCCGCACGTCGATCCGTGTGCTGCGCACGCCCGCCGAAATCAACTGGGAGCGTACGGCGAGAGCTCGGGAAAGCGACAGCCGCCGGGCCTTGCTGGGCGTCATATCCTTGCCGCCGGCATAGGCCTTTAATTGCAGGCGCAGGGTGTCCTTGGTGCTGAGTTGGTCAGCCAGGCTTTTCAGTTGCGCCGTTACGCCACTTGGAATCTTGGCGGACGTTTCCGCGAAAACCACCTGAACGTTTTTCCCGCCGTCGCCGGATGGCGCGGGAGCGTCGGGCGCAGCCGAGGCTTGTTCTTTGTCGGCCGGAGCCGCCGGGGCTGTTGCCGTTTTCTTTTCGGGGGCCAGCGAGGTCGGTGTCGTCGGGGCCGGCGGCGGTGGCGCCGTCGCGATGTCGGGCGCGCCGGGTATGGCGGGCGGCGGCGGCGGCGCGGACGAAACGGGCGCCGAATCGGGTTTTTGCGCGACGGCGGCTGGTTTCGAGCCGGGTTTCGGCTCTTTCTTGACCGCCGGCTTTGCCGTGGGTTTCGGGGGCGGCTTCGGGGCCGCTTTCGGGGCCGCTTTCG
>JBBDTH010000006.1:0-3928 GCA_040904505.1 Rhodospirillales bacterium | reverse complement strand
TTCGGGGCCGCTTTCGGGGCCGCTTTCGCGGTTTTGGTTTCGGCGCGGGCTTTACGGGGTTTGCGTTCGACCGTACTGCGCGCGGCACTCGGCTTGCGCGGCGGCTTGACGAGCAATCGGGAGGTCGGCGGTTGCCTGCCGGGCATCAGCAGGTTGCCGCCGCCGACGGACGGCGACACGGCGCCGACGCGCGGCGCGCCGAGCCCGCCGTCATTCAGGACGCTGAGATCGACGGTCACTTCCGGAGTGTTCAGGTTGTAGTAGGGAGTCTGCTGCGCCCGGACGTCGAATGCGGCGGCGCTCATACAGACGCCGATCAGCGCGAGCGACAGGGCCCAGCCGGTCTTGATCAGGCGGGTCTTGATCAAGCCTATCTTGAGAAGAAATCGATAGGGTTTCAAAATGGAGTCACTCTGCAGGATCGTCATGGTGTTCCTGTTCCTTGCGGCCCTCGTCGGGTGTGTATCGCCCGTGGCATTGCCAAGGTGGGCAGACTCACCATAGCCAAGGGGCGCTTGGCGCACAACCGGTTTGCCGAGGCAAGGGAACGGTTAGACGGTGCCGGTTTTTCTCAGAATTCGGCCGAGAGAGTCGTGCAGCGAGTCGTTTGCCGCCAAAATATTGCCGCTTTTTAACATTTCGGCGCCGCCGCCGATTTCGGTTATGAATCCGCCGGCTTCGCGCACCAGAACGATGCCCGCGGCGATATCCCAGGGCTGCAGGCCGGTTTCCCAGAAGCCGTCATAGCGCCCGGCGGCGACATACGCGAGGTCGAGCGAGGCCGCGCCGAAGCGCCGAACGCCCGAGGAAACCGCCATGACCGCCTCCAACTGGCTTAAAAAGGCGGGGTGGTCCTTGACCCCCTTGAAGGGGATGCCGGTGGCGAACAGCGCTTGATCGAGCTCCTTGCGGGCCGAGACCCTCAAACGTCTGCCGTTGACGTGAGCGCCGCAGCCTTTTTCCGCCGTGTAAAGCTCATCGATGACCGGGTTGTACACGACTCCGGCCAGCAGGTCGCCGTCCCGTTCCAGGGCGATCGAGATCGCGAAATGGGGAATGCCGTGCAGAAAATTCGTGGTGCCGTCGAGCGGATCGACGATCCAGCGGTTCGAGGTATCCGAGCCCTCGATGGCGCCGCGCTCCTCGAACAGGAACGAATACTTGGGGCGGGCTTTTTCGAGTTCCTTGAACAGCATCTGTTCGGCGGCTTTATCCGCCGTGCTGACGAAATCGGCCGGGCCTTTTCTCGAGACCTGAAGATGTTCGACTTCGCCGAAATCCCGGACCAGCCGCCGCCCGACTTTCTGGGCGGCATTGACCATCACGTTCAAGGCGGCCGATCGACCGAATGTCGTGGCCGCCATCCCGCTAATCCTTGGCGCGTTCGACGTAAGAACCGTCGGCCGTGTTGATAACGATCCGGGTGCCGGTTTCGATGTGCGGCGGCACCATGGTTTTGACCCCGTTGTCGAGCATGGCCGGCTTATAGGACGACGCGGCGGTTTGTCCTTTGATCACGGCATCGGCTTCGGTAACGGTCAGGACGACGGTGTCGGGCAATTGCACGGCGATCGGACTGTCCTCGTAGGATTCGATCGTGACGGCCATGCCTTCCTGCAGGTAGCAGACCTGATCCTCACCAATGATATCCTCGCTGATGGACATCTGCTCGAAGGTTTCGGTGTCCATGAAGGTGTACATGTCGCCGTCGCCGTAAAGGTACTGGTAATCCTTTTGATCGAGGCGGACCCGTTCGACGGTTTCGGCCGACCGAAAGCGTTCGTTCAGCTTGGTTCCGTCGCGGATATCCTTCAATTCAACCTGCAAGTACGCGCCGCCTTTGCCCGGTTGGGTATGCTGGGTGCGGACGGCCCGCCAAAGCCGCTTTTGGTGTTCGATCACCATGCCGGGGCGAATGGCATTCCCGTTGATCTTCATCGTCGAACCGTATCGATTGAGGGTAAACAGACTTGTGCGGCGCGGAACCTAACAGGTTGCCCGCGCCGAAGCAACGACCAGACGCAGCGGCGATGCCGGCTTTATAAAGACGGTCGTCTTTCAGTGTTTTCGAACACCCGATTGAAGGCCTTGACCGCGGCGCCCGGGCCCTGCGGATCGTTCCAGACCGCGGAAATCACGGCGAGAAAATCCGCGCCGGCGGCAACCAGGGGCGGGCAGTTTTCGACCGTAATGCCGCCGATGGCGACGCACGGCACGGTCATGATGTCGCTCCACCAGCTCAGGATATCCGATTCGGGCCGGTGCCGGGTTTCCTTGGTGCCGGTCGGGAAAAACGCGCCGAAAGCGACGTAATCGGCGTCTTGTTCGGCGGCTTCCAAGGCAAGGTGGCGGGAATCGTGACAGGTGACGCCGATGGTGGCGCGGTCCCCCAGGATCGTGCGGGCTTGCGCGTAGGGGGTGTCGGTCTGGCCGATATGAACGCCGTCGCAGCCGGTTTCCCGCGCGAGGTCCGGCCGGTCGTTCATGAGAAAGGCGACCCCGCGCGATTGCGCGACCGGGGCAAGAACGCTCGCCGCCCGGCGGACGGCGTCGTCATCGGCGTCTTTCAGGCGCAACTGCACCGCGGCGACATCGTCCGCATCGAGCGCGCCGGCCAAAACGTCGGCGAAGGTCGCGAGGTCGAGTTGCGGCGGCGTGATCAGATAAAGCCGGCAGCGCGGGGTATCGGTTTCGGTCATCGTGCGTATGTACCCGTTTATGGGCGATCAAACCAGTCGCGGCACGCGGCGTCCGGATCTTTTTCGAGGGCGAGATCGAGAACCGGCGCGACGTCGCCATCACCATCGCCATCACCATCGTAAGCTTCCACGGACGCGCCGAGTTGTTCGGCGATCTCGGAAATCTTGCGCAGGACGTCGCCGGCGGCATCGACCCGGACCGTCTTAACGCCGTGACGCAGGGCATTGAGGGCGAACCCCGGTTCGGCGCCGCAATCGTACACCGCGTCGAAGCGCGCGCCGGGGACTGCTTGCGCGCCGTCTTCGACGATGGCGTTGAAGACGGCGGCGCTCAGGTACGAGGCCGCGTTCGGCGCGCTCCGCAGGATAACCCGGCGACCGTAGGCGGCGGCCGCGCGCATTGCCGCCGTTGCGTGGCCGAGATCGTGGATGATGACGATGCGGTTTGTCATGGGTCGATCACAGGGGTCGATCACAGGGCTTCGATCATAACGCGTGCCGGGAAACAAAAACGAGGCCCATGACAATCACGGGCCCCGTTTCGTGAAACGGCGTATCGGCGCGCGGGCCGTCAGCCGACCTTGGCCATGGCGGTGGCCGTGTCGGACATCCGGTTGGAGAAGCCCCATTCGTTGTCGTACCAGGACAACACGCGGACCAGATTGCCCTCGACCACCTGGGTTTGAGTCGAATCGAAGGCCGAACTCAACGGGTTGTGGTTGAAGTCGCCGGAAACCAACGGCGCATCGAAGTATCCCAACACGCCTTTCAAGCGTCCGTTCGCGGCCTCTTTCATGGCGGCGTTGACTTCTTCGATGGTGGTGTTCTTTTTGGCGACCACCTTGAAATCGATCATCGACACGTTCGCCGTCGGCACCCGGATCGCGGTGCCGTCGAGCTTGCCGTTCAACTCGGGCAGGACGAGGCCGACGGCGCGCGCGGCCCCCGTCGACGTCGGGATCATGTTCAAGGCTGCCGAGCGGGCCCGACGCAGATCCTTATGCAAGGTGTCGACGAGGCTTTGATCGCCGGTGTAAGAGTGTACGGTCGTCATGTAGCCTTTTTCGATGCCGATGGCCTTATGCAGGACATCGGCGACCGGGGCCAGGCAGTTGGTCGTGCACGATGCGTTCGATACGACGGTATGATTGGGCGACAGTTTGTCGTGATTGACGCCGTAGACGACGGTCAACGGAACACCCGAGGCGGGCGCAGAGATCAAAACCTTT
>JBBDTH010000005.1:0-13727 GCA_040904505.1 Rhodospirillales bacterium | reverse complement strand
GCCCGGCGCCGGCGCGAGAGATGATCGGCGACGGCGAGCAGGCCGCCCAAGTTATCGGAGGGGTGCCCGCCTTCCTTGCCGAAATACGAATCGTTGAAATCGAGCCATCGGTTGAGTGCCGAAATGTTGAACGCGGCCGTGACCGGATCGAGCTCGAAGCCGGTGCCGGGCACGCGCGCGCCGAACGGCACGGTCATGCCCTCGACCGGCGGGCCCAGCAGCTTCGTGCATTCCGGATGATCGTGCGCCGGAAAACCGCAACCGATGGTGTCGAAAAAGCAGAGATGCGCCGTGTCGCGCGCGCGGGCTCCCGACGCCTCGTCCGCGCATACGTACGCGGCGATCTGCTTCAAAATCGTATCGGGTTCGGGCCGGGTGTTGTTCGATGCCGTCATGTTTCTTCCTCTCCCCTTATTCGGCCCAGTATAGGCTCACCGCGCCCGGGGAGGCAAAACGTCGTGAGATCGCTGCTCGAAGAAGGCCGATATTTTCAGGATAAGGGAACCGGCGGCGCGGCGACCGCGTTCTCGATCAGAATGGCGCGGACTTCATCGGGGTCGAGGCCGTAGGCATCGATGAGATCCGCGGTTTCGGCGACCGCCAGATCGGCGTCGTTCAACATCTTCAGGCGCTTGAAAACGTCGGCGTGGCATAGGCCCAGCGCCGCCCCGACCAGCTCCATGAAATTGACCACTTCGAACGGGCGGTCCTTTTCATAGCCGCACAAATCCCGGTGGCAGGCATGATAAATTCCGGCGAAGGTCGTCACCCCGGCGGCGGCGGCCGCATCGAGCTGGCGCCGATGCACCTCTTTTTTATAGCCTTTGACGCCGGCGAGACCGTTGCACATATAGCCGACTGGCGGTTCGTCGAGCTCCACGATCTCGAGCCCCGGAATCGCCGAGAGGATTTGCCGGACCGCTTCGTTCACGCCGGGCGTGCCGGTATGCTCGTGCAACGCGACGCGCTTTCTGACCGGATGCACCATATGGGCCTTGAGCCGGTCGAGACGGCGCGCGAGAAACACCGCGAACATCGCGGTTTCGAAAGGTCTTTCCCCGCCGGCGGACTCCAAGGTCGGCAACAGGAACTCGCCCATCTGAATGTTGCAGGTCGGACACCACGAAACCACTTCGCCGATGCCGGTGTCGGCGAACGTGTCGACCGTGCGCGTGCCCATGCGGCCCGCATTCGCAACGTCGCCGGCGCGCAGCTGAATGATTCCGCAGCAATGGGATGGCCCGCCCATGATCTTGTAACGCACGCCGAGCGTCTCCAGCACATCGAGACACAACAGCGCGATATGCGGCGTCTTGATGATATTGCAGCCGGTATAGAAAATGATATCGGGCTTGGCCGCGGTCTCGCGGGCCTCGCCGTGGCCCGGGCGGACTTTCGCCAGCACGTCGGGCGGCAGCTGCAGGCGCGAGAGCACCCGTTCGCCGCGGCTCATTTCCTGAAATTTACCAGCACCTTTCCGCCGCGCGGTTTGATCCCCGTTGCGCCGGTGAATCGCCGAGCGCGCCATCAGCAGCATGAACCGGGGATTGACGCCATCGTCGCAGGCCGCAATGCAATGGCCGCTGTTCGAACACGACAACGCCCAACGTTCCGAGACGTCCGGCGCCGGGCGGCCGCGCAGAATATCGAGAACGCCGCCGGCGATCGCGCCGGAATCGCCGATATCGATGCCCGCCGGTTCCGGCATCGGGCACACCTCGACGCATTGACCGCAGCTGGTGCAGGACGACAGGATATCGTCGACCCGATGCTCCAGGGCATTCATAAAATCGGTAACGCTCATCGAAAAATTCCGAAAATCGACATGACGGTGCCAGTGTATCAACCGAGGCCACTCGAGGCGATGGTTTACTGATAAAAAAATTAAAGCGGTGCCGGGGTCAGTGCAATTGTCCGTGCAGCGCCATCAGCAGCGCCCGAAAGCGCGGCATATGCGGCGCGGCGGCCGGCAGCGTCATGAATTTTTCCGCCGTCGCCATCGCGGCCTTGACCTGGCCCTGGCGCGAAAACAGAACCGCACGCTCGAACCACAATCCGGGATGATCGGGCGAAATCAGGATCATCCGGCGCAAGATTTCGAGCGCACGGTCGAGATCGCCCGTTTCCACCGCGCGCACCTTGATGTTGTTCTGAAGCCGTATCAGCACGTCGCGGTTGTCGGCGCGGTTGCAGTAGCGAAAATCGAACGTCGCGTCCTCGCCGAGCATTCTTTTCACCAGGGCACGCAAATCTTCCTCGCTCAGGATCCGGCATTCGTGAAACGGGTCCAGCACCAGCGGATCGCGCCCTTCGTTAAAGCGCAATAAAAAATGCGACGGGAAATGAGTCCCGGCAATCGGCCAGCCCTGGGCGCGGCCCATGTGCAAACACAAAATGCCGAGTGCGACGGGCAGGCCTTTGCGCCGTTCGATAACCTGAATCAAATTGGCGTTTTGCATATCGTCGTAGGTTTTAACGTCGCCGCTGTACCCGAACTCGCTGAACAGGACCCGGCCGATCGCCGAGGCCTTTTCCGAAGCGGTCTCGATGTCGCGCGCCGCCGCCGCGGTCGCCTCGGCCAAACCCGATAAATGATCGCGGTATTGCGCCATGCCCGTGCCGGGACAATCGAGGGCCGCCAGCAACAAGGCCGTTTCGGCAACGTCGATGACGCCGTCGGGCAACCTGCCGATGGTCTGCAACGATTGTTCGATTTGCGCGGTCGGCATCACGGTCTTCCTTTCGGTATTCGCCTTTTTCCGGGACGGCCGTATTGGCGATCCCGGACGATTGCAGGTATCCTAGATCGGATCATGATTTATCGAAAGCACCGTTCGGTTCCGATAAATCATGATCCGCTCTAACGGCTCACTGCAGGGCTACAAGAGAGATCATGACGGTACGCTGTCCTTGTCACGTTCCTGAAATCCTTTCCCGGTTGGCCGTTCACGCCGTCGTCATGATTGCCGCCGGGTTTACCGCCGGATGCGCGGGAATTTCATCTCAACTTCACGAAGACCGGCGGACAAACACTGATATGCGTTCGTGCCTGGCCCTCTTCAAGGCCGCCGACGACGCGACCGCTCCGGCAACCGATGCCGAGGCCGTCCGCATTCCGGGCTTTCCCTATTTACGCGCCAACCGCTTCCTGGCGTCTTTCGCGGAACAAAACCTCGACCGCCCGGCGTTCGACGCTTGGGTGCGCCGCCTACGGGACCTCGACCGCCGGGCCCGCTTGACGGAAAGCGCGAACCTGCCGGCGTCGAACGGGACAACGACGCCGACGCCCGATGCGCTCGAACGCTGCGCGGCGCGCCTGATCGAACACGACTTCGCCGTGCAAGAATACCGCGACCTGCTGCGCGAGTCCGCGCGCGTTCCCGATTCCTACAACCGCTGGGCGCAAGCGTTGGGTCTGTATCCGTTGTCCGCGATTCCGGTCCGTTTCGGCATCATGTCTCTGCACGGCGCGCAACGGGCGGATTTCGCATCGCCGGGCGCCGACACGCCGACGCGGATCTATGCGCCGGCCGTGATGCCTTACAAGCCGGCGGCCGTCCGCCGCATCCTGCGCGCCATGCCGCGCGATTCCCTGGGCGTTCCCCGGCCCGACCGGCGCAGCCGGGAACATCTTCTGGACGCTTTCGCGCCCGTGTTCGAAGTCGAGACCGAAACGCGCGACGATCGACTCGGCGCCCCGGCCTACGATACCGCCGGGCGCGTAACCGTCGACACGACCGCGCCGACGGTCTACCGGCGCCTCGCTTTCACTCGTTTTCACGGCGAAATCGTGATCCAGCTCGTCTATACGGCTTGGTTCCCGGCCCGAACGCCGTCGGGCTTTTGGGACCCGTTCGCCGGGAAACTGGACGGCATCCTCTGGCGCGTCAGCCTCGGCCCCGACGGCCGCCCGATCCTGTACGACAGCATTCACGCCTGCGGATGCTATCACTTGTTCTTTCCCGTCGAACCGTGGCGCATCGCCGAGGCCGAACAACACGGCTTTTACGCCGAACCGCCGCTCGCGCCGGTGCCGGGCCCGGCGCCCGGGCCCGGCCAACGCATTCGCCTGACCGTCAAATCCGGCACCCATTATCTGAGCGGCGTCGCGGCCGGCGCCGAGCGGCCGGAGGATCGCGCGCCCGGCCCCGGGGCCCATCGCCTGGCCTATCGCCTGGCCTACCGTCTTGCCGACGAGGACCGCCTGCGCGCGCTGGCCCATCCGCGCGGCCGTAAAAGCCTCTACGGTCCCGACGGATTGATCGCCGCCAGCGAACGGCCCGAACGGTTTTTCCTGTGGCCGATGGGCGTGCCGAGCGCCGGCGCCATGCGTCAGTGGGGGCATCACGCCACCGCTTTTTTCGGAACCCGGCATTTCGACGACGCCGATCTCCTCGAGCGAGTCCTGGCGCGCTGAATTTAACGGGTTTCGAGCCGGCGCGCTTTCGCCCGGTCGAGCCACCACGTCTCAATCTGAAAGCCGTAGAGCGGTGTGACGCCGGGCATGCCGAACTTGTCCCAGCGCGCCACCCGGTCCTTCGGCTGATGGAACAGCGGCACGGCGTACTGGCCCCATTGCAAAACCCGGTCGAGCGCGCGGGTGGCGGCAACCAGATGCGCCCGGTCGCGGGCCGCCGTGATGTGCCCGATCATGGCATCGGCGGCGGCGTTCTCGATCCCCGGATAGTTGCGCGTGCCCTCCTTACGCGCCGCCGCGGAGCCGAAATAGAACGCCTGCTCGTTACCCGGCGACAGGGATTGGTCCCACCAATAGAGGATCATGTCGAAATCGTAGATATTGAGCCGGTACTGATACTGCGCCGAATCGACCGTGCGGACCTTGACGGCAAGACCGAGTTTCGCCAACCGGCGGGCAAACGACAGCGCCAGGCGCTCGTTGCGTGGATGATGCAGCAGAATTTCGAACGCCGCCGAACCGCCGTCCGGCAAGACCATGCCTTCGCCGCGAAACCGCCAGCCCGCGTTTCGCAACATCGCCAACGCTCGTTTCAGATTGTCGCGGGAGAAGCCGTCGCCCTGCCCGGCAGGCGGGCGGTACGGCGCCGCGAACACCTCGGCCGGCAGTCGGTCGCGAAACGGTGCCAACAGGTCCAATTCCCCGGGCCCGGGCGGTGCCGTGGCCGCGAGCTCGGAATTTTCGAAGTAACTCGCCGTGCGCTTGTAGGCGCCGTGATAGAGCGTGCGGTTGACCCAGGGAAAATCGAACGCATACGCCAATGCGGCGCGCACGTCCGGATTCTCGAAAATCGCCCGGCGGGTATTGAATACGAAACCGTACATGCCCGCGGGCCGGCCGTTCGGAAATTCCTCGAGCACGACCGCCCCGCGCGCCAAGGCGGGCGAGTCGTAGCCGTAGGCCCAGCGGGTCGGGTCCGTCTCCACCCTGAGATCGACCGTACCGGCCTTGAAGGCCTCCAGCTCCACGGTCGAGTCGCGAAAATAATCGTACCGGACGGTATCGAAATTGAAATGCCCGCGCGCGAACGGCAGATCCCGCCCCCAATAATCGGCGACCCGTTCGTAGGTCACGGAACGGCCGGGCTCGACCGCGCCGACGCGGTACGGCCCGCTCCCCAAAAACGGCTTCAGGGTGGTTTCCGCGAACGCGCGGTCCTTAAACGAGGCGCGCGCGAGGATCGGCATCAAGCCGATGATCAACGGCAGTTCCCAATTCCCGGCGTTTTTGAAGACGAATTTGATGGTGCGCGGGCCGAGAACGTCGGCCCGGACGACCTCGCGGTAATATTGCCGATGGTTGGGACGGCCCTGTTCCTTCAAGGTTTGCCAGGAAAACAAGACGTCGTCCGCCATGATCGGCGTGCCGTCGTGGAACCGCGCCTGGGGGCGAATCGTAAACGCGATCCAGGATCGGTCGGGGGCCACCGTGAGCGATTCGGCGATCCGGGCGTACAACGTAAACGGCTCGTCCTGGCTGCGCTCGAGCAGCCGTTCGTGCACCAGGCGCCAGCCCTCGGCGGGCGTGCCCTTGATGATGAACGGGTTGAAGCTGTCGAAACTGCCGATCCGGCTCCGGCGCAGTGTGCCGCCCTTGGGCGCGTTCGGGTCGACGTAATCGAAATGACGAAAGCCGGCCGGGTACTTCGGTTGCCCGTGCATGGCGATGGCGTGTACGGGCTCGGGCACCGGCTCGGGGCCATCACGCGGCGCGGCATGCCCGGCAACGGCGGTGCCGGCCACCAGAGCCGCAACGGCCAGTGAGAAATATTTCCTTCCCGTCATGACGATCTCCGGCACGGCCCCCTTCTATCACGGGATTTGCCGGGTCCCATAATTTTTATGGACCCCGAGTGAAAACGGGTGTAATGGCGAAAATAACAGTGCCGACACGGCGGCGCCCTCCGGGAAATGTCGCGGAGCAACGGTCGCCTGATGACAACGGACATCACCACCGGCCCTGTTGACAGGGGTAATGAGGCCTCGGGAATTTTTCCGTTTTAGGAGTTTACGCGATGAGCAAGCCGCCAGCGGCGAAGTTCCGGAATGCCCGCACTCTGGGGCCCGTCGCCGATCTCGAAAGTCACCTTCCCGCCGAGTGGTGGCGGGAACTTTTCGACTCTCTCTATCTGAAGACCGACGGAGACGTGGTCGAAAACGACACCAACACCCAACGCGACATCGATGCGCTGATCACCGCCACCGGCATCGTTCCCGAAGACCGCCTGCTGGACCTGTGCTGCGGCCAAGGGCGCCATTCGCTGGCCTTGGCGGCGCGCGGCTACCAGCATATCACCGGCTTCGACCGCTCGCGCTATCTGATCCGGCTGGCCAAACGCCGGGCCAAAACCATGGGGCTAAACGCTCATTTCCACGAAGGCGACGCGCGCAAGCCCCGCTTCCCCGCCGACAGTTTCGATTGCGTGTTCGTCATGGGCAATTCGTTCGGCTACTTCGACCGGGAGGACGACGACAAGGCCGTGATCGAAGCGGTCAAGAAAATCCTGCGGAGCGGCGGCGCGTTGGCGCTCGACATCACCGACGGCGATTGGATTCGCGCCAACTACGAACGGCGCTCGTGGGAGTGGATCGATCAAAACCATTTCGTCTGCCGGGAACGGTCGCTGTCGTCTCATCAACAGCGTCTGATCACCCGCGAAGTCGTTACCCACGCCGAGCGCGGCGTCATCGCCGATCAGTTCTATGCCGAGCGGCTGTTCTCGCGCGAGCAGATCACCGGCTTGCTCGATACATGCGGCTTCCATCAGGTCCGGTTTCACGGCACGCTCGAGGCCGACTCCGACCGCGGCCAGGATCTCGGCATGATGGCGAACCGCCTGTTCATCACCTCGGTCGCGCCCCGCAAAACCGCCGTGCAACGGCCCACCAAGAAGGCCTCGGTCAACGTGACGGTCGTGATGGGCGATCCGCGCCTGCCCGATCCGGTCAAGAAGGGCGGCAAGTTCAATCCGGAGGATTTCGAAACCATCAATAAGCTCAAGGAAGCGCTCGCGACCCTCGAGGGATATACGTTCACCTATCTCGATAATCACGCGACGCTTTATAACGACCTGCGCAGCCGGCAACCGGACCTGATCCTGAATCTCTGCGACGAGGGCTTCAACAACGACGCCTTTCTGGAATTGCACGTTCCGGCCATGCTGGAAATGATCGGCATCCCCTATACCGGCGCGGGGCCCGCCTGCCTCGGCATGTGCTACGACAAGGCGCTGTCGCGCGCCGTTGCCGTGGCGCTCGATCTGCCGGTACCGCTCGAAACCTATATCAAGGCGGACGATCAGTCGGCGACGCTGCCGTCGGTGTTTCCGGCCCTGATGAAACCGGCGTTCGGCGACAGCAGTATCGGCATCACCAAGGACGCCGTGGTCAATTCGTCCGAGGAAATGGTCGACTACCTGACCGGATTGCGCAAAATCCTGCCCGGCCGCCCGGTTCTGGTGCAGGAATACCTCAGCGGTTCCAAATACACCGTGTCGCTGATCGGCAACCCCGGTTTCGGGCTCGAAGCGTTGCCCGTGCTCGAGGTCGATTACAGCGGACTCGATGCGAACCTGCCGAAGATCCTGGGCTACGAATCGAAATGGCTGCCCGACTCGCCGTACTGGAACCAGATCAAATACCGCCCGGCGCGCCTCGATATCAACGTCGAACGTAACCTGATCGAAAACTCGATGACGTTGTTCGAACGCCTGCGGTGCCGGGATTATGCCCGTTTCGACTTCCGCGCGGATGCCAACGGCGCGATCAAGTTGCTCGAGGTCAATCCGAATCCGGGTTGGTGCTGGGACGGCAAAATGAATCTGATGGCGGAATTCGCCGGCATGACCTATGCCGACCTGCTGCGCATGATCATCGATGCCTCCTACAAGCGTTACTACGCCAACGGCAAGCTCGAATGGGCGCTGGCGCCGGCGGCGTAGAATCGCCCGCTATTCGCCCATAAGGTGCAGGACGATCCGGCGGGCCGAGGGCCGGTCGCGGTGTTCGATCAGATAAATTCCCTGCCACGTGCCGAGCAACGGGCGCGCCTCGGCAACCGGAATCGTTAACGCGGTATCGGTCAAGACGCCCTTGATGTGCGCGGGCATATCGTCCGGCCCTTCGGCGGTGTGCCGGTAGCGCGCCGGCTCCTCCGGCGCGAGCCGGTCGAGAAAACTTTCGAGATCGCGCAACACGTCAGGATCGGCGTTTTCCTGAATGGTCAAGGAAGCCGAGGTATGGCGGCAAAAAACCGTGAGCAGGCCGGTCGCAATGCCTTGCCCGGCCGTCCACCCCGCGATCTCAGCCGTGATCTCGTGAAAGCCCCGGCGCGGCGCGGTGATGCTCAGCGTGCTCTGCGCTTGTTTCATCTCAGCCGTAATAAAAGACGCGGTCGCCGTACACCTTGAGCCAAGCCCGCGCCCTGTCGACTTCGGCGGTCAACTCGGCGACGGTCCGCCAGAACGACGGGCTGTGATCGAGATCCTTCAAATGGGCGACCTCATGGGCCACGATATAATCTAAGACCGGCTCGGGCAGCATGATCAGCCGCCAGGAAAACGACAGGCAACCGTCCTCCGTGCACGACCCCCAGCGCGAGCGGGTGTCGCGGATCGTGATGCGGCGATAGGGGCGGCCGAGCAGCGCGGTCTTGTCCTCGACCCGCGCGCCGATGGCGCGCCGCGCTTCGATCCTGAACCAATCCTTCAGACGCCGCGCCATATGTTCGGCGCGGCCCGAAACCCGGAATTCGTCCTCGGTCACGACCACGGGACGGCGGCCATCGGGGTCGTGACGGATCGCCCGTTCGATGCCCAACAACGGCACCCGGGCACCGTCGACGAACGGCACCGTGACCGGCTCGGCATCGAGCTGGCGCAACAGCCAAACCGCCTTGCGCTTGACCAAGTCGATGGCTTCCTGAAACGGCGTGTGCCAGGGCACCGTGACGATCGGACCGATCATCGGCTCGATCCGCAGAATGAGATTTCGGGCCCGGGGATGACGCCGGATCGTAATCGGTACGACCCGGCCGTCAATATCCATGGAAATACTCTTTTCCTGGAACCTTCCCATTCAAGCCGCCTCCGTCGTGCCGTTATTGAGCGGCGGCGCGGATTTGACCGGGCATGGAAAAACCGAAGTCGTCCAGTTTCTTGTAAAGCTCCCGATAGCGGGCCTCGTCGAGGGTCATCAGCGGCGGCCGCGGCTTGCGCCAGCCGTCGCCGCCGGTATGGCGCGCCACGATCGCGCGCAGCGCCGGCACCTGCGGACAGGTAATGACCAGCTCGCGCAATTTCGCCATGCGATCCTGCAGTTCCTGCGCCTTGGGGCCCTGCCAGCCTTGATAAAGCTCCTGCAGCCAATGGGGTGCGATGTTGCAGACCGCGGTGATGCAGCCGGCGCCGCCGGCCTTCATCAGATCGAGCGTCAAATGATCGCCGCCGCTGAACACGGCGAAGCCCGGGAACTTTTTCGCGATGCCGGTCATGTTCGCGAGGTCGCCCGAACTGTCCTTCAGGCCGACCACGGTATCGGGGTAAGCCTTCACCAAACGCTCGATCAACGCAACGCTGATCGGCATCTGAGACATCGGCGGAATATGATAGAGATAAACCCGCAACCGGTCGTCGCCGATGCGCTCGATGGTTTCCGCGTAAGCCGCGTACAAACCGTCGTCGCTGACGCCTTTATAATAAAACGGCGGCAGCATCAGAACACCCGAGGCACCCAACTCGACCACTTTCTTGCTTAGCTCGACGGTATCGGAGATCGCACAACACCCGGTGCCCGGCATCATCGCTTTCGCCGGCACCCCGGCCGCGACCAAGCCCTCGAGAATGGAAATCCGCTCCTTGATCGAAAACGAATTGGCTTCGCCCGTGGTGCCGAGAACGGCCAAGCCGTTACAGCCGTTTTCCAAAAGCCATTTGGCGTGCCCCGCCTGGGCCTTGACGTTGGGTGACAAGTCCGCGTTCAGCGGCGTCAGCACGGCGGCGAAAACGCCTTTCAAAATATCGGGTTTATTCGACAACGCTCTTCTCCCTTGTTTGTTCATTCGGCCAAATCACCGAACCGGATCACTTTGGCCACGTTACGATATGATCTTCCAAATCTCCCGCATCGCGCTCGGATACGACGCGCCCGCGTACCGACTGCCCGTTTCGATGTGCCGAGTCGGGATCGCCGCTCAGCAACGGATGCCACGCCGGCAAATCCTTACCCTCGGCCAACAACCGATAAGCGCACGTCGAAGGCATCCAATGCAATTGCGCGATATTTTCCGGTGTCAGCACGACGCAATCCGGAACATAACGCTGTCTTTGCTCATAGTTGGTGCAACGGCACGCCTTAAGATCAAGAAGCCGACAGGCCACATTGGTATAGCTGATTTCGCCGGTTTCTACATCCTCCAGCTTTTCCAGGCAACACTTTGCGCATCCGTCGCAGAGCGATTCCCATTCCGCGCGGGTCATGTCCGTCAGTTTTTTGCGCCGCCAAAACGGCTCGTTTACGCCCGGCCGGGCCATAACTCATCCCTTTTCAAGCAAGAATCACAGGTATTTTCGTATTCGTTCCGCCATCGCCTCCGCCGTCACGGCATGGCCGAAATGCGTCAGGAAACGGCCTTGCCGGTCCATGAGATAGGTGATCGACGTGTGGTCCACCAGATAATCCTCCGATCCGGCCGCGGCGTCTTTTTGCTTGGCAAAATATACCCGGAAAGTTTTCGCCGTCGCGACGACCTGTTCGGGCGTTCCCGTCAAACCGACGAACCGGGGATCGAAATGTTTCACGTACATCTTGAGCTGATCGACCGTGTCGCGGGCCGGATCGACGGTGATGAAAACCGGCACGATCCTGTCGGCTTTCGGCCCCAGGATTTTGAGCGCGTCGGTCATCGTCGTCAGCGACGTCGGGCAAACGTCGGGGCAATAGGTGTAGCCGAAATAGATCAGCGTGAACTTACCGGCGAAATCGGCTTGGGTTCGAGGCTTGCCGTTCTGGTCGGTCAGCGTGAACGGCCCGCCGATGGGAACGTTGGAAATCTCCGGTTTAGCGCCGAACAGGGACGCGAGCCGTTCCGGGCCGATCGAAAAATACCCTCCGCCGGCAACCGCCAGCAGCAACGCGATCACGCCTAAAATCACGGCCGTGCGCGATGACGCTTTTCGGGGAGTCATATCGGTCATCGAAAAATCATCCTTTTCGGTTCATGAGGGGAGACGCCAGGGTCACTCCCGGTCATAAAGATAAGCCAGGTAATAGCTCAAAGCGACAAAAACACCGCCGCCGACGATATTCCCGAGCGTCACCGGCACCAAATTATGCAAAAGCCCCAAGACGGCAAGATCGGCGCGCGCGGAAATCGCCGCCCCCGCCGCGCCGGCCAATGCCGGATCGCCCGCCAGAAAAATACCGGCGGGAATAAAAAACATGTTGGCGATGCTGTGCTCGAATCCAAGAGCGACGAACGCCGCAATCGGAAACACGATCGCCGCAATTTTGGAAACCACGCTGTGCGCGGCGAAACTCAACCACACCGCCAGACACACCAACACGTTGCAGAGAACACCACGCGCAAAGGCGACATCGAACGGCATGGCCACTTTGGCCGCCGCGATCTTAACGAGCGTCACCCCGAGTTCGCCGCCGCCGAGCTGGCCGATTCCGGCCCACCACGCCATAAACGCCATGGCCACGGCGCCGGCCAGATTGCCGGCGTAAACCAGACCCCAATTCCTCAGCACCAGACCGCCCGATACTTTTTTATGGGCCCACCCCATGACCAGGAGAACGTTGCCGGTAAACAGTTCGGCGCCGCCGACGATGACCAGGATCAGCCCCAGGCTGAACGCGATGCCGCCGAGGAACCGGGTCGGCCCGAAGCCGAGACCGCTTTGCGTGATCGTCACCAGATAAAACATCGCGCCGAGCGCGATAAAGGCACCGGCCAAAAAAGCGAGCGTCAAGGTCGGCACCGCCGGCAACGCCCCCTTGGTGATTCCGGACGCCTCGATCCGAAGCGCAATTCGATCGGGCGCATAGGCATCGAACAATGCCGGATCGGTCGAAGCTTTGTTTTCCGTCGTCATGCCGGGATGCCTTTTTATCAAGAGTCCGGGGCCGATTATGCCGCTTTAACATTGACGAGCCAATAACGCCGCACCCAAACTAGACCATGTTTACGTTCGGTCTCGCACAAGGCCCGAAGGCCTTCGATCCGCTGATCCTTCTTCTGCTCGCCATGGCGCTGGAAGGCGTCGCCGGTTTTGCCCGAACCGTTTTCACGGCCGTTCCCTCCCCGTTGAGCATGATCGCAGGCTTGGCCCGATTTTTCGACCGTAAATTGAATCGGGAACGGCGCAGCCCGATGGACCGGGCGATTCGCGGCGTCCTGGTGACGCTGGTCATCCTCGGCGTGTGCGGCGGGATCAGCGTCGGCGTGCTGTGGGTCGCCGGACACGTTTCCTACGGCTGGGTGCTTGAGCTGATCCTCACGGCCGGCCTGCTCGCGCAACGCCAAGCGTTCGATCGCGCTCGGGATGCCCGCAAGGCGCTGTCTATGGGCGAGCTTGAGAAGGCCCGTCGCCTGGTGGCCGCCGCCGGGCGCGACGTGCCAGGAAATGACTCTCATGCCTTATGCCGGAGTACCATCGAAACCATGACCGAAGCCTTCGTGACCGGCGTCGTTTCACCGGTGTTCTGGTTCGTGCTGTTCGGGTTCCCCGGCCTTTTGATCTCGCGCGCCGTCCAGGCGACGGCGTCGGTTTTGGACCGGCCGGCGGACCGCTACCGGGCGTTCGGCCTGACGGCGGGGCGGCTCAACGATGCGTTGCTTTTCATCCCCGCCAGATTGGCGGCCTTATTCATTGCCGCGGCGGCGGCCTTTACGCCGACCGCGCGTCCGGGCCATGCCATGAAAATTATGGGGCGGGACGGCGGCAAACATGTCTCGCTGAATTTCGGCTGGCCGGTCGCCGCCATGGCCGGCGCCCTCACCCTGTCGCTCACCGGTGCCGGCCCCGGCCGGCCCCGAACCGCGAGGACGCCTTGGATCGGCGACGGCACCGCGCGCGCGGTGCCGCAGGATATCGGGCGCGCGCTGTATGTTTACGGTGTCGCGTGCCTGCTGAACCTCGCCGGCATCGCCGCGCTGGCCGTCATCCGATACGGCACGCCCGGATAAGGCACGCTAGATCGGATCATGATCCGATCCAGACCCTAAAATTTTGCCTCAAAATTTCGCG
>JBBDTH010000004.1:0-13823 GCA_040904505.1 Rhodospirillales bacterium | reverse complement strand
AGCCTGCTCGTCGTCTTGTCCCAGGTTTAATAGGCCCGGCGAAAACGAAACGATGGCGCCGACGGCAAGCCCCGCCAAAAACACATAAAGCAGAATTCGCTTCATTCTTCCCCCCGCCGATATCCGCACGCGCCCCAGCCCCGAGACACTGCGATAACCCCTTGAAATGCAATATTTTACCACGGGCAAAGCCCTGCCCGCTACCCGATTTACGCCCGAAAGGGAAACGGCGTAAAGCGATCATTGTTATCATGTTTCCCGGAATTATTCAGACTATCCCCGATTTTACGGCAGCGATGCTCTAAATTTTGCGTCGATTTTATTGCCCCGGCCCCACCCGCCAACCCGGCGCTAACCCGGCACTACGCTGACACGATTCATCCCGTTTTTTTAACCACCAAATGCTGGTTTTCCCGAACGATCTCAACTACTATCCGCCGCGGGGGAGAAATTAATCACAATATGACCATGAGTTTTTCTTCAGCGACCGCTGAGGCGCTCCGGAAGGAACCGGAATTCGCCCGATGTCCGCGCCAGATGCTGGCGCGCTTTTTGCCGCACGTTTCGGAGAAAACCCTCGCGGCGGGGGAAACGCTTCATAAAAAAGGCGCGCGGGCCGGCGACACGTTCCTGATCGTCGACGGCGCTTTCGATATCGAAACAAGCGATACCGCCAAAAAAACCGTCGATAGCGGTTTGCTGGGCGAAGAATCGGCCATCGGCATGGACACCTATGTCGCCACGGCCACGGCGAAAGGGCCCGCGACGGTTCTGGTGTTGCCCCGGGAAGCCTTGTGGGAATTGGCCACGCATCGTCCGCTCCGCGAACGCCTGATGGCATCCTTCAATGCGCGCCTGACCGGATTGCCGCCGTCCCCGCCGAAAGACGACCGCTCCGAGCGGCGTGACGTGAGTTGGGGTCAGGTCGTCGGCTGGTTTCTTGCCTTTACCGTCCCCGCCCTTCTGCTGTGGATGCTGTGGGACTCGAAGACCCTCCCGAACCAGCAGGCTCTGTTCCTGCTCGCGATCATCAGCATCATCGTCGTGATGTGGGTCTTTCAACTTTGCACCGATTTCGTACCGGGACTGTTTGCCGTCCTCGGCATTATCCTGTTGGGGCTTGCGCCGCCGACGGTGGCGCTTGCCGGGTTCGCCTCCGACAGCTTCTTCATGGCCTTGAGCATTCTGGGCCTTGCCGCCGTTATTCGGGTATCGGGGCTGAGCCTGCGCATGCTGCTGTGGCTGCTCCGCATCGGCCCGGCCCACAAGGCTTGGTATAGCTTCAGCTTGTTCATCACCGGCGCGGCGATAACGCCGATCGTGCCGACGGCCAACGGGCGCGTCGCCATTTTAGCGCCGTTCATGAACGATTTGATCAGCGCCTTCGACAAGAACTCCGCCCGGCAAGAAGCCCCGCGGCTTTCCGCCACCGTTCTCGGCGGCGTCAGTTTGCTGTCCGCCATCTTCCTCAGCAGCAAATCGGTCAATTTCCTGATTTTCGGGTTGCTGCCGTTTCAGGATCAATCCCGGTTCCAGTGGCTGTATTGGCTGTACGCCGCGTCCGTTTGCGGGCTCGTTCTGGTGGCGCTGTATTTTCTCGGCGTTTGGCTGCTGTTCCGCAATGACAGCCAACCCAAAATCTCGAAAGTCCTGGTCAACGAACAGCTCAAGACCCTGGGCCGGATGATTCCCGCCGAATGGGCCGGCCTGCTGGGCCTGGGCGTGCTGCTGCTCAGCTTCCTGACCGCCGCCATGCACCACATTGACGTGCCCTGGGTCGCCTTGGCCATCATGTTTACGCTGCTCATGTTCGGCTATCTCGGCAAGCAACAGTTCCGCCAGCAGATCGACTGGAGCTTTCTGATCTTCCTCGGCACCCTGATCGGCCTGGTCAAGGCCATGGATTATGTCGGCCTCGATCAATGGTTCCTGCTCCAGCTCAAATGGCTGCGGGTCTACATGGCCGAAAACTTCGAGCAGTTTATCGTCATCCTGGCGGCGGCGATTTTCCTGGTTCGGTTCGCCTTGCCGATTAACGCGACGGTCGTCGTGTTCGCCACTCTGCTGATTCCGACCGCCATCAACATCGGGCTCAACCCCTGGCTTGTCGGCTTCATCATCCTGCTAATGTCGGAAAGCTTCATCTGGCCCTATCAGGCTTCCTATTACCTGCAATTCAAGAGTATAGTCGGCGACGAAGCGGGCGCGGACGATCGCCGGGTATTGACGCTGAATGCTCTCGTGTTCGCCATGAAAATCGCCGCGATTTACGCGTCCATTCCGTTCTGGAAATATTTGGGATTGTTATGAGCAGACGTTCGATCGCCCTCGTTCTCATGAGCGTGTTTTTTGTCGCAATGGTCGCCTCGATCATCTGGGTCAACAGCGAACGGCCGCGGTTGCTGGTTCTGCACAGCTACGATACGGATTATATCTGGACCCGTGAAATCAATACCGGGCTCGAGCGCGTTCTCGGCAAGCAAAGCTGGATCAACGTCCGCTATCACTACATGAACACGAAAAAGAAAGCGAACAAGAGCCACTTGCGCCGGGCCGGCATTTCGGCGCGCGACGCGATCGATAAAATCAAGCCCGACGTCGTTATCGCCATTGACGACGACGCCCAAAAACTTGCCGCAATGAAATACGTCAATCACCCGGACATCAACATCGTCTTCGCCGGCATTAACGGCAGCGTCAAGCCGTACGGCTACAGAGAGGCCAACAACGTGACCGGCATTCTCGAACGCAAACCGGTTGCCGCCATCCGCGAGGTCGTGCAGTTCTTTACCGCGAACACGCCGCCGGGCACCGTAAAAAATCCCAAGAAACCGCGCGTTATTTTCCTCGCCGACGCCTCCCACTCGACCGAACGCGACGCCGAATATATGGCGACTCACGACTGGAAGCCGGTGGATTATAAAGGCGTCGAGACCGCCAACACCTTCGACGAGTGGAAAAAAGCCGTCAAAGGCATGCGCGGCAAGACGGATTTTCTGTTGGTCGGCGGCTACCGGAAACTTCACCGCACGGGCCCGGACAGCAAATTCGTGCCAGCGGACGAGGTCATGAGCTGGACCGAAGCCAACTCCCCGGTCGTCGTTTTGGGAATCAACGTTTTCAACACCGAAGACGGCGCCATGCTGTCCGTCGGGGTATCGCCCTACGAGCAAGGCGAAATCGCCAGCCAGATGGCTCTTAAAATCATCAAAGAGGGCGTTTCCCCGAAAGCGATTCCGATCGTCACATCGAGCCAGTATGTCATTTCCATGCGCCGCTCGTCCCTCGAACGCCGCAAGATCAACGTCCCCCAAATCTTCGAGGCGTTTGCGCGGGCGACGAACAATTACTACAAGTAACCGGCCCGGTAGCTCTGCATACCGTGTCGGGGCAATCTTCATCCTCACAACAACCCGACGCGGTACCGGCCGTCAGCTTTCCGCGGCGATTGCGCGGCGACATGGCCGGCGGATTGGCCGCAGCCATTCTCGCCTTCCCGACCGCGATCAGTTGCGGCCTTTTGGTCTTCGCCCCGCTCGGGCCTGATTTCGTATCGATCGGCGTTGCCGCCGGCCTGTTCACCGGCGTTTTCACGACTCTGATCGCCGCCGCGTTCGGCGGCTCGCCCGTACAGATCACCGGGCCGCGCAGCGCGCTCGCCGTCGTGCTAGCCGCCCTGCTGTCGCGGCTTCTGGATTCGACGGACCTGCCGATCCACCCGGACGCCCGGGTCGAGATCGCCATAACCCTGATGTTTCTTTGCGTCCTGTTGTCGGGCGTGTTCCAAATCGTGCTCGGCATTTTACGCCTCGGCAACCTGATCAAATACGTTCCCTACCCCGTGATCGCGGGGCTGTTGAACGGCTTCGCCATCCTCATTTTCATCAGCCAATTCCCGGTTTTGTTCGGCCTCTCGATCGGCGCCAACCCTTTTGCCCTGATAACGGGCACGGTCGACGTCGATTGGCTGGCCGTGACCATCGGATTCGCGACGATCCTCGTCATGATCGCCTCGAACCGGTTCGTTAAAGCCGTTCCCGGCTCCCTGGTCGCCCTCGTCCTCGGCTCACTCCTCTACTACGCGCTGATCCAACCGCCGGCGGCGCCGTTCGGCGACGGTGCCGAGCTTCCCATGATCGGCGCGATCCCGACGCAGATTCCGTCCCCCGTGCAAGCGCTGGACTTTTGGAACCTGCCCAACGTCGTCGATAATTTCTGGTCCGTCCTGTTCAAGATTTCCGGCGCCGCGTTGACCCTCGCTTTATTGGGGTCCGTCATTTCCCTATTGAGCGCCGTCACCGGCGATTCCATCAACAAGACCCGCCACGACAGCAACCGGGAACTGATCGGCCAGGGCCTCGGCAACATGACGTCCGCACTGTTCGGCGGCCTCGCCGGCGGCGGCGCGGCCTCGCGCACCGCCTTGAGCCTGCGCTCGGGCGCCACCTCGCGCGCCGCCAGCCTGGTCCACGGTATTTTCTTCCTGCTCGCCGTGACGGTGTTCGGCCCCTACATCGGCAAGGTGCCGGTCGTCGTGATCGCCGGTATCCTGATCGTCTTTTCCGTGAACATGCTCGACCGCCAAACCTGGGTCATGGCGCTCAAACTGTTCGAGCCCGACTCCCTCACCGCGCGGCGCGATCTCATCGGCAACATCGCCGTCGTGCTGCTCGTCATGACGGTCACGGTCGTGTTCGATTTCGTTTCCGCGACCGGCGTCGGGCTGGTGATCGCTTCGTTGTTCTTCGCCTCGCGCATGGGCGAAACCGTTATCCGGCGCCGGCACCGGGGCGACCGTTACCATTCGAAAACCGCGCGTCCGGCGCAGGCAATGGAAACCCTCGAACGCGACGGCGCCGAGATCGTGATCTTCGAGGCGCAAGGGCCGATCTTCTTCGGCTCCGCCGACCAACTCGCCAAGGACATTCAGGAGTCCCTCGATTCCGCCGAGTTTATCATCCTCGACATGCGCCGGGTCACCGAGGTTGACAGCACCGGCCTCGACATCCTGCTGCAGATCGACGAATCGATCGCGAGCCAAGGCAAGGCGTTCTATATCAGCTATCTGACCGAAGACCGACCCCTGAAGCGCGCGATCATGGGGCTCGCCAAGGATTGGCCCGCCCTCGAGAAAAAAGCCTTCCCCGACACTGATACCGCTTTGTCGCTTGCCGAAGACAAGTTGCTCCAGCGCGTCGAGGGCAGTTTCGGCAATGCCCCCGAATTGCAGCTCTCCGAGATCGACGTCCTGGCGGGGCTCGGCGACGACGACATCGCTTTCCTCGACGCCATCATGATCCGTAAGGAATTTCCGGCGGGCGCGACGATCTTCTCGCAAGGAGAAACGGCCGATGCCATGTACTTCCTGGCCGCCGGCACCGTCAGCGTCCGCCTGAACGTTTCGGATCAGCCGCGCACCGTCCGCCTCGCCAGTTTCAAGCCCGGCGTCGTGTTCGGAGAAATGGGCCTGATGCGGGCCGAGGAACGCTCGGCCAACGTCATTGCGGACGACGCGGTGGTTTGCTATTCGATGACGACAGAGGCTTTTAGGGCACTCGGCGAGGAACATCCTCAAATTCTCGCCAAAATGCTGCTCAATATGTCGCGTGAGTTGTCCGAACGCCTGCGCATCACATCCGATCAGGTCGGCGAACTCGAAACCTGAGTCTCGTCTCACCAACGATAAGCGGGAGGAATAAACCATGAGCCAAGAACCGGCCGGCGGCGGCGTTAAAAAATTCCCCGCCGACACCGTGCGCGAGCAAATCGCCAACTGCCTGACCGCCTGGGGCATGTCGCCCGAAAACGTCAAGACCACCGCCGAAGTGATGGTTGACGCCGATACCTGCGGCATCGACACCCACGGCATTTCCATGCTGACCGAGTATCACACGCGGCATCGCAAGAATTTCATCACCATCAACGCGGGCGTCACCGTGGTGAACGAAACGCCCGTGTCGGCCCTGCTCGACGCCGGCGGCGGGCTCGGCTACGTGGTCTCTGTCCGGGCGACGCAAATCGCCATCGAAAAAACCAAGCAGGCCGGCATGGCCGCCGTCGCCGTGCGCAATTCCGCCCATTTCGGCGCGACCGGCTACTACACCCGCATGATGGCCGCCGAAGGGCTGGTCGGCATCGCCACCACGACGGCCGTCGGGCGCAGCGTCGCGCCGACCTTCGGCAAGGAACCGAAACTCGGCACCGATCCCATCGCTTTTGCGGCACCCACCAAGCGCAACAAGACGTTCAGCCTCGACATGGCGACGACCACGGTCGCGCGCGGCAAGATCCGCAACAAATACAACGAAGGCCTGGCGCTGCCCGTGGGCTGGGCCAACGACGCCGACGGCAGGCCGACAACCGATGCCGCTCTTCTCATTGAGAACAAGGGCGGCACGCAAACGCCGCTCGGCGGAACCCGCGAATCCGGCAGCCACAAGGGATATAGTCTTGGAGTTATGGTCAATATCCTGTCGTGCGCGTTTTCCGGCGCGCGCGTCCTGACCGGCGAGCACGCCAACAAGCAGCCGTTCCCGGGCACCATGGACGTCGGCCATTTCTTCCTCGCCATCGACCCCAAGATTTTTGCCCCCGACGTCCCCTTCGAAGACACCGTCGATCGGATGATCGACGATCTGCACGCGACGATCCCGGTCGATCCCGCCCAGCCGGTCATGGTGGCGGGCGAGCCCGAGGATATCATCCGCGCCGAACGCGAAATTCAGGGCATTCCGATCCCGCCGGGCCTGCGCGGCCGGATCGAGGAGATCTGCCGCGACTCCAACGCCGAATTCGTGCTCGGATAATGACCGGCGCCGCGCCACTTCGGGTCGGCCTTGCCGGGTTCGGCGTCCTTGGGCGCACGGTCGGCGATGCGCTGGATCGCGGCATGCCGGGCTTGATCTTGAGCGCGGTCTCGGTGCGCGACACGGAAAAAGCGAAAGCGCATCTGCAAACCTACAAAACACCCGTGCCGGCGGTATCCCTGGCCGAGCTGGCGGACGTTTCCGATATCGTCGTCGAATGCGCGGCGCGGACGGCCTTTCGCGACGTTCTCGAACCGGCCGTCGAACAAGGGCGCATCATCATCGCCGCGACCGTCGGCGGGTTGCTGCAACACCCCGATCTGATCGAACGCGCGAGAGCGACCGGCGCGCGTATCATCGTGCCGACCGGCGGGCTGCTCGGCTTCGATGCGGTGCGCGCCGCCGCCGAAGGTGAAATCCGGTCGGTCACGCTGATCACCCGCAAGCCGCCCCTGAGTTTGCACGACGCGCCCGTGCTGCGCGAAAAAGACATCGACCCGGCAACCTTGAAAGAACCCGTGCGGGTATTCGCGGGAACCGTACGCGAGGCCATCGCCACCTTCCCGGTCGGGCTCAACATCGCGGTCGCGCTGAGCCTGGCGGGCATCGGGCCAGACAAAACGATGCTCGACGTCTGGCTCGATCCGGGCGTTTCCAGAAACGTTCACCGGGTCGAGGTCGACGCCGACAGCGCGGCCTTCACCATGACCATGGAAAGCGACCCGGCGGCGGACAACCCGCACAGCGCCAAGATCGCGGCGCTCAGTTTGCTGGCTACGGTGCGCGGGCTCACCGCGACGATGAAAGTCGGGACGTGACATAATTGACCTCATACTTCGAGACGCTTCGCTCCTCAGCATGAGGCCAATCACTTCACTGTCTTGCCTCACCCTGAGGAGGCCCACAGGGCCGTCTCGAAGGGCGGGGCAAGACGTTATCTCGGCAATCTGTTAAACGGCCTCGCCGAGAACCTTCTCCATGAACGACAACGCCTCTTCGGCGAAGCGCCACATATTTTCTTCCCGGTCCGACAGTCCCGTTTCCAGAGTCATCGATCGCTCCAAAGGCCCCGTCATCGCGAAGCATGAATGCCCGGGCGCGTCTCCATACCGATTTCCCAACGGCCCGCTCGCGCCGGTTTCGCAGAAGCCCCAGGTGGCGCCGAGCTTCTCGCGCAACGCCCGCGCCACGATCAACGCATATTCCTCGTTCGCGCCGTTCATAGTCACGAATTCCTCGGGCAATCCGAGCAAGGCACGGCGCGCGGCCCGGGTATAAATGACGCCGCCGCCGAGGAAATAGGCCGACGCGCCGGGCACCGCCAACAGAGCCGCCGAGATCAACCCGCCGGCGGACGATTCCGCGACGGCAACCGTTTCGCCGCGCGCCTTGAAGCGCTCGCCGAGGGTCGAGGCCAGGGGAGATAACCGGCTCATCGCTCGATCTTCAGCAGCTTCTGCGCGGTACCGCCGAGGATTCTCTCGATATCATCCTCGCTCAATCCCGGCACGCTCAGGATATGCGCGATCGGGTTGATGTTGGCCATGCCCGCCGGATGATCCGTGCCGAGCACGAGTTGGCTCACGCCGCATTCGTTACGTAGGTGCGCCAGATTCTCGGTCGCGAACACCAGCGTGTCGAAATAGAGTTGCTTGAGATAGTCGCTCGGTTTCTTCTTCTCGACGCCGCGCCCGCCCCTATCCTCGCTGTTATGGCCGTGATCGAACCGCCCGATATAGGACGGCAGCAGCCCGCCGCCGTGCGCGGCGACGATCTTGAGGCCCGGATAGCGGTCCAGCGTGCCTTCGTAGATCATGTGCGCGAGCGCGACCGCCGTATCGAGCGGGTTGCCGATGATGTTGTCGAGAAACCCGTGTCCGTCGAAACGCTTGCCCGCTTCCGGGAAATGATCGGGATGCAGGAAAATCACGACGTCGAGTTCTTCAGCCTTGGCCCAGAACGGATGGAATTTCGGATCGGCCAGTTCCTCACCCTGAATGTTCGTGGCCAGGATCGCCCCGCGCAGGTTGAGTTTCTTGACCGCGTAGTCCAGTTGCTCGGCCGCCAGTTCGGGAAACTGCATCGCGACGATGGCGAACCCGACGAAGCGGTCGGGATAAGTCGCACAAATCTCCGCGACCTTCTCGTTCTGCAGCTTCACGTGCGCTTGGGCGAGATCGCGGTCCGCCCAATAAAAATGATGCCCGGTGCCGACGCTGAGCGCCTGCATATCGATGCCCATGGCGTCAATCTCGGCCAAGCGCGTCGGAATATCGGCGACCCGCGAGCGGGTCCGGTGCTTGAACGGATTCTTCCCCTTCATCTCGGGCCGGCCCTCGAACAGCGGCCAAGCGTCGGCGATCTGGCAATGGGCGTGGATATCGACGGTCAACATGCGCTTGCCGTTGACGGTCACGGGGCGCGGCGTCTCGGGCTCGAGCGTCGTCGGGTTTTTATCGAACGCGGGTTTATTGGGTCGATAGGTTAAGCCGCAGCCGACGAACTCGACGCCGCTGGTTGTCTCCGACATGAAAGAAGCCCCCTTGTTTCGTTTCTGATTGTCGTGTCGGCAGTGTGGCCCAAGACCGGCGGCGGCCGCAAGATTCGCCATGACTGCTGAAACGCCTAATACCCCCGCCCCCGATCCACGATATGGCGCGCCGGTTCGCCCGCTTGGAGGCGCCGGATGTTGCGCGCGATCTCCGCACTCGCGGTTTTCGGGTTCGTAAGGCTCGCGCAATGGGGCGTGATCGCGATCTTCGGGTTCCGCCAGAACGGATGACCGGCGGGCAGCGGTTCCTCGGAAAATACGTCGAGCGCGGCACCCTCGAGCTTGCCCGCCTCCAGCGCCGCCGCCACATCCGCCTCGATCATGTGCCTGCCGCGCGCGGCGTTGATGAGAAACGCCCCGTCGGGCAACGCCGCGAAGGTTTTCGCGTTCAGGATTCCCTCGGTCGCGGGCGTCAGCGGCAACAGGCACACCAGGATTTCCGTGCGTGCGAGAAACGGCCCGAAGCCGCCTTCGCCGTAAAAACTCTCCACGTTCGGAATATCTTTTTTCGAGCGGCTCCAGCCCGCGACGTTAAATCCCATATCCGACAAGCGCGTGGCCGCCGCGCCGCCCAATTCACCGAGGCCGAGGATGCCGACGCGGCGCTCGCAGGGGCGCGGATACCAGTGCCGCCGCCACGTCGATTGTTGCTGATACTCCCGGTAGCGGTGAAAACCGCGGTGATAATGCAGCACCCAGTACGTGACATATTCCACCATGCCCTCGGTCAAGCACGGATCGACCAAACGCACCACCGGAATATCGCCGGGCAGATCGTCGTTCCGTAAAATCTTATCGACCCCCGCCCCCATGTTGAAGATCGCCTTGAGGTTGTCGCAGCGCGCCAAGACACCCGCGGGCGGCTCCCACACGATGGCGAATTCAATCGCGTCCCAATCGATCTCGGACTCCGAGTCCTCACGCGAATAGATCGGCATATCGGGCAGCGCCTCGCGCAACGCCGGAATCCAGTACTTGATGTCTTTTTTCCAACTGGTCGAAAACAGTAAAGCCATGCAATGAAAGCCCGCTACGCGTTAGATCGGATCATGATTTATCGGAACCAAGGGGTGTTTTTGATAAATCATGATCTGCTCTAGGCGTATTGCGCCGCCGTCACCATGATCTCGACGAGTTTTTTCGGCGTGCCGAGATTGGCGCCGACGCAAGCCCGCGCCGGCGGCTCCGAACCGATCCAGGGAATCCATTGCTTGTCCATATCCGCCTTGAGCGACATATCGGATAAATACACCACCGCCGACAGCAGCCTGGTCTTATCGGTGCCGGCCTCGGCGAGATATTTGTCGATCTTGGCGAGGATCTGTTTCATCTGCCCGGCCATGTCCAGGCTGTCGTCGTCCGCCGTCTGCCCGGCCAAAAAGACCAGGCCGTTACAGACGACCGCCTTGCTGAGATGTGTGCCCGATTCGATTCGTTTGATGCTCATAATGCCTCCGTTTTTTCCTGTATGGGGTCTCTTTGTGCCTCATCCTGAGGAGCAGCGCCACCTCTCCTTCGAGACGGCCGTTTTACGGCCTCCTCTGGATGAGGTGGCGGTGCGTCTCGAAGGATGAAGAATGACCTGGAACATACATCTTGCCGTTTGATAGACCCGTTCGCGGATGTTAAAGCTACCGTGCCGGGCGCGATAATTCACGCCCGAAGATGTCTTAAAAAATAAATATCTCGAAAACAAGGGAACATGTGCATGGCCCCGACGACCGATAAACCCGCCAAACCCGCGCTCAGCGTCGGCATCGGCGGTTTCGGCGCCATCGGCCGGGCCATCGGCCGGAAACTCGACGGCGGCGTGCCCGGCCTCGCGCTTGCCGCGGTGTCGGCGAACCGGCCCGAAAACGCCGAAAAACATCTGGCCGACTTTGCCCGACCGGTGCCCGTCGTCACGCTCGCCGAACTGGCCGACGTCGCCGACGTCATCGTCGAATGCGCACCCTCGCGCGTGTTCGCCGATGTCGCAGAACCCGCCATCCAGCGCGGGCGTATTTTCATGCCGCTCAGCGTCGGCGCGTTGTTGAACCGGCTTGACCTGATCGAGCGCGCGCAAGCGACCGGCGCGCGCATCATCGTGCCGACCGGCGCGTTGATCGGCCTCGATGCCGTGCGCGCCGCCGCCGAAGGCACTATACGCTCGGTCACCCTCGTCACCCGCAAGCCGCCCGCCGGATTGAAAGGCGCGCCGTATCTCGCCGAACACGATATTTCGCTCGAGGCCCTGGATGAGCCGCTCAAGATATTCGATGGCAGCGCGCGCGACGGCGCCAAGGGCTTCCCGGCGAACGTCAACGTCGCCGCCGCGCTCAGCCTCGCCGGAATCGGGCCCGATCGCACCCGCCTCGAAATTTGGGCCGACCCGGCGATCACCCGCAACATCCAGCATGTCGTGGTGGAGGCCGACAGCGCCCGCTTCGAGATGACCATCGAAAACGTTCCGTCCTCCGACAATCCCCGCACCGGGCGGATTACCGCGCTCAGCGTCATCGCCGCATTGCGGGGCCTCGTCTCACCCCTTAAGGTGGGCACGTAACACCTCAAAAATAACCACGACAGGACTTTCCCGCATGGCTAGCTTCACGACCCGCCCCGAAATTCTCGGCACCTTCGGTGTCGTCGCCTCGACCCATTGGCTCGGCTCCGCCGTCGGCATGTCGATCCTGGAGAAAGGCGGCAACGCCTTCGACGCCGCGGTGGCGACGGGATTCATGCTGCAGATCGCGGAGCCGCATCTGTGCGGGCCGTTCGGCGAGGTTCCGATGATCCTCTATAACGCCAAAACCGACGCGGTCGACGTGATCTGCGGGCAAGGCACCGCGCCGGCGCAGGCGACGCTCGAATATTACTGCGGCCTCGGCCTCGACATGGTGCCCGGGAACGGCCTGTTGTCTGCCGTCGTACCCGGCGCGTTCGACGCCTGGATGCTGCTGCTCCGCGATTACGGCACCATGAGCCTGCGCGAGGTCCTGACACCGGCGATGTCCTATGCCGTCAACGGCTGCCCGGTGGTGCCCAAGATCACCGAAACCATCATGACCGTGCAACCGCTGTTCGAGCAGGAATGGCAAACCTCGGCCGACGTATTCTTGCCGGGCGGCAAGCCGCCGATGCCGGGCAGCCTGTTCGCCAATCCGACTCTGGCCGCGACCTATGCGCGCGTGCTGAAGGAAGCCGAATCCGCCGGCGGCAAGCGCGAAAAGCAGATCGACGCCGCGCGCAAAACCTGGTCGCAGGGATTCGTCGCCGAGGCGGTCGATATTTTCTGCCACAAGACCGAAGCCATCGATACGTCCGGGGAAAGACACCGGGGCCTGATCTCGGGCCAGGACATGGCGCGCTGGAAAGCCACCGTCGAGCAACCGCTCACGTACGATTACGGCGACTATACCGTCTGCAAAACCCGGCCGTGGGGCCAGGGCCCGGTGCTGCTGCAACAGCTGGCTCTCCTTAAAGGCTTTGATTTAAGCAAAATGTCGGCGACCGATCCCGAGTTCGTGCATACCGTCGTCGAGTGCTCCAAGCTCGCCTATGCGGATCGGGAAGCGTTTTACGGCGATCCCGATTTCGTCGACGTGCCGATGGCCGAACTGCTGAGCGGCACATACAACGACGAACGGCGCAAGCTGGTCACCGGCGAGGCCTCCCTCGAGCTGCGCCCCGGCGTCGTGCCCGGCTACGGCGGCACGCCCGTGATCCGCGAGAAGACCACGGATGCCGACATCGCGCACGCGGGCGCGCACGGCGTCGGCGAGCCGACCATCGCGGATTTCGGCATGACCGCGCACGCCGACAAACAGGCGCCCGGCGATACCGTGCACTTCGATATCATCGACAAGGACGGCAACATGATCTCCGGCACGCCGAGCGGCGGCTGGCTGCAAAGCTCGCCGGTGATCCCCGAGCTCGGCTTCCCGCTCACCAACCGCGGCCAGATGTTCTGGCTTCAGGAAGGCCTGCCCTCCTCGCTCGCGCCGAAGAAACGCCCGCGCACCACGCTCACGCCGTCGTTTGCCTTGCGCGACGGCAAACCCTACATGGCGTTCGGCACGCCGGGCGGCGATCAGCAGGACCAGTGGGCCCTGCAGTTGTTCCTGCGCCACGTGCATTTCGACATGAACCTGCAGGAAGCCATCGACGCGCCGACCTTCAACACCAAGCATTTCCCGAGTTCGTTCTTCCCGCGCGAATGGGACCCGGGCCAGCTTTCCATCGAAGGCCGCTTCCCGAAAGCCACCCTCGACGAACTGGCGCGGCGCGGCCACCGCCTTGAGATGCAGGCCGATTGGAGCCTCGGCCGCCTGACCGCCGCCTCGAAGGACGGCGACATGCTCAAGGCCGCCGCCAATCCGCGCCACATGCAGGGCTATGCGGTCGGGCGTTAAAGGAACCCGCGTTAAAGCAAGAGCCATGGCGGCCGTCCTGGCCGCGGGCTTGTTGAGCGCGCCGGCAAGCGC
>JBBDTH010000003.1:0-14036 GCA_040904505.1 Rhodospirillales bacterium | reverse complement strand
GATGCCGCCGCCATCGTCGCGTGGCTCTGGCTGCGCCAGAAGGAGCAGGGATCGGCATGAGAACCGTTTGATTTTTTTATTGCTTCCCCCGGGGGATTTTCCGGCGAAACAGTTCGGTAAAATTGTTTCACTTTAGGAAAATGGTGTGGGCGGCGAAATGAAATCGCCTGCCCCCCGCCGGTTTTTTCGTTTCCCGCCTGCGGAGAGAACGAAAGACGGACGAACCCCGTCAGTCGTCGCGCGCGGGAGGGCTTTGCTGGTCTTGTGGGCCTTGCGCGTTTTCGCGTTCCCGCGTCTTGAGCCAGGCGAGCAAGGTCCCGAGGATCGCGGCGAAGTGAACGACCGCCGGCCATCCGCTCAGAAACTCGCCGACGATCAGGCCCGCGACGAGCGGAAAGATCAGGACGGCAAGGAAAAGCCATTTCCAGTAACGGCTGCTCACGGTGTAAATAAAATCCGGCATACGGTAGGGTTATAGTATGAACACCGTTCGAAATCGATAACGGAATGCCCGGATAATCTCAGGGGCGGTTCCGTGCGATGAAAGCAACCGGCAAAGGGGCCATCGGATGACGGAGATGATCGCACAGTCCGCGTTCGGCGAGGTCGCGGCGCTGCTGGTCTTGGCCGCCGTCGTCGGCTTCCTGGGCCTCATTCTCCGCCAGCCGCTGATCGTCAGCTTCATCGCCGTCGGCCTGCTCGCCGGCCCGTCCGCCCTCGATATCGTGCGCTCCGGCGCGCAGATCGACCTATTGTCCCAGCTCGGCATCGCCCTGCTGCTGTTTCTCGTCGGCATCAAGCTCGACATCAAATTGATCCGCTCGCTCGGCGCGGTCTCGCTCATGACGGGGCTCGGCCAGGTCGCCTTTACGTCGATCTTCGGCTTTCTGATCGGCCTGGCGCTCGGCCTGGACGCCGTGACCAGCCTCTACGTGGCGGTGGCGCTGACGTTCTCCAGCACCATCATCATCGTGAAACTTCTCTCGGACAAACGCGAGATCGATTCGCTGCACGGTCAGATCGCGCTCGGGTTCCTGATCGTTCAGGATCTTGTCGTCGTCCTCGCCATGATCGTCCTCGCCGCCGTCGGCATCGGGGCCGAGGATACCCACGGCGCCCGAAACATTTTCGTCGTGCTCGCTTCCGGAACGGCGTTCGTCGTCCTGGTCGTTCTGTTCGTCCGTTATGCGGCGAACCCGCTCACCGAACGGCTGGCACGCGCGCCGGAACTGCTGGTCATCTTCGCCATCGCCCAGGCGGCGATGTTCGCCGCCATCGGGGATTTCGTGGGGTTGGGCAAGGAAGTCGGCGGTTTGCTTGCCGGCGTTTCCCTCGCGTCGACACCCTACCGCGAAACCATCGCCGCCCGCCTGGCACCCTTGCGGGACTTTCTTCTGCTGTTTTTCTTCATTGCGCTCGGCGCGACCCTCGATCTGTCCCTGCTGGGCGCGCATGTGACGGCCGCCGCCGTGTTCTCGGTCTTCGTGCTGATCGGCAATCCGTTGATCGTCCTCGCAATCATGGGCGCCATGGGATACCGCAAACGGACGGGCTTCCTGGCCGGCTTGACGGTGGCGCAGATCAGCGAGTTTTCCCTCATCTTCATCGCCATGGGCGTTTCCCTCGGTCATATCGCCGAGGACGCGCTCGGCCTCGTCACCCTGGTCGGCTTGGTCACGATCGCCGCGTCCACGTACATGATCACCTACTCCCATCATCTCTATCCGGTGTTCGGGCCGCTGTTGGACGTCTTCGAGCGGACAGGCACGCCTCGGGAACCCGGCGAAGAGACCCGCGCCGGCATTTCCCGATACCGATACGATGTCGTGATCTTCGGTCTGGGGCGGTTCGGAACGGCCGTCGGCCTGCGCCTGAAGAACAAGGGGCTGCGTGTCCTCGGCATCGATTTCAATCCCATCGCGGTGCGGCGCTGGCGCAGGCTCGGGCTCGATACCGAGTACGGCGATGCGACCGATCCGGAATTCGTCGCGGGGCTGCCGCTCGGCAGCGCGCGGTGGATCGTTTTGACGATCCCGGTCCATCCCACCGGCTTGAGCCACGAGGACACCAGGACCACCCTGCTACAGGTCGCGCGCGGCGCCGGGTTCCGGGGGAAAATCGCCGTCACGTCGCACAGCGAAGCCGATACGGCAGACCTGCTGGCGTCCGGCGCCGATCTCGTGTTGGAGCCGTTCCAGGACGCCGCCGACCGCGCCGTCGATCTCCTGACCGGCGGCGAGCCGCTCGAGCGGACGCCGATCCCGGAGATCGAAACGGAGGAAAAACCCTAAAACGCGGCCCCCGGATTCGACGCCGAATCCGAGCCCTGCCGCGGCCTCTCCTCGCCGGATCGGCGGTGAGACCAAGCCTGACGGCCCCGCACTTTATTTGCCGCAAAACTCTGCCTTTCGGGCGGAAGTATGTTATAAATCCGAAGGGGTTAATCGTCGAAAAATCGCTGGCCGGTGTGAACTACCGGACCTGGAAGCTTTAACCGCGTCGAACTCTCATTCTAAGACGCGGACCGCTTAAATAAGAGACAGGCCACTCAAGACTGAGGGGCATGCCGTCGTAGATATTTAAAGCGAGAAGTCTGATTTTGTTTGAAACCTTTTTCATCAGCAGCGACGCCCTGCCGGTTTCGGTAGAGGGGACATATATTCTTTCCTATGTCCTCCTGTCCTACGCCATCGCCTCGTTCGGCGCGTTCGTGGGCCTAACCCTAGCCTCGGGCATGTTCCGGGCGAAAAGCCCGGACGTAAAAAACCTTCTGCATTTCGGCGCGGCCTTCGGATTGGGGGCCGGCATCTGGTCCATGCATTTTATCGGCATGCTGGCGTTCCAGATGGACATGACCGTGACCTACGATCCGGTATTGACGGCGCTGTCCATGGCGATCGCCGTCCTGGTCGCCTTTTTCGCCTTTTGGATCACGCGCACCGAAAAATTCATCATCTGGCGGATCGCCGTTGCGGCCGTTTTTCTGGGCCTCGCCATTTGCGCCATGCATTACACCGGCATGGCCGCCATGAAGATGGACGGCGATTTGCGCTACGTCCCGTGGATTTTCTTTTTATCCATCGCCATCGCCATCGCGGGCTCGGGCGCGGCGCTGACGATCATTCATTTTCTGGGGCGCTACGAAGGGAGAAGCAATAGGAAGACCCTCTGGATTATCCTGGCGGCCCTGGTCATGGGGGGCGCCGTCTGCGGCATGCACTATACCGGCATGGCCGCGGCGGTGTTCATTCCCCACGCGGACCACAGCTACCAATACGATCAGCACCACCACACCCTGGCGCTTTCCGTCGCCGTCATCACCAGCGTTCTGTTCGCCATGGCCTTCTCGCTGCTGGTTTACGCCCGCGAACAAGAGGCTCAGAAAGTCGACGCGACCCGCGACAACTTCCCGGTCAAAGTCCTGATGCTGTCGTCGTTGCTGTCGGTCGTCTTCGTTTTCTGGCTCGTCGGCAGCGAATTATATTTCGAGGGTGTCGTCGCGGAAAACGTGAGCGACGCCGAGCTCTATGCCCTATACGCGACGTTCGCCGCGCTCGCGGCTGTAAGCGTTCTGTGGATTTTTTCGTTTCGCGGCCTGCGCCAGTGGCGCAAGGACCTGGTGAGGACCCGCAACGCGCTGAACACCGAAAAGGGCCAGCTCAGCGCCATCATGAACGTCATGATGCAGGGCGTGATCACCATCGATTCCTCGGGCACCATAAAATCCGCCAACAAATGGGCGGTGGAGACCTTCGGCTACGACATGGAGGAACTCGTCGGCCGCAACGTCAACTTCCTGATGCCGGAGCCGCATAGCACCGATCACGATCAATACTTGAAAAACTATCTGCGAACGGGTGTCGCGAAAATTATCGGATCGGAGCGCACCGTCGAAGGTCTGCGCAAGAGCGGCACGAAATTTCCCATGTCCTTGAGCGTCGCGGAAATCAAGACCGAGGAAGGCTCCCTTTTCGTCGGGCTCTTCCGGGACATTTCCGAGCAACTCGCGAAAGAAGCCGAACTTACGGCCGCCAAGGAACAGGCCGAAAGGGCCAGCCAGGCCAAGAGCGACTTTCTGGCCAACATGAGCCATGAGCTGCGCACGCCCTTGAACAGCATTCTGGGCATGGTCCGGTTGCTCATGGAGGACGACGGCCTGAGCGCCGACGACCGGGACATGGCCGGGATCATTCACAAATCCGCGATCTCGCTGCTGGAAACCGTCAACGACATTCTCGATCTTTCCAAGATCGAGGCTGGCGGCATGGTGCTGGAACGGACGAATTTCGACATCAAAACGGCGGTGACGAGCATACTGGAAACGATAGCGCCGATCGCCAGCGCGAACGGCATTTCCCTGAACTGCCGCTACGAGAAAGACGATATCCCCTACCTCGTGGGAGACCCCCTTCGCACCGGCCGCATCCTGATGAACCTTTTAGGCAACGCGATAAAATACACGCATAAAGGCCGCGTCGACATTTCGATCGACTACGCCCCCCTGCCGGCGGCGCCCGACGGCGGGGTCGAAATCCATTGCATCATCCGCGATACCGGCGTGGGCATCCCGAAAGACAAACTGGACGTCATCTTCGATAAATTCACGCAAGCCGACGAATCCACGACCCGGAAATACGGCGGCACGGGCTTGGGTTTGTCCATCGCCAAGGATCTTATCGAGATGATGGGGGGCCGCATCGGCGTCGAGAGCGAGGTGGGAATAGGCTCGACGTTCTGGTTCAAAATACCGTTTAAAACGGCGGACCGACTCGACGCCGAGGAGCGCCGGCACACCGGCGGACGGCACCGCGGAGAACCGGGGCCGAAAAAGAGCAACGCCGCCGTAACGGCCGAAAAGGCGAACATTCTCGTGGCCGAGGATCATCCGCTGAACCAGATTTTCATCCAGAGGCTACTGAGCCGCATGGGCATCGGCGGCGTCAAGGTCGCCGAGAACGGCCGCTTGGCCGTCGAGGCGTATGCAAGCGGGCACTACGACCTGATCCTGATGGATTGCCACATGCCCGAAAAAAGCGGCTATGAGGCGACCCGGGAGATTCGGAAAAATGAAGCGCCCGGCAAGCATGTGCCCATCGTCGCCCTGACGGCCGATGCCATGCCGGGCACCAGAACCAAATGTCTGGAGGCCGGCATGGACGAGTACGTCACCAAGCCCGTCGATATAGATTACCTGCGGGAAATTTTGGGTCAGTGGATCGTGCTGACGGACCCGCACGGCGGCGGCACCAAAAAGACGGCCGCCGAAAAAGCGCCAGACGAAGAAAAGGAAAAAGAAAAAGCGGAAGAAGAACAACAGCCCGTCGATCTTGCCGTGCTGAAAGCCTATACCGACACGCCGGAGGAGCTGAAGCAATACATCGACGTTTTCATTACCCAGGCCGCGAACGACCTGAAAATCCTGGCGCAACACTGCACCGACGGCGAAAACAAGGCCTGGGTCCAAACCGCCCACAAAATGAAGGGCGGCGCGGGCATGGCGGGGGCCGCGTATATGCAGCGGCTTTGCGCGCGCGCCCAGGCGATGGACAACGCCCCGCTGAAAGAACGGGCGGCACTCCTCAAGGAGATCGGCGACGCCTTCAAGAAAGCGAAAGCCTTTCTGGAACAGGCCAAAACCACTCTGGAGACGACCGCGACACCGTAACGATCCACGCTACGGGCGCATGCACCCCGCCGTTCAGGGGGCGGCGTTATCGAGCCGTGGTGCGGGCGGGATCGTGGTTTTGAATTTTAGGTGCTCCCTCCGGGGGATTTTCGCCGGAAAACGATTCACTGGATCGTTTTTCAGGGCGAAAATGGTGCGGGCGGCGAGACTCGAACTCGCACGGCCTAGGGCCTCAGGATTTTAAGTCCCGTATGTTATTGAGGATTCCTATTATTTTTCAATGACTTGCCGGTTTGCACAAAAAACTGTGCAAAATAATGAGTAACTCAAACTGCTACAAATTTTGTGTCACTTTGACACACCAATGCACAAAACGAAAAAACGAGTTTGCACACTTTTGGGATTTTACATACCAAGGGATTTGGAAATTCTATTTCATTTTCAATGAATGAGAATCATTTTCTAAAAACTGTGCTGATTCTGTGCAAGTAAATTAGGGCCTCAATCCCATCTACAAGAATACGTGTCTATTGACAGAATGGGCACCCAGCCTATTAAGAATAATGCGGCGTGTAAGGGCGCTTCGACGAAGCGTACGCCGCATTATTCTGATAACGCAAACCCATCGACGATGGGTTTTCTTTTAATCTGCCATTTTTACTCGTTCCCATTCACTTTTGAGGATGGCTTGAGAGTATTTTATAATTGTGTCTCTAATTTCTCTGAATTCTTCCCATACATCATCATTTTGCTGAAATTCTTTCTGGATTGTTTCAAGCATTACATGCAATTCATCAATCAAGTTTTTATGCAGTTCTTCCTTAGGATTTAGTCGCAATTCAATCCGAGCTCTCACCTCACTAATTTTAGATATCTCCTGCATAAATTCTGAAGTTAAGTCAGGTCGCTCTCCTGTCTTTCTAATTTTTCTTACAAATTGAGACTTGTGTCGAATATATGATGAACTAAGAGATACAAATTTTGCTAAGTCAGAACGCAGTTCATTTATCCAATTTTGTCTATTTTTTGAAACAATGTTTGCCTTTAACTCTCTCTCCGCCTGTTCGAATTGATGCTGCAATTGATGTTCAAGCATTGATTTCTGCTCGTTTAACTGCCGTTCCATCTGGGCCTGTTGTGCTTTTAAATTTTTTGAGAGAACAATAAGCGTGACTATTGGCCCAATTATAACTCCGATCAATCCGACAATGACCGAAGGACTCCAACTATCGTTCTTGAGGTTTTTGGCCGCAGTTAAGATTGCTTCTGCAATTTCTTTCATTGATAAAGTCAAGTTGTGTAATTCTGAAATATTGGGTTCCATTTTCACCCTCATTAAGAATGACTTTGTTAAATATTTTTTGGTGCGGACGGGGGGACTCGAACCCCCACGGGCTTTCGCCCAACGGATTTTCATCCCACTACGATTTTCATCGCCACATGAAGTGTTCGTGGGCTGGACTATCCCTTCACCATAGCCTTCGGCCGTAGGTGCTGCCCGTCTAGTCTCTACACCTTCCCTTTCGGGCTTGGCTCGGGATTAGCATCAGTATGATCTGGAAGCCTTCCCCGAATTTGAGCAGTTCTACATCCAACGTTTCCGTTGAAGCACTCAATTGAATAAGTCCGTTGCGTCTACCGGTTCCGCCACGTCCGCACATAATAGGAAAATTAGCAGATCATTTTCCTAAAAAACAGAATACGTATACCTTCAAAACATGCAACCCATTGAAACAAAATGGTTTTTCTCATAAACGGTGCATTTTTTTGATTGTCTGTAAGTCATTGATTTTAAAGGATTTTTAAGTCCTGTATGTCTACCAGTTCCATCACGCCCGCATCGGCATCGCATCGAGAACCGTCGCCCGAAAGCGACCGTGAACCTATCGCGCGGCTTCGGGCGGCGCAAGAGCGCGGCACGTCAAGCGCGGGCCTCTCCTTCGACGACGCTCAGGATGAGGCCCGCGAGTCGAAGGGTATTGCCGCCTCATCCTGAGGGGCCACGCCGTGGCCGTCTCGAAGGATGACGGCGGTACTCTTCGGAACGCGGACATCCGTCAAGGCTTGCGCGCCTCGAGCGCGCATTCGGGAAACCGCCGCGCCGGGGCGTTTCCGGAAGCGTCCCCCGGGGCGTCTCCCGAATCGTCCTCCGGCGACCAGAAGAACCGGCTCTCCTCCTCCGCCGCGTCGAACATCGGATCGCCGGAATCGCGGAACGCGCAGCGCCGGATCGCGGTGAAGCCCGCCTCCTTCAAGGCCGCTTCGAGGGCGGCGGCGTCCCACATCCATAGGTGCGCACTGCTGCCGAACATTGCGCGCAGCACGCCCGACAGGCCGCGCGCGCGCCGGCGAAAGCCCAACAGCGTGCCGTCGAGAAACGCCGCGTTCGCTTGCGCGTCGCCGGCGTCGCGGCGCGCGACGTAATAGCGCGCCCGGCTTTCGAGATCGGGCACCACGATCCGGAACACCCCGCCGGGCTTGAGCAGGCGGAAAGATTGCCGCAAGGCCGCAAGGCCGTCCTCGAAGCTCAAGTGTTCGAGCACGTGGCTCGCGTAGAGGCCGTCGACCGCACCGGGCGCGACCGGCAGGCCTTTCAGGATATCGCCGTAGCGCACGCCCGCGGGAAAGCCGACCGCGCGCTTCGCGATCGCGCCGCCGATCAGCGGCAGGCGTTCGAGGCGGAGCGTCGGCGAGGAATCGAAATTGAGCCAGCCTTCGGGGCAGCCGAGGCCGCAGCCGTATTGCACGTAAAGTTTTACGGCCAACGAGGCTCCCCTCCTCGGTTCGCTGCTCTTAACGCAGCATGCAGTTGTAATGGGCGGTGATGATCTTGCCGTGGCCTTCGCCGCGCCCGGCGTACACGGCCTTTTTCTTATAGCTCCGGCAATGCTTCTCGGCGACTCCCAAGGTGTCGTAGCCGTCGGGTGCCGTGATCTGCACGCGGTTCTCGTCGCCGTTCATCTTCACGCCCACCTTGACCGAACAGCCCGCCAGCACAACGCCGAAGGCCAACAGGGAAAATCCGAATATCCGTTTCATCATGCGCTTACCTTGTTTCCGCTCAAATCTTCCGCGCCCGCGCCCAGCACGGCTTCGTCGACGGGCTCGCCGCCGGCCGCGCGCACCAGGGCGCGCACCCGTTCCGCCACGGCGTCGATCTCGGTTTGATCCGGGCTTCGGACCACCACGCGCACGCCGGTCAGCCCCTCGCGCGAGAAGAACGGATAGCTGCCGATCTCGACGTCCGGGTAGTCGTTCTGCAGCGCGCCGAGCCCAGCGGCGAGATCGCCTTCCTTGGCGTGGCTCGCGATGGTGCGCGACAGCACCCGGGCGCCGCCGGTGAGTTCGTGTTTGATACCCTCGAACATCGCCTGCATGACGCGCGGGATGCCCGCGAACACATAGACGTTTTCGATGCGAAAGCCGGGCGCCTGGCTGACCGGATTGTCGACCAGCACCGCGCCCTCGGGCACCTCGGTCATCTTGAGGCGGGCCTCGTTCAGCTCGCCGGCCTGGTATTTCTTCTCGAACAGGGCGACCGCGTCGGGATGGCGGATCAGTTTCCGGCCGAACGCCTTCGCGATGCAGGCCGCCGTGATGTCGTCGTGGGTCGGGCCGATGCCGCCCGTGGTGAACACGTAATCGAATTTCGCGCGCACCGCGTTGAGGGTTTCGACGATCACGGCCTCGTCGTCGGGCAGCACGCGCGCCTCGGCCATGCGCACGCCGAGCTCGTTCAGGCGCTCGCCCAAAAACGCGAGGTTGGCATCCTTGGTGCGCCCGGACAGAACCTCGTTGCCGATGATCAGCAGGCAGGCGGTAGAGCGTTTTTGTGCGGTCATGGACGGTCTCTTTCCCTGTGCCCCGGCACTTTATTCAAAAACCGCCTCAAAGCAAATCCCGCAGGAGCGCGATCAGCGGCAGGTCGGCCGGCGGCATGGGATAATCCCCCAGGCGGACGGGCCGCACCCACGCGATTTCCTGGCCTTCCAGCGGCGCGAGCGTGCCCTTCCAGACCCGACACACGTAAAGCGGCATCAGGAGCCGGAAGTCCTCGTAGGCATGCGAGGCGAAGGCGAGCGGCGCCAAGCAGCTTTCGGTGATATCGATGGCGAGTTCCTCCTTGAGCTCGCGCACCAGGGCGGCTTCGGGCGACTCGCCCGCGTTCACCTTGCCGCCGGGAAACTCCCACAGGCCCGCCATCGCCTTGCCCTCGGGGCGCTTGGCGATCAGCACGCGGCCGTCGATATCGACCAGCGCCGCCGCGCTCACCAGCACAATCGGCAGGCCGGCGGCGTCGGCGCGCGCCGGAATTTGCAAACAGCCGGGATCGGGGCCGGTAATCGCCATGATCGCGTTTCCTTCGTCAAACCTGTTGCCGTAGCCCTACATCAGATCACAACCTCATCCTGAGGAGCCCTTTCGCCGCTTCATCCTTCGAGACAGGCGCATGCGCGCCTTCCTCAGGATGAGGCGAAAGGGCGTCTCGAAGGATGACCCCGCCCAATGCACCCTTGCCGTTTTAGCCGAACGGTCACGACAAAGCACCGCGATTTTGCCACGCCGCGCGGGTTATTCCGAGCACCATCACCTCGCGCGGGCCGCCACGCGCGGGCGCCGGATGAATCGCCCGGCCCGCCTCCGTCATGCCGAGTTTCTTTTGCAGCCCGATCGAAGCGGCGTTGTCGGGAAACGCGCCGCCGGTCACGGACGCCAACCCGAGGTCCTCGAACGCGAACCGTAAAACCTCGTCGAGCGCTTCGCTCATATAGCCCTGCCGCCAATAGGGCACGCCGAGCCAATAGCCGACTTCCGCCTCGTTGTTCGCCGAATCGACGATCAAACCGACAGCGCCGAGCAGCGCCGCATCGGCCCGGCGCTCGATCGCGAACAGCAATTCGTAGCCGTCCGCGCGGCTTTCCCGGCGCGCCGCGAACCAGGCTTCGCCCGCTTCCAAAGAATACGGATAAGGGATGTTGGCGGTGCGCGTCGCAACCCGTTCGCCGCCCGCCAGACGCACCATCTCCGGCACGTCGGTATCGGCGGCCGGGCGGAGCGTCAAACGGCGCGTGACCAGAACCGGCGTATCAGGACCGGTAATCAGCATTGATATCGATGTAGCCGTGCGTGAGGTCGCAGGTCCAGACCGTCGCCGCGCCTTTCGCGACGCCGACATCGACGGCGAGGTCGATCAGGCGTCCTTTCAGGTGCTTGGCCACCGGGCGCTCGTCATACCCCTGGACCGCGCCGCTGCCGTCGGCGACGCGCACGCTGCCGATAGTGATCTTGAGGCGCTTTTGGTTGACCCGGTCGGCGCCCTTGCCGACCGCCATGATCAAGCGGCCCCAGTTGGCGTCCTCACCGGCGATCGCGGTTTTGACCAGCGGCGAATTCGCGATCGTAAGGCCGATACGCCGGGCGGCGGCATCGCTGGCCGCGCCGGTGACTCGAATCGTCACGAATTTGCTCGCGCCCTCGCCGTCCTTCACGATCTGGTGGGCGAGATCGATCATCACCGCATCGAGCTTGGCGCGGAATTCCTTCAGATGCGGATTCGAGGCCGCCGTGATCTTCTTGTGCGCCGGGCCTTGACCGGTCGCGAACAGCAGCACGGTATCGCTGGTCGAGGTGTCGCTGTCGACGGTGATGCTGTTGAAGGATTTGTCGACCGAGTCGCGCACCAGGGTTTGCAGCACCCGCGGCGGAATCGCCGCGTCGGTGAAGACGTACGCCAGCATGGTCGCCATGTTCGGCGCGATCATGCCCGAGCCCTTGGCGATGCCCGCGATGGTGACGGTCTTGCCGGCGATCTCGGCCTTGGCGACGGCACCTTTCGGAAACGTGTCCGTGGTCATGATGGCCCGCGCGGCCGATTCCCAATCGCCGGGCTTCACGGCCGCGCGCATCTCGGGCAGGCGGTCGAGAATCTTCTGCACGGGGAGATCCTCGCCGATCACGCCGGTCGAACTGATGTAGATTTCCTTTTGCGCGCAGCCCAGCAACGCGGCGGCTTGTTTCGCCGTCGCCTCGACCGCACGCACGCCGGCGGCGCCGGTGAACACGTTCGCGTTGCCCGAATTGACCACCAGCCCGCGCGCCGCGCCCCGCTTCAACGCCTTGCGGCACCACAACACCGGTGCCGATGCGGTTTGCGAGAGTGTCAGCGCGCCCGCCACGGCCGTACCCGGCGCGGTTTCGACGAACATCACGTCCAGACGCTGGCGGTAGCGCAGCCCCACCGCGGCCGTCGCCAGCCTGACGCCGGCGATCGCCGGTATCTTAGGGAACCGTTTCGGTGCCAATGGGGATAGCTTGCTCATGGGTCTTCGGGACTTTCCGTATCGCGATGGCGGGAAAACGCGCGGCGTTTCTATTTCTTCTCGGCGCCGCTGTCCATAACAGACTCGCCGGATTTGAGGATTTTGATCGTCGCCTTGGCACGCAGGCTCTCGATCAGGTCGTTTCCGATCTTGTTGGAAAGATCGGAAACCAGTTTCTCGCGGACCTCGTCCACGGCCGGGGCCTTGGCCGCCCGGCGGTCCTCGACCTTGATGACGTGCCACCCGAACTGGCTCTTAACCGGGGTTTTGGAAACCGCGCCCTTCTCCATCGCAAAGGCCGCCTCGGAAAACGCCGGCACCATCTGGCCCGCGCGGAAGAAGCCGAGGTCGCCGCCGTTGGCGCCCGACGGCCCGGTCGAATGCTTCTTGGCAAGCGCGATGAAATCGCCGCCCTTGCCGAGCTCCGCGATCAGATCCTTCGCTTCCTGTTCGGTTTTCACCAGGATATGGCGCGCGTGGACCTCGCTTTGTTTCTCCGTCTCCGCGATCAGCTTTTGATAACTTTCCTGCAGAGCTTTCTCGGTCAGCCGCTTCTCGATGTATTCGACCAGGAACGCGCGCTCCAGAATTTGATCGTTGATCCGTTGCAGGCGCCTCTGCATGGCTTTATCCTTATCGAGCCCCTGGCGGCGCGCCTCTTTTGCGATCAGCACGGAATTGATGATTTGGTTCAACAGGGCCGGATACAACGTGCCCGCCGGCACGGCTTGCAATTCCTCGGGCAGCAGCGCGCGCGCGTCGTCCAGCGTGGACTGGCGAATCTCTTCGCCGTTGACGACGGCGAATACCGGATCGCCGGCCGGTTTATCCTTTCCGGCCGCTTTACCCGTTTCCGCCGCTTTTCCCTTGTCGGCCGCGGCCGCGCTTCCCGGCGCCGAAACAACCGCCGCCGCAACCGACGCCGCCGTCAAAACGGCGGCAAAAAAACCACGCATCGTCATTCCGGGAATTCCTTATCCTGGGCCCCGCCGATATTCCGGGGTCCCTGTTGGCCGTTCATGGCCGGATGGGGACCATCCGGCGGCCGGCATGTTATCAGCCGCGTTCCGCCGACGCCACCGGCCTCGATAAAACGCGATCCGCCCGATTTTCCGGGTTTTCGGCCTGCTCGCGCGCGTTGACAGACGGCCCTCCGGCCTCTATCTCTTGCCCAACACAAACTCGACCGGACGCCGTCGCGCAGCCCCCGGAAGTTCCCGGTTTGCGCGTGGTTTTTTGGGACATTTCATGCTTCAGACCATTGCCAAGCGGTTTTTTGGCTCCGCCAATCAACGCTACCTCAAAGGCCTTTATAAAGATGTCGCCGCTATCAACGCCCTTGAGCCGGAACTCGAGGCGCTGAGCGATTCCGACATCAAGGCCCGGACGGAGCAGTTTCGCAAGCGCCACCTGGAAAACGGCGAATCGCTCGACGATCTCATGATCGAGGCCTTCGCCACGGTCCGCGAGGCCGCCAAACGCACCCTCGGCCAGCGCCACTTCGACGTTCAGCTGCTCGGCGGCATGGTGCTGCACCAGGGCATGATCTCGGAAATGAAAACCGGTGAAGGCAAGACCCTCGTTTCCACGCTGCCGGTGTACCTCAACGCGCTTTCCGGCAAGGGCGTTCACCTCGTGACCGTCAACGATTACCTGGCACAGCGCGACGCCGAATGGATGGGCCGGATTTACAAATTCCTCGGCCTGACGGTCGGCTGCATCGTCCACGACCTCGACGACGCGGAACGCCAGAAGCAATACGGCGCCGACGTGACCTACGGCACCAACAACGAACTCGGGTTCGATTACCTGCGCGATAATATGAAATTCGCGCTCGAGGACATGGTGCAACGGCCTTTCAACTACGCCATCGTCGATGAAGTCGATTCGATTTTGATCGACGAAGCGCGCACGCCGCTGATCATCTCGGGGCCGTCCGAAGAGTCCTCGGACCTATATACGACCATCGATAAAATCATGCCGGAATTCGCGCCGGAAGATTACGAAAAGGACGAGAAGGCCCGCACCGCGACGTTCACCGAAGCCGGCCTGGAGAAATTGGAACCCCTGCTGCGCGACAAGGGAATTCT
>JBBDTH010000002.1:0-14054 GCA_040904505.1 Rhodospirillales bacterium | reverse complement strand
CTAGATCGGATCATGATCCGATCCAGACCCTAAAATTTTGCCTCAAAATTTCGCGAGAGCCTCCCGCAACGCGTCCGCGCGCGGATTTTTATATCTTCTTTCGATCACGATGCCCGCGGGCGCCGCGCCTTTTTCGTAGAAATATTCATTGAGGTCCTTGCGCCGCACCAGCCCCGCTCCTTCGAGCGACAGACCAGCATACAGGCCGGCCTTGGAGTTCGCATAGGCGATGATATCGGCGCCGACATTGGTCGTGGTCGCCGCTTCGGCGCCGAGGCCGAAAATGCCGAGCGTAATTCCGGCATCGCCGCCGAGTTTCGCTTGATGTTTTAAAACCGCGTCGAGCGCTTTCTGCGTGCGCAGGACCATGATGATCTCGGTATCCTGCACGCCCGCCTGAATACCGAAACTTGCCGATGCCAGGGAATAAAACGCCGGATAGCTCCAGTTTCCCCGGTCGTCGCGGGTCAGCAACACGCCGTTGCCGCCTTCGCCGCCGAAGAAGAAGCTGCCCTTGACCACCGTCGGTAAAATGACCAACCCCTTGGCCGTCGGGATGTGCTGCGTGAAATGCTTGATGTCCTTGATGTTCTTGAACCGATTAACGGTTTCAACCGCCTTGTCGAGAATAATGCCGGTAACCTCGGGCGGCGTCCCGCGCCATTCGGTGCAGGCCGGCAAAATCCCGACGCACAGCATCGTCAGAACCGCAAGCAGGATACGTTTCATAGGGCTTCTCCTCATGTCTTTCGTCTTTCGTCTTGCGTGCTTCGCGAGGCCCGCCGGAGTCATTCCCCTTGCTGCAACAGGAGCCCGCGAATGCGCGCGCGGCGGAACATCCACAGGAAAAACCCGGTTGCGGCGAGCAGGTACAGAATATTTAACCCGACGGCCTTTAACAAAAGATCAAGACGGAACGTATTCTCGAACAACACCGCGCGCATCCCCTCGAATACGTAGGCCGACGGCAATCCCCAAGCGACGGGTTGCAGCCAAGCCGGCAGCGTCTCGATGGGATAATAAACGCCCGACAGCGGCGCGAGCAGAAAAATGCCGTACCAGCAGATGCCCTCGGCGCCCAGGCCGAGACGCAACACCAGCGCCGAAAAAAACAGGCCGACGGACCAGCCCAAAACCATGAGATTGGCGAAAAACGCGATCAAGGACGGGCCGAGCGAGAAGACCCAGACGTCATAAAGCGGAAAGGCCAGCAGCGCGGCCGGCGTTATGCTGATCAGCGTGCGGATCAGGCTCATGATCAACAACGCCGAGACCAGTTCATGGGGGCGCAGCGGGCTGACGAACAACTGGCCGAGATTGCGCGCCCACATTTCATCCATGAACGGCAAGGCAATACCGAGATTGGCCCGAAACAACACGTCCCACAACAGCGCGGCGCTGATCAGAACGCCGGCGGCCTGCGCCACCCAGGAACTGTGTTCGCGGAAAAAGACCGTGATGAATCCCCACAGCACCATCTGCATGGTCGGCCAATACACCAACTCCAGCACGCGCGGCCAGGAGCCGCGCAAGACATAGACATGACGCAGAATCATGCCCCCGATCCGCTGCCAGGCCCCCGCCAACGCGCTCTTGCCGCCAGAATGAAGGGTCATCGCGCCCGCTCCGCATTCGGCATGATCACACCGTCACTGCGCCGCCGTCGACACGCCATTATCGGCCCCGATCCGGCGGTTGCGGGCGATATCGAGAAACACTTCTTCCAGGCTGCGCCGTCCGTAATGCTCGATCAGGGCCGCCGGCGTGCCGGTATCCACGATCCGACCTTCGCGCATCATGATGACCCGATCGCATAACCGCTCGACCTCGCTCATGTTGTGCGATGCCAGCATGATCGTCATGCCGTGCGCGGCGCGATAGGATTCGAGATATCCGCGCACCCAATCCGCGGTATCGGGATCGAGCGAGGCCGTCGGCTCGTCGAGCAGCAACAACGCCGGCTCGTTCAGCAAGGCCTTGGCGATCGAAACCCGGGTTTTTTGGCCGGCCGACAGCGTGCCGAGGTCGCGCTTGAGAAGCATTTCTATATTCAGGCCCTCGCAGACCGCGTGAATTCTCTCCTTAATGCGATCGAGGCCGTACAGATGCGCATAGACCGTCAGATTTTGCAGCACGCTCAAACGCTTCGGCATGTCGACGTAGGGCGAGGAGAAATTCATCCGCCGCAGTACCCGGAAGCGATGCCGCGCCATATCCTCGCCGAAAACGCGAACCTCGCCGTCGCTCGGCAACAAAAGCCCCAAGAGCATGGCGAGCGTCGTTGTCTTGCCGGCGCCGTTGCCGCCCAGCAAGGCGACCGTAGACCCCGGCATGACCGTAAAATCGATGGCGTCGACGGCGACGACGGGCCCGAAGCGTTTGCTGAGTTTTTGGGCGACGATGACGGGGGATTGGGTTTCGAAACTCATGAGGTCAAAATATCACATCCGGCGGGATGCTCATATAAACTTACCGTGTTCGATGAATTCCGGACCCTAGATCGGATCAATGATTCAGGGCGTTTCGTTGCTGCGTTCCATGCGGCGCTTCAGGCGCAACAGTTCTCGGCGGCGGTTGTCTTCGGCGATGAGATTCTCGACGTGTCGGCCCTGGAACAAGCTGATCCCGATGGACTGACCGAAATCGACCGCCTCACGGTTGTCGACCCGGCATAGAACGACCCGGTCCTCGCCCGCATGGCGTACCATCGTGCGGATACGATTATGAATCTCCTCGCCGCCGTCCACCATTTCCGGGTGCCAGACCAGCTTGACGAAATCCGCGCCCAAGCGCTCGCGGTCGATCACGGCCATGGCCTGATAGCTCAGGCCGTCGATGCAGACCCGGTACCCCTTCGCCTGAACGTACTCGCGGGCGAACAGATACGCGCCCAGGTTGGCGAAGATATCGACCTTCTGCAATTCGATCACCATCGCGCCGCGCCGCCCGGCGGTGATGTTGTCGTCGAACACCTGGAACTCCTGAGACAGCAATGTCCCGACGTTCAGGTTGAAACTGATGTCGCCCGAAATCGTCAGCGTGTCCGTTTTCGACAGCAGCGACAACATCCGCCGATCCAGCGTTTCGGTCAGATGTTGAAACAGCCACCGGTTGGCGAGCAGATTGACGCCGGGCAACAACGTTTCGCGCAAATCGGCGATCGAAATAAACAACTCGCTGAAAAGCGGTTCCGGCACCCGACGTCGGCTCAGGGAGCAGATGTACTGGCGGCGCACCAGATTGGAAAGATCGGCCCGCGCGAGGGCGTTTTCGACACGCCCCAGCACTTCCGGCGTCAACGGCTCGCCTTTTTCCTGCTTGGCCTTCAACGCGGCCCGGGTATCCATTTGGCTATTGAACGAACGCTGGCGCTCCTGAACCGTGCTGACCATGCCCTGAACGAGCTGCAGGATCGTTCCGTAATCGGCATCCACGTCGTACCACACGACGAGTTTCCGTTCGGAATCCTCCTCGTCCGCGACCAAGGGATCGTCACTGAATAAATAGCGGGTTTTTTGCACCACGGTTTCGACCTGGGGCAGGACTTCCTTTTTGAAAACGAAAAAGATATCCGCGTTCTTCAGGAGAAACAGTTGGCCGTCCATGGCCGTAACGAACGGTTCGAAATTTTCCGCCGCCGCGCGGATATGGTGTTCGCGCCGGTTGAACGGCCGCAAGGCGGACAGGTGCAAATGAACGAGCTTGCGGCCCTCCTTGTGCTGCTCGAGCCGATGCATGTAGTCGAGCAACAGGTTTTCCTGGCTTGGCGTCCGCTGCAGCGGTTGCGTTACGCGCGCCATCATAGAATGCCTTTCTTAATCATCTTTTCGACCAGCACGTCCGCATAATGTCCTTGGAACCGGCCGACGCCGATCTGCAGTCCCCACAGAACGGCATCTTCCGAATCCACCCGCGACAGCACGATTTTGTTTTTGCCGATCATATCGACATTGTCGCGCATTTCGGTAATGCGGTCTTTCGGAACGTCGCCCAGAAACTCCTTGCTCCAGCCGACCTTAATATAATCCGCGTCGAGCAGGCTAGGGTTGAAAAATTGGAACGACAGCGGATTGAGGCCGTCGATCAACACTTGATAACCGTTGTCGTGCAACTGATCGCGGGCGAACACATACAGACCCAAATCGGCGAAAACATCGATTAACTGCAATTCGATCACGACCTTGCGGGCGGCGGCGGCAGCGCCGGCGGCCCGGTGAAAAACCTGAAACTCGCGGGACAGCACGGTGCTGATGTTCAAATTCAGGCTGATGGCATTCGGCTTTTTCTCGAAGTCGTGATGCGCAACGACGGCCAGCATGCGCCGGTCCAGGGTTTCGGTCAGATACTGAAACAGCCATGTGCTGCCGAACAGATTGACGCCCGGCGCAAGACGCTGCTGCAGGTCCTGCATCGAAACATAATTCTCGCGGAATAGGATTTTACCCTGTCCTCCGGGATAGACCACGACGGCGGGCTGCTGGCGCATCAGGTCCACGATATTGATTTCGAGCATGCGCTGATTGATCGCGGCGAGGTTGCGCGGATCGAGCGGGTCGCCGGCCATCGAAAAGGAGGCCGCCGGCGCCTTATCGTCCGTCTCGAGACGCTGGCGTTCATTGGCTTCGGTTTCAAGCGCGATCGCCGCGGCCATGAACGCCCGCAGATCGGCTTTTTGCGTCAGGTCGTACCAGGTCGTAAAACGGTCCTCGAACGATCCTTCTTCGCCGAAGGTTAGGGGATCTTCGCTGAACAGGGCCCGGACCTTGTAAACGGCCTGATCCACGTCGTCGACGGGAACGTCCCGGCAAACCAGCACCAGATCGTGATTGGACAGCACGTAGAGAGTCGCGTCGTAATTCGCGAGCAGATTCTCGAAGGCGCGGGCGGCGATCCGGATAAAATTCGGCTGGCGGTTGCCCGGGCGCAATTCGGAGAGGTGGATATGGATGGCATAATGGCCGACCGGATGCTCCTGCACCCGGCGCAAATGTCCGACCAGCAGCGACTCCTCGGTCGTCCCGTTCAAATTGGGAATGCCCAGATAATTAACTGAATCGGCCATGGTTGTCCCGCTCAGCCCCGATAGAAAGACCCTGATCGTAGACCATAGAAATCATTGGTTAACAGGGACTTACTGAACAGAACCCGGGAAATCGTGCCCGCGTAAACCATATATCAATAGGACCGTGCCAGCCTACCCTGCCCCAAGGGGGCATTTTACGCGAATAGGGCCCATAAAGATATGGGACGTAAAGATATGGGATCAGGATCTCAGAGCGCCGACAGTGCCCCCGCCGTCCCCCAGGCGGCCCCCCGGACGGTCGAGGGCGATCCCCGGGTTCCCCGGGGGACCCGGGTTTACGCCATCGGCGACATCCATGGCCGGCTCGATCTGCTCGACATCCTGCACCGGGCCGTTTTGGCGGATTACGAAACCGCCCGTGCCGAATCGCCCGGCGTCCGGCGAGCGATTCTGATCCACCTCGGCGATTACGTGGACCGGGGCCCGGACTCGCGCGGCGTGCTCGACCGGATCGTCACCCTCGCCCCGCCGGGCTTCGACATCGTCAATCTGAAAGGCAATCACGAGGATTTTTTCATCCGGTTCATGGCGGAAAAACCCGGGCATTCCTCGACCTTCGAGGTTTGGTCGTTGAACGGCGCCGGCGAAACCCTGCGAAGTTACGGGATCGAGGTGTCGGCGGAGCCCCATGAAGTCGCGGACATCGATCGCATTCGCCGCGAAACGATCCAAAAGGTTCCGCCCGCCCACAAGCGGTTCCTCAAAAATCTCGTTTTACGGAAAACCGTCGGGGACTACCTGTTCGTGCACGCCGGCATCGATCCGGAGGCGCCACTGTCCCGGCAAAAAATCGGCGATCTGCTCTGGATCCGGGACCGGTTTTTGACGAACCCCGGGCCGTTCGGCAAGGTCATCGTACACGGCCACACGATCTTTTCCACGCCCGAGGTTCTCGATCACCGGATCGGCATCGACACCGGCGCCTACTATTCTCACCACCTGACCTGCCTGGTGCTCGCCGGCACGGACCGGTATTTCCTGCAAACCTGACGGCCCCGCGCGCCGGGAAATTTTCATGAAGAAACAAGGCGTTTGGCCCGACTCGCGCTTCATGCTAGCTTCCCCGCGCCTCGAAACGCGATAAGGTATCGGCATGATTGTGCGCAAAAAGATTTTGGTCACGGGCGGCGCCGGCTTTCTCGGCTCGCATTTGTGCGACCGGCTCGTCAAGGACGGTCACGACGTCTTGTGCCTCGACAACTTCTTCACCGGCACCAAAGACAATATCCAGCATCTCCTCGACGAACCGCACTTCGAACTGATGCGCCACGACGTGACGTTCCCGCTGTACGTCGAGATCGACGAGATCTACAACCTGGCCTGCCCGGCCTCGCCCATTCATTACCAGTTCGATCCCGTGCAAACGACCAAAACATCCGTACACGGTGCCATCAACATGCTGGGACTCGCCAAGCGGACCCGGGCGAAGATCCTGCAGGCCTCGACCAGCGAAGTGTACGGCGATCCGGACATTCATCCGCAGCCGGAAGACTATCGCGGCCAGGTCAACACGATCGGGCCGCGCGCCTGTTACGACGAGGGCAAGCGCTGCGCCGAAACTCTATTCTTCGATTACCACCGCCAGCACGGTCTCAACATCCGCGTCGCACGCATTTTCAATACCTACGGGCCGCGCATGCACCCGAACGACGGCCGGGTCGTTTCCAATTTCGTGATCCAGGCCCTCAAGGACGAGCCGATCACGATTTACGGCGACGGCAAGCAAACCCGCTCGTTCTGTTACGTCGACGACCTGATCGAGGGCTTCATTCGCCTGATGGACGCTCCCGACACGGTCACCGGGCCGATGAATCTCGGCAACCCCCACGAGGTTTCGATCCGCGCGCTCGCGGAAACCATCATCGAAATGACCGGCTCCAAATCGAACCTGATCGAAAAACCCCTGCCCGCGGACGATCCGCGCCAGCGCTGCCCGGACATCGGCTTCGCTAAAAAGGCTCTCGGCTGGCAGCCGACGGTGGCGCTCGAGGCGGGGCTCGAGAAAACCGTCGCGTATTTCAAAGCCGTGATTTAACCGCGCACCGACACCAGGGAGACGAGAGCCATGGCCGAGAGCAACCCCTACAATCCGCACGTTATCAAGACCGAGGTCTTCGCGACCCTGCCGGACACGTACCGGCTGAAGGGCTCCCACCCCGGCAAGCGCACGACCTTTTACGTGCGCCAAACGGAAGGTATCGATTGCTATCTCGAGGGGCCGTCGTTCGACCGCGCCGGAAACCTCTACTTCACCGACATCCCCCACGGGCGCATTTTCCGCATGGAGCCGGGCGGCCGGATCGATCTGTTCATGCAATACGACGGCGAGCCGAACGGCCTGAAGATTCACAAGGACGGCCGCATTTTCATCGCGGACTTCAAGCACGGCATCATGGTGCTGGACCCGAAGACCGCCCGGATCGAGCCGTTTCTGGACATCAAGCCCGCGGAAAGCTTCAAGGGCGTGAACGATCTGGTGTTCGCCGCCAACGGCGATTTGTATTTCACCGATCAAGGCCGGTCCGGGCTGCACGATCCGAGCGGGCGGGTGTACCGCTACTCGGAACGGCGCGGCCTCGAATCCCTGATCGAGACCCTGCCGGGGCCCAACGGTATCACGCTCGATCCGGCGGAAAAAATGGTGCTGGTCGGCAATCGCTCCAACACGGTGTGGTGGCTGCCCTTAAACGAGCGCCAGCCGCAGGGGCGCGCCGCCGTGTTTTGTTTCCTGCCCGGCATGGGTACGCCGGACGGCCAGGCCATGGACGAAGACGGCAATCTCGTCGTATGCCAGTCGAACATGGGGCTCGCGCGGATGTTCAACAACAAGGGGCTGCCGATCGGCGATGTCCATTCCTGCATCACGCCGAAGCTCTCGAACCTCGCCTACGGCGTGACGGGAAATCGCAAGCAGCTGTACATCATCGAGGGCAACGGCTCGGTGCTGGTCGCCGAGATGCCGGTCGCTGGCCTCACGCTGTTCTCGCACCTGTAACGACTCGAAAAAGAATTACCGGGACCGATGGGAGGTCGGCGAGCGCGGCGGGCGGGTAGTCCGTTGACGTTCCTGTTGCGCCTGTAATTTGCGCCGCCGTTCGTCCTGGTATTGCCGATCGAAGCTGTCATTCGATTGCAGAACTTTTTCCGCGTGCTTCACGCAGGCCTCGTAGGAGAATCCGTTGTCCTGGCATTGCCGCACGGTCCGGGAAAATTCAGCGTCCTGCGCCGCCAGCCCGAACGAGACCAAACATGCGGCCGACACCACACTCAGCGCAAGCCACCGGCGAGATACCATCGTTACGATCTCCTTCATCTCGGGAAAACCGGCGCCGTTGCCGATCGGACGTATTGTATGCGATTCCGCGTTTTTTGAATATCGAAACGACACGATACCGCGTTACTTCACCGCGGATCGATACACCCGCCGCGCCCAGCCGCGCAAGCCCCTGTCGGATGATTCCCTGTCGGGCGATCCGGCCGCCGGGGGCGCCTCCTCGGCGCGCAACCAGTCGTGTACGGGCACGAAAAAACCGGTCTTGGGCCGATTCAGCACGGCGGCCGGCAAGGCAATGTCCGGGCTCTGCGCGAGCGCTTGCTTATCGGGACCGCCCGGCCGCCCGAGACCCGGCGCCAAGCGCGCGAACAGGTGCGAATCGACCAGCGGCACGCGGATCTCGAGCGAATGCGCCATGCCCGCCCAATCGGCGTCGCGCAACAGTTGATTGCGCATGTACCAGCCCATCTCGAGCGCCGCGATTTTGCGCTTGGGCTCGCGAATCGCCGCCGTGTCGGCTTCGAGCCGCAACAGGGGGGCGAGCGCGCGCCAGCCCGCGCGCGCCAGATCGGCATCGAGCACGTCGGTCAGTTCCCACGGCATGAACAGTCCGCGGCGCAGGAGATAGGCATCCCCGTAGCGGGTGCCGTATTCGAGCACGCCCGCGTATTTCGGCGAGGCTATAGGCTTGATCGCGCGGCCCGCGACGGCCCGCACGGCCCGTCCGAGCGGCCGCGCACCGGGAATCCATCCGAGGCCCGCGACCAGTTTCGGAATCTGCGTGAAGCTGTCGTAACCGCCGAACAACTCGTCGCCGCCGAGACCCGAGATCGCCACCTTCAAGCCCGCGTCGCGCGCGGCCTTGGCGACGAAATAGGTGTTCACCCCGTCGATGCTCGGCTGGTCCATCGCGCGCAAGACGGCGTCGGTTTCCGCCAGGAAATCCGCACGCGTCACCCAGGTCGTCGTGTGATGTGTTTTCAGCGCCGCGGCGACCTGCTCGGCGAGCGGCACTTCGTCGCGGTCCGTTCCCTTGAACTCCTCGAAACCGAGCGTCAGGGTTCGCAGGCTCGCGCCTTTGAGGACGGACGCGTGCGCGGCGAGCGCCGCCGAATCGATTCCGGCGGACAGGAACACGCCGACCGGAACATCGGAAACGAAATGATGGGCGATGCTGTCCTTGAGCGCCGCGCGCAGATCCTCTGCGCCGTCTCGCGCCTGCGCACCGGGCGCCGGATCGGGCAAGGCCAGGTCCGCGCCCGCGTCGAAGAACCGGTGCGGCGTCCCGACGCCGTGGCGATCGACCCAAAGCGTATGGCCCGCCGGCAGCGCGCGGATATCGGCATAGAGCGTGTGCGGCTCGGGCACGTAGCCGAACAGGTAAAACCCGACATGGCCCGCCGCGTCGACGCCGTTGCCCGCGACCCCGCCGGCGCGGAGCGCCTTCACCTGCGATGCCGCGCGAAAGGTTTTGCCGTCGTCGGCGTAATAGAGCGGCTTGATGCCGAACGGATCGCGCGCGAGAAAAAGTCCCTTCTTGGCGTCGTCCCAAATCGCGAACGCGTACATACCGCGTAACTGCCGGGTCATGTCGGCGCCGAAGCGGCGGTAGAGGTGCAACAGCACCTCGGTATCGGAGCGGGTTTCGAAGACGTGGCCTTCCGATTCGAGACGCTGCCGGATCGCCTCGAAGTTGTAGATCTCGCCGTTGTAGGTGATGCGATAGCGGCCCGCCTCGCACGCCATCGGCTGGGCGGCGGCCTCGGTCAGGTCGATGACGGCGAGCCGGCGATGCGCCAAACCGACGCGCCCGTCGTTTGAAATCCACAGCCCCTCGCCGTCGGGGCCGCGCGCGCGCATCGCGTCGCGAATCGCCGAAAGCTCGGCACGCGCGACGGGCGGCGCGGCGTCGGCGTAGGCAAAGAGGGCGGCGAGACCACACATGATCCGTGTCATACCCGGCCAAGGGCGTAAGAATAAAGCCTTTTTCCGGACCGGATACGGACTGGCGCTTTGCCAAAGCCCCAATAATCAGGGTACAAAGGCGCCATGAAACAGGTCATTCAAAGCGCCCGCACCGGCAAGCTGGCGCTGAAAGAGGTTCCGCCGCCGAAGGTAAAAGCGGGGCATATCCTGGTGCAAACCCGGGCTTCCCTGATCTCGGCCGGGACCGACCGGCTGATCACCGAGTTCGCGCGCAAGAGCATGATCGGCAAGGCCAAGGCCCGACCGGACCTGGTCAAAAAAGTTCTGGGCAAGCTGCGCCGGGACGGCATCGCCGAAACCGTGAAGACGGTCATGGCGCGGCTCGACGAGCCGTTGCCGCTCGGCTATTCGGCCGCCGGCACCGTAATTGCGGTCGGCGCCGGGCTCGAAGGCGCGTTTCGGGTCGGCGAACGGGTCGCCGTCGCCGGGGCGGGGCTCGCCAATCATGCCGAGCTCAACGTGGTGCCGAAAAATCTCGCCGTGCCGATCCCGGCGGCCGTCCCCGACGAGGAAGCCTGCTTCGCGACGCTCGGCGCCATCGCCTTGCATGCCGTGCGCAATGTGGAGGCAAAACTCGGCGAACGGGTCGCCGTGCTCGGCCTCGGCCTGGTCGGCCAGCTTGCCTGTCAGTTTCTCACCCTCGCGGGCGCGCGCGTGGTCGCGCTCGATTACGACGCCGAGCGGGTCGATTTGGCCCGCCGGCTCGGCGCGGAATTGCCGCTGCAACTCGGCGACACGACGATCGAGCGGGTCATGACCTGGTCGAAGCGCCTCGGCGTCGACGGTGTCGTCATCGCCGCGGCGACCGACTCGAGCGAGCCGTTCGCGAGGGCGGCCGCGATGGCGCGCGACCGGGCCCGCGTCGTGCTGGTCGGGAAAACGGGCACCGAATTTTCCTATCGCGACTTCATGCAAAAGGAATTGACCGTCGTCGTGTCGCGCTCCTACGGACCGGGGCGCTACGACGAGGGCTACGAACGGCGCGGCATGACCTATCCGGAAGGCTACGTGCGCTGGACCGAAACCGCGAACCTGGGCGAAACCGTGCGCCTGATGGCGCCGACGGGTGCTGCGCGTCTTAACGTCGCGCCGCTGATCACGCACCGTTTCGCGTTCGACGATGCCGAGGCCGCCTACGATCTGGTCACGACGGGGGGCGAGCCGCATCTCGGCGTCGTGCTCGCGTATGCCGATAGGCCCGTCCATGAAACGCCGAAAGCCTTTCCGCGTCCGAAAATAACGGCGACCGACGGTAAATGCGTCATCGGCATGATCGGCGCCGGCAATTTCGCGCGCGCGCAATTGCTGCCGGCGTTGAAAAAATCGAGCCATGTCGTGTTGCACACGCTGGTGAGCGAACGGGGCGCGTCCGCCGAACACGGGCAGGACACGTTCGGATTCACGCACGCCACCACCGAGGCGGCCGACGTTTTTACCGCCGGCGCCGTCAACGCGGTCCTGATCGCGACCCGCCACGACACGCACGCGGCACTTGCCGTGCAGGCCCTCAAGGCGAACAAGGCCGTGCTGGTCGAGAAGCCGCTGGCCCTGACCCGCGACGACATCAACGCCGTCGCCGAGGCACGCAACAACTCGAAAGCGTTTTTTCAGGTCGGATTCAACCGCCGGTTCGCACCCTTGAGCGTCGCGATGCGCGATTTCCTGCACCGCCACGACGGCGCCAAGTTCGTGCTGCTGCGCATCAATACCGGCGTGTTGCCGGCGGATCATTGGATTCACGGCGCCGAAGAGGGCGGCGGACGCATTCTCGGGGAAGCCTGCCACTTCGTCGATCTGGCGCGCTTTCTCATCGGCGCGCCGATCGAATCGGTGCAGGCCGGAGCCCCGCGCGGCAGCACCGTGCCCTGCGAGGACGCCTCGATAACGTTAAGGTTCACCGACGGCAGCCTCGCCGTCATCGCCTATACCGCGCGCGGCGACACCGTGTTCAGCAAGGAACGCATCGAGGCCTATGCCGGCGGCGCGGTCATGGTGATCGACGATTTCCGCGAGGGCACGCTGGTCGAGCAGGGCCGGACCAAACGCGTCGACGCCGCCACCGGCAAGGGCGTCGGCGCGGAAGTCGCGGCGTTCGTCAATGCCGTCGTCGCCGACGGCGCGGCACCCATCGACGAGGCCGAATTGATCGAAACCAGCACCGCGACGATCGCCGTTCTCGAATCGTTACGCAGCGGTGCCGCGGTCGAATTATAACGGAGACGAAAAAGTACCATGACTCTCGATACGTTTTTGAATGCCGAGCTCGACGAACATGCCGAAACCTTCGCCGCCACCCGCGCGGCCGTCATGGCGCCGTTCACCCGGTTGATCGACGCCTGCCTGAACACCTACAAGAACGGCGGTAAGCTGGTGCTGTTCGGCAACGGCGGCAGCGCGGCCGACGCCCAACACATCGCGACCGAACTCATCGTGCGCTACGAGGTCGACGGCGTGCCGCTGCCGGCGATCGCGCTCACGACCGACACCTCCGCGCTCACCGCCATCGCCAACGATTACAGTTACGACGAGCTGTTCGCCCGCCAAGTCGAGGCCTTGTGCAATCAAGGCGACGTCGCGCTCGGCATTTCGACGTCGGGCAACAGCGAAAACGTGATACGCGGCCTCGCCATGGCGAAGAAACGCGGCGCCGTCGCCGCCGGGCTCGCGGGCCGCGACGGCGGGCGCATGGCGGGCGTCGCCGATCCGTTGGTGATCGTGCCCGCCCGCGATACCGGCCGCATCCAGGAAATGCATATCCTGCTCGGCCATATGCTGTGCGGCGCGCTGGAACGGGAATTCAGAAAACCATGACGGCGACAACCGACCTGATCGCCCTCGTCGGCGCGCTCAAGACCGCGCATGTTCTGTGCATCGGCGACGTGATGCTCGATCGCTTCGTGACCGGCACGGTCGAACGCATTTCGCCCGAGGCCCCGATCCCGGTGCTGCGGATCGACGCCGAAACCGCCATGCTCGGCGGCGCCGGCAACGTGGTGCGCAATCTGGCCGCGCTCGGTGCCACGGTGCGGGTAATCGGACTCATCGGCGACGACGCCGCCGGCGGTGAAATCCGGGCGTTGTTCGACACGCTCGCCAACGTCGAGGCGACCCTGCCGGTCGACCCGAACCGGCAAAGCGCGATCAAGACCCGTTACCTCGCCGGCGCCCAGCAACTGATGCGCGCGGACCGCGAAACCGTGGCGCCGCTCGACGCCGCGATGCGCACGGACATTCTCGCGGCCGCCTCGACCGCCTTGAAACACTGCTCGGTCCTGGTGCTGTCCGATTACGGCAAGGGCATGCTGCTCGACGGAGTCGCGAAAGAGTTGATCGACGCGGCAAAACGGGAAAACGTCGCCGTGATCGTCGACCCCAAAAGCACGCACTACGGCGATTACGCGGGCGCGTCCGTGATCACCCCGAACCGCCGGGAACTGCGCCTCGCCGCCGGTCTGCCCGTCGATACCGACGAGGCCATCGTCGCGGCGGCGAACGGCTTGATCAAGGAGTACGGTCTCGGCGCGGTGCTCGCGACGCGCAGCCGCGACGGCATGACGCTGGTTTCGTCCGCCGGCGCGCCGGTTCATCTCCCGGCCGAGGCGCGCGACGTGTTCGACGTGTCCGGCGCCGGCGATACGGTGGTCGCCGCGCTCGCCGCCGGGCTGGCCGCGGGCGCCGCGCTCGACGATGCCGCCCCGCTCGCCAACGCGG
>JBBDTH010000001.1:10058-14084 GCA_040904505.1 Rhodospirillales bacterium | reverse complement strand
GGTGCTCGACCGCCTCCTGAACGCCGGCGCGACCTTGATGGGCAAGACCCATACGGACGAACTCGCCTACAGTCTCCTCGGCATGAATCCCCATTACGGTACGCCGCTCAACCCGCGTGCCCCGGATCGGATTCCCGGTGGTTCGTCGAACGGCTCGGCCTCCGCCGTATCGGCGGGGATCGTCGATTTTGCGATCGGGTCGGATACCGGCGGTTCGGTGCGCTTGCCCGCGAGCTTTTGCGGCATCTTCGGCATGCGGCCGAGCCACGGTCGGGTGCCCCTCGAGGGCGTCGTGCCGCTGGCGCCGAGTTTCGACACCGCCGGCTGGTTCGCGCGCGATGTCGCGGTGCTCGAACGGATCGCGCACGTGCTGTTGTCGCCCGCCACGGTGGAAACCGGCGCGGCGCCGACGCGGGTGGTGCTGGCCGAGGATGCCTTCGAGCGCATGAACGACGAGTCCCGTGCGGCACTTCGGCCGGCGGCGGAACGGGCGGCGCGAATTTTGGGCACGCCGGAAACGATTCGCCTCAGCGAGAACGGCCTTGAGGAATGGATGGACGTGTTCCGCGTCGTTCAGGCCCGCGAAGCCTGGAATTGTCATGGCGATTGGATTCAAACGGAAGGCGGCGCCGTCGACAAGGGCGTGTACGACCGCTTCCTGATGGGCTCGAAGATCACCGGCGTTGCGTTCGAGGCCGCCGCCGCCGAACGCGAGGACATCGCGGCGGCGATGGATACGGTCTTGACGGACGAGACGGTCTTGATCGTGCCGACGACGCCGGACATTGCGCCGTTGAAAAAATCAACGCCGTCGTTTTTCGCCGAATTCAGAAACCAGGCGCTCTCGATTTTATGCATCGCCGGTCTGGCGCGGTTGCCGCAGATCACCTTGCCCGTGATGCTGCACGCGGGCGCGCCGTTGGGGCTGTCGATCATCGGCCGGCGCGGCCGCGATGAATTCCTGCTGCGCGTTGCCCGCACGCTCGCAACCGGCCTCGACATCGCGGCATGATGGATCGAGAACCGTTTTGACAGTTTCCGTCTTGGGTTTAATCGGCGCGTTCAGCGTTTTCGTCGGCTTTCTGACCGGCGCCACCAGCATCGGCGGGGTTCTGCTGGTGCCGATGCTGGTGTACGGCGCGGGGATCGATCTTCGGGTGGCGATCGCCGCCGCGATGTTCGGGTACTTGTTCACCGGCGCCGTCGGCACGGCGCTTTATGCCCGGCATGGATCGATCCGCTGGCGCACGGCCTTATGGCTGTGCCTCGGCGCCGTGCCGTTCGCCTTCGCCGGCGCGTGGGCGAGCAACGTCTTTCCCGCCGGCGGGCTCGAGGCGGTCATCGCGGTCCTGGTCGTCTTCGCCGGGTGGCAGGCCCTGCGCCGGGGTGAATCCGCCACCGGCACGCTTCCCGATCCGGCCGCCTTCGTGAGCATCGGCAGCGGGGTCGGATTCGTGTCCGCGATCACCGGCACCGGCGGGCCGGTCACGCTGGTGCCGGTTTTGTTGTGGCTCGAGGTTCCGACGATCACGGCCATCGGATTGTCGCAAACGATCATGATTCCGATCGCGGCGGCGGCTACCGGCGGCAACGTGCTGTACGGCTCGCTCGATTTTCTGTTGGGCGCGGTGATCGCCGCCGGGTTGACGGGCGGCGCCGTGGCGGGCGGACTGCTCGCGCACGCCGTCTCCGCCGTGCGCCTGCGACGATGGCTGGCGGGCTCGATGATCGCGATCGGGCTGGTGCTGCTCGGCCGGCTCGCCTTGACCCTGTCCGGCTTCGGCGCCTCTTAAATTCCCTTGATGTTCTCGGGGCTCGGGCGCAGCAGGCCGCGCTCGATCTTGCTGACCAGGCCGTGGACCGCTTCGTGGCACGGAGTCGGGATGCCGAGCTCCTTGCCTTTCTCGATGATCAGCCCGTTGATGTAGTCGATCTCTGTGCGCCGGCCCTTGAGAATGTCCTGGCCCATGGAGGGGCGCTGTTCCTCTTTGCGGGTTTTGCTGAATTCGTCGTAGAAGTCGGCGATCTTCTTGAACGAGCCCTTGTTCCCGTCGGCGGCCTCGACGTACCAATCCGGCTCCAGGCTTTGCAGTTTTTCCAGTTGATAGCCGTGCGCCTTGCCGACGCGAATCGCTTCGGCGCCGAGGCGGATCGACAGCCAGCGCGGCTCCTCGAGGGTGTCGCGCTTGTTGCCGCTGTAGCCCGTACAGGCGCACAGGCCGTTGCGCATGCCGTTGATGGTGAGCTTCGACCAGCGCTCGCCCCACAGATTCGGAGTCGCGATGGCGCTGTCGGCGTGGCGCAGCAGCGCCGCGATTTCCTCGGCGCGTGGCGTGACCCGGCCGTGCACTTCGCCGACCCGGAACACAGTGTGATTTTCGCCGCCGAGCGGTACATAGCGTTCCATCTTGCCCGGACCGACCAACTCGCCCGCCATCAGGCAGACGACGCTGCCGAGCGTCTTACCCCAGCCGACGACGCTCGCAAGGCGTTCCTCGTTAATGCAGTTCTGAAGCGACACGTAATAGCAATCCGGCGCCATGTATTGCTTGATCATCTCGGTCGCCCACACGGTGTCGTAGGATTTGACGCTGATCAGCGCGATGTCGAACGGGTCCTGCTTGATGAAGTCCTGGATTTCGGTGACATGGAACGCATTGGCTTTGATCTTGAATTCCTCTTGGGACGTAACGCCCTTGATGTGAATGCCGTCGTTGCGTATGACCTCGACATTCTCGGGCCAGAAGTCGACGATGGTGACGTCTTCTCCGGCGCGGATGAGGTGGGCGGCGACATACGCGCCGATGGCTCCGGCGCCGACGATAACTATGCGTTTTCCCATGGGAATCTCTCTCTATTTTATGGCGGTTGGAAAATAATCGGTGTGCGGGGCGAGACTGTAAGCGCTCCGGGCATCCATGAAAAGGCTTGAGTGGCGATTCCGGTATTTCGTTTGGCGGCTTGTCGGGCGGCGCGATCCTCCCCTATGATGCGCCCGCCGAAATCCAGGAGTATCGAGAACCAGTCCATGACCGATGAGCGGCCGTTCGCGGGCCTGAAAGTCGTCGATTTTTCCCAAGGGGTTGCCGGGCCGATGTGCAGTCTGCATCTCGCCCAATACGGTGCCGACGTGCTCAAGATCGAGCCCGTGGGCGAGGGCGAATGGGGCCGCGGGCTGGGGCCGCGCTATGGGCATTTCTCCGCCGTCGCGGTCGTGCTCAATCGCGGCAAGCGGTCGCTCGCGCTCGATTTGAAAAATCCCAAGGGCACGGAGATCGCGCGCAAGCTGGTGCGCGACGCCGACGTGGTGTTGGAGAATTACCGGCCGGGCGTCATGGAGAAACTGGGTTTCGACGAGGCGGCCGTGCGCGCGCTCAACCCGAACGTGATCTATCTCACCATCGAGGGGTTCGGCCGCGACGGCCCGCACCGAAACCGCCCGGCGACCGATTCCGTCCTGCAGGGCTATACCGGTTTCATGAACATCAACCGCGACGCCGACGGCACGCCCAAGATGATGTTGCCGTATTTGATCGACTACGTAACCGGCCTCTATGCCTTTCAGGGCGTCAGCGCGACGCTTTACAAGAAGGCGACGCGCGGCGAAGGCTCGTCGATCCGTTTGAGCCTGCTGCAATCGGCGGCCGCGCTGCAAGGTGTTAAGATGATGGACGTTTATCTCGAGGGCGCGGGCGACGTCGCGGGCGGGGTGCCGATGGGGACGTTCAAGACACGGGACGGTTACATGTCGATCAACGCGCGGCGGCAAAATCAGTTCGCGGCACTCTGCAAACTGATCGGGCGCGAGGATATGATCGAGGACACGCGCTATGCAACCGTGTCCGCGCGGTTCGAGCACAAGGACGAGGTTTTGAAGATCGTCTCTGATGCTGTGAGTAAACGCCCGACCGCGGAATGGTCAAAACTTCTGACCGACGCCGATATCCTGAACGCGCCGGTCAATACGTATGAGGATTTTTACGAGGATTTGCACGTGCAGGCGGTCGAGGCCATCACCTGGATCGA
>JBBDTH010000001.1:0-9958 GCA_040904505.1 Rhodospirillales bacterium | reverse complement strand
AGGATCGAAGTAGGTCGGCGTGCCCTTGGTCTGCGAGCGGTGCATGATCCGCCGGGCATGGGGATCGAACGAATCGCGATGATGCATGCAGCACCGGTTGTCCCAGACCAGCACGTCGCCGATCTGCCATTTGTGGATGTAGGCAAACTCATCCCGGCAGGCGTGCGCGTAAAGGGCATCGAGAAGCGCGTCCGATTCGTCGACGGGCAGGCCGTGAATGTAGGCGTAGCGCCGCCGCCCCAGATAAAGGGTGTTGAGGCCGGTTTCCGGATGGGTGCGCACGATCGGATGGCTCGGCCCCGGCGAGACGCGCACGTTCGCGGTTTCGGGAATAGCGCGGCGGCGCCACCCGACACTGTTTTCGCTGAGATCGTTTTTGATCGTCCGGCCCGCGATCGCGCGGCGAAGGTCCTTCGGCAAGGTTTCGAGGGCGATGTACATGTTGTTGACGCCGGTATCGCCGCCCCAACTGCCGGGGACTTCCCAAGCGTGTAGGATGCTGGCCTTGAACGGGAGGTTGGTGAAGGAGAAATCCGTATGCCATTGCGCTTCGCCGTCGCCGAGGCCGCCGATGGGGACGCCGTCGTCGCCCTTGACGTTAGAGATGACGTTGATGAACGGAAACTCCATTTCGTCACGGGATTTCACGCCGCTGGCTTGATATTCCGTCGGTGTCGGCGTCGTTAGTTCGCCGAATCGGCGCGACAGGTCCATCAATTCCGGATCGCTCAGAACATCGCTCCGGAACAGCAAGGCGAGATGATTCAGCCAAGCCCGATAAACTTCCGCGAACGCCGCGTCGCTCAAGCTGCGCGGATCGTCGCATTTTACTTCGGCGCCGAGCGCAAACGGCAGCGGTACGACCTCCGCTTCGATGCGGCCATGAGGCTTGATGAGAAGGGGCCGGCGGGTTTGAGCCGTCATGGGAGCCTCCTGTCGAGAGGAATTTTCGTATGGTGGTTCGAGAAAGTGTAAAGCCCTGCGGGTATCGAGGCAAATCCGCTTTTTTTATGTGTTTTCTTGCGCTTGGCCCGGGGCTGGGGTAAGCAGCGGGGGCGTTGCGAAGGGGAATGTCCGTGGCATCAGGTTTCAACAAGGTCGTGGTGGTGGGGCTCGGCTACGTCGGCTTGCCGACGGCCGCCGTGCTGGCGAGCCGCGGCGTCGATGTGTTGGGCGTCGACATCAACCCCAAAACGGTCGAGCTGATCAATCGAGGCAAAATCCACATCGAAGAACCGGATCTCGACATCATGGTTCACGGCGCGGTCGCGGCCGGAAAATTACGCGCCGCGAGCGTGCCCGAAGCGGCGGACGCTTTCATCGTGGCGGTCCCGACACCCTTCAAGGATGACCACCAGCCCGACCTCGCGGCGATCGAATCGGCGGCCCGCCTGATCGCGCCCGCGCTCGCGACGGGTACGGTGGTGGTCCTCGAATCCACCGTGCCCGTGGGCACGACCGAGAAGCTGTCGCACTGGCTTGCCGAACAGCGTGCCGATCTGACGTTTCCGCACCAAAACGGCGATGCCCCCGACGTTCACGTCGCGCACAGCCCGGAGCGGGTGCTGCCGGGCCGGGTGCTGCTCGAGATGGTGGACAACGACCGGGTCGTCGGCGGCATAACGCGCGCCTGCGCCGAACGGGCCGCGGCGTTTTACGGGATTTTCGTGCAGGGCACGTGTCATCTCGCCGATGCGCGTACCGCCGAGCTGGTGAAGCTTTCCGAAAATGCGTTTCGAGACGTGAACATCGCGTTCGCCAATGAGCTCTCTCAGGTATGCAATGCGCTCGGCATCGACGTTTGGGACGTGGTTCGGCTGGCCAACCAGCACCCGCGCGTAAACATCCTCAATCCGGGCCCGGGCGTCGGCGGGCATTGCATCGCGGTCGATCCGTGGTTCATCGTCAGTTCGGCGCCGGCGGAAAGCAAATTGATTCGCACGGCGCGCACCATCAACGACGCCAAGCCCAAAACCGTGGTTCGCCAAATCGGCGCGGCCGCCGAGGCGGCCAAATCGTCCTGCGTTGCGTGTTTGGGATTGTCTTATAAAGCCGACATCGACGATCTGCGCGAAAGCCCGGCGGTCGATATCGTCGCGCTGCTGGCGGGCGAGAAGATCGCATCATGCCTCGTCGTCGAGCCGCATGTGGATCGCTTGCCGCCGGAACTCGAAAATCTCGAGAACGTTTCGCTGGTGTCCCTGGACGAGGCGCTCGAGCGCGCCGGCGTGGTGGCGCTGCTGGTCGATCACCGCGAGTTCAAGGCACTCGACCGTAAGCGCTTATCCGGGAAAAAGATCGTCGATACCCGCGGCGCCTGGCGCGGATAACCGCCTTCACGCGAACGTCGCTTCCGCATCCAACGACAGATGACCCTTGTCGTCGAGCGCCCACAGCTTGGCCGACGTGTCGTCGCCGGCCGGCGCGCCTTCGACCGAAAAGGGCGCGTTGCAAAACAGCGGACTGACGCAGCGATACGTGAACCCAGTGAGGGATTTGCCGGGGCGTTCTTGTTCGCACAATCCCAGCAGCGCGATCACGACCATGCGGGCGTTGACGATCAGATCCGGATACCCCTCGGTCTCGGTGGTATAGCGGTGATCGAAGTGGATGCGCGCGGCGTTGAACATGAGCGCCGCGAACCGGAACAACAGCCGCGAATCCGGATGGACCGTCGTCCGCCAAACCGCCGGGCCGGGCGCGGCGTGCGGCTTGGGCGCGGCTTTCGGGGCGTCGGGGTCGGCGGCCTCGCGATAGACGATGTTGTGGTCCTCGCTCAAGGCCAGGCCGGTCTCGCCGTAATGATCGTGGCGCACGGTCACGAACAGCAAGTGTCCCGAGCGGCCTTCCTTCGGCGTGATCGAGGCGATGGTGGAGATTTTTTTAGCGCGTTCGCCGAGCCGCAGCGGTCGATGAAACGTCAGGCCGCCGCCCGCCCACATGCGCCGGGGCAGGTCCACCGCGGGTAAAAACTCGCCGACCTTGGGGTTGCCGTTGGGGCCGAGGTCGGATTGACGCGCGGCAGGCAGAAAGTAAAGCCAGTGCGCCCCCGGCGGTATGGGATCGCCCGGCTTCGGGTCGGGTTCATCACGATCGAGGGTCGCGTTGAAACGGATGAGCGGCGACGCGGTGATCGTGTCGAACGATTCCTCGGAGCGGCCGAGCCACCCCGCATACGTTTCGGATGAAGCCGTCATATCGGTCCTGTCGCGGGAGTTACATTTCGTCGGCGAAGACGTCGGCGAATACGTTGGAAAAGACGGGATAATACAGCAGCGAGCGGTCGGTTTCGAAAACCGCGCCGGAGTGGGTTTCCAGGCGGTAATGGCCGGTCATCATGTTCTGGACGGCTTCGATGTCGCTGACCAAACCGCCGACGGAGGCCTCGAATTCATCGAAGGCTTCGAGGAAATCGGGAATCGCGGCCGCCAAATCCTCGTTGTCCATGTGCGTGCCGCCGAACGGCAGCCGGAACCAAACCCGGCTCCACGAATCGGCGCGGGCGTAGTGGAAACAATGGCTGTTGACGCCATAACCCCAAAATCCGGTAAGGAGGTATCCTTCGGGCGCTTCGTTCAGAAACGTGACGATCTCGCTGCCCTTGAGGAATTGCTTCGTTTTCGCTTCCTCGGAGCCGATCAGCAACGAGTCCGCGCCCGGATGATCGACGGCGAACAAATCCTGTCCGGCAATCAGATCGGACGGAATCTCCCGTTCGAATGATGTGGCGAAGCGTTTGTGGAGCTGTCGGACGGCACGTTTGTGTTTATTAAAGAGCATCACAACTATACTTATACGCTTTGACCTTGGTAATCTGTTGTGCTCGCGTACGCCCCTCGGCACGGCAAGGTGGTGAAGCGTCACGAACTGTCCGTCTGGGCATCTTAGCAGGTTCCGGCGGGGGCTTGCAGCCGTGGAATCTTTTTTTTTGAAATCCTGGCCGCCGGCGGGCGAATTCGCTAAGATTTCTCCGGCAGGTGAGGAAAATTAACCAAGGAAAAGAAGGGCCTATGACAACAAACCGAATTGCCGCCGCCCGCGGCCTTTTTCCGGGCGCCGAGAAATATGTGTATTTGGAGGGCCCCGCCCGGGGATTGCTGCCCCGGCCCGTGGTCGAAACCGTGAACCGTTACCTCGAGAGCCGGATGATGGCGGAGGTCGATAAGGACGGGATGTTCGGTGCCATCGAAAGCGCCCGTACCAAATTCGCGGCGTTGATCCATGCCCATCCCGACGACGTGACGTTCGCGCGCAACGTGTCCGACGGCCTCAATATCATGGCGGCCGCCCTGCCGATGGCGCCGGGCGATAATGTCGTCTTGTGTCGCGACCTCGAGCATCCGGCCAACGTTTACCCGTGGTTGCTGCGCCGGCGTCTCGGCGGAATCGAGGTGCGCATGATCCCCTCGGCGGACGGCCGCATGCCGGTGCAGGCGATGATCGATGCGATCGACGACCGCACCAAGGCGGTGACGGTTTCGACGGTGACGTTCGCGCCCGGTTTTCGAACCGACCTCGAAACCCTGGGCAAGGCGTGCCGGGAACGGGGCGTGTTCCTTCTGCTCGACGGCGCGCAATCCATCGGCTTGCTGCACATGGACGTCGAGCGCTTCAACGTGGATGCGATTGCGGTGGGCGGCCAGAAAGGGCTGCTCGGGTTTTACGGGTTCGGATTCCTGTATTGCCGGGGCGCATGGGCGGAACGCATGGAGCCGCCGTATCTGGCCCGCTACAGCGTCGATCTCGGCGATGCCCACGAGGCCGACATGGGCGAGGACGACTATATACTGATGCCCGGCGCGCGCCGCTTCGACGGCGGCAATTACAATTATATCGGCGCGATCGCGGCGGATAAGGCGTTGGATCTGCTGCTCGATCTCGGCACCGAAAACATCGAGGCGCATGTGTGCGGCTTGGCGCGCCGGCTCGGCGAGGGATTGCACGCCCTGGGATTGCCGGTGTGCGGATGGCCCGCCGGGCCGCATTGGTCGAGCACCGTCACGTGCGGAAATTTCAATTCCCGCGTTTCCGAGTACGACGGTGCGGATGGGTCCTTCGTCGAGGGATTGTTCGCGCACCTGACGGACAACGGCGTCAAGTTGAGCGTGCGCCGGGGCATGCTGCGCTTCGGCTTTCATCTCTACAACAACGCCGAAGACGTCGACAAGGTTCTGGCCCTGACGGAAGACTGGCAACGCAAGGCGGCATAAGGCGTTATTTCGCCGCGAACGCCCGCATGAATGCGCCCATATCCTCGCACGTGTCCAGGTTCCAAACGGCTTCTATCGCTTTGTTCGTTTGACCGCCGTCGAGCGATCCCTTCGCGAGGGTGCGGAACTTGTCCGCGACCTGTTCGTCGCTCAGGGGGTTCTTCGGGTGCCCCGGCGGGTACAGGCAGTCTTTCGCCAGCACCTCGCCCGAACGCAGGGTGATGCGGAGCTTCGAGCCCTGCGCTTCGCTTTGCAGCGCCGTCAGTTCGTCGTCGGGCGCGAGCGTGATGCGCTTCATGAGGTCGCGGACGATCGGATCGAACAGCTTTTTCTCGCTGAACTGTTCCGGGCCGCAGGCTTTTTCGAGCAGCGCCATGGCGACGCAATACAGCGGACTGTGATCGGCGGTTTCCCGGGTCTCCGGCAGCAGCGTCGCCTTGTCGGCCGCCGGCTTCTTGAAAACGTGATCGTGATAGAAGACCTCGATCTTTTCGGCTTCCATGGGATCGAACGGGCGCTCCGCCATGAGATCGAGGGCGGCCTGGACCGAAGCCTGGATCGACATGTTGGTGGCATAGGGTTTCATGCAGACATCGGAAATGCGATAGTGCCCGTCGATCGGCGCCGTCAGGCCGTCGACATCGGCGCCGCCGGCGATCACGGCGATCCAGCCGGATTTTCCTTCGAAGATTTCCGGCGGGCCGGTGAGGCCGCTTTTCGCCAGCCATGCCGCTTCGAGGCCGGCCTTGGAGGCGGTCGCTTCCGCGGTCGCCTTCATCATCGACATGGTGCCGCGATGGGATTGCGACAGTGTGCTGTTATGGCTGCCGTTGATGCCGAGCGCGTGCATGGCCGTGTCGGCGTCGAGGTCCATCATGCGGCAGGCGGCCATGCATGTGGCGAAGGACGCATAGGTCGCCGGGCTGCGCCAGCCGCGCCGCGACAGGTTCGGCTCTCCGCAAAAGGTCGCCAGGCGCAGTTGAACTTCATAAGCGACAATCAGGCCGAGCAGGGCGTCGCGGCCGCTCAGCGTCTCGGCTTCGGCCAATGCCAGAACCGCGGCGAGATTGCTGCTCGGATGCGAGGAGTCGCGCGAGAACTGATAGTCGTTGAAATCGAGATAGCGGATCATGACGCTGTTGATGAACGCCGCCAGGGGGGCCGAGGTCTTGGCTTTCTCGCCGAAGATCGTCGCCTGAGGATTGCCGCCCCAGGCGTCGATCGTCTTGCGCACGATGGCGACGGGCTCGGCCTCGCGCCCGCCGATGGCGCAGGCCAGAGAATCCAAAACGAAACGTTTGGTTCGATGGATGACGTCCTTCGGCAGGTCTTCATAGCGGACGGCGAGCATGCGCTCGGCCAGTCGGCGGCTGACGGTTTTGGGCGTTTCGAGCATCGCGTCGTTACCTTCCGCTGGTTCGATTTAAACGGGCAGAACGTCCTCGCCTTGGAACTGAGTGCGGTACATCACCCGGCGTTGGGTGGGGTCGACCTCGTCGCGGTAATGCATGGCGCAGCGGTTGTCCCAGACCAAAAGATCCCCAGGCCGCCATTCGTGGGTCCATTTCAGTTTCTCGTCGGTGGCGTGCGTCCATAGGAAATCGAGCAGTTCCTCGCTTTCCTTTTCGGGCAATCCTTCGATGAACTGGGACGGATAGGTGCGCCGGCGGCCGAGATAGAGCGCGGGCTTGCCGGTCACGGGATGGCGGCGCACCAAGGGATGCATGGGCCCCGGCACGTCTTCCGGTTTCGTGGGTTTCTTCAACCCCGGGCGCAGCTCGCCCGCCGAGTTGCGGCTGGCGTCCTGCTTGGAACGCCGACCGGCGATTGTTTTCTTAACGTCGCCGGGCAAGGTTTCGAAGGCGACGTATTGATTGTTGAACGAGGTGTTGCCGGTGCCGTTGTTCGGAATTTCGAGGGAAAACAGGCAACTGCCCGCCGGTGGTTTCTCGACGTAGGAATTGTCGGAATGCCAGACGACCTCGAGACTGCCGAGGCTGTGGTTGCGCATCGACGGATTGCCGTTCTCATCCAGGTTCGAATTGATCGACATCTCGCGCGGCGTGTCGGGGAGCTTGATTCCGGCCTGCTCCCAATACTTGCGCGCACCGCCGACCTGCGGCGTGCCGAAAACCCCGGCGGCGGTAACGAACTGCTCGGGGCTCAGCGTTTGGCCGCGAATGAGCAGAACGAGATGATCGGCCCACGCCTGCTGCAAGGCGGCCCGGGTTTCGTCGCTTAAAGGTTTGGAAAGATCGACGCCGCGGACTTCGGCGCCGACGCCGACACCGGTGGGCACGATTTCAAGAAGTACTGCCATGATCACATTCCTCCTTGCGATACGAATTTACGGTTGAGATAGACGTCGAGGCCTTCGGTCGCGCATTCGTGTCCGTATCCGCTTTCCTTGACCCCGCCGAATGGCGTTTCGGGCATCGTGATGTTGACGCTGTTGACGCCGACCATGCCGGTTTCGAGCGCACTCGAGAGCTTGGCGGCGGTTTTGGTCGAGCCGGTGAAGGCGTAGGAAGCCAAGCCGTAAGGCAGGCGGTTGGCGCGCTCGATCACCTCGTCGAACGTGGAAAACCGGGCGATGGGGGCGAGCGGGCCGAACGGTTCGTCGTTCATGATGCGGGCGTCCTCGGGCACGTTGGTCATCACCGTGGGCTCGTAAAAATATCCCTTATTGCCGATCCGTTTGCCGCCGGTTTCGATGGTGGCGCCGTGGTCGCGGGCGTCCTGCACGAATTCGTCCATGGCCTCCAGGCGGCGCCGGTTGGCGAGCGGACCCATTTGGGTCTCTTTTTCCAGGCCGTTGCCGACCTTGAGGCTTTTCGCATAGGCAATGAACGACTCGGCGAATTTATCGTGAATGGAGTCCTGTACGTAAAACCGCGTGGGCGAGATGCACACCTGGCCCGCGTTGCGGTACTTGAACGCGGCGATCTGCTTGACGGCCAGATCGACGTCGGCATCCTCGAACACCAGCACCGGCGAATGGCCGCCGAGCTCGAACGTGCAGCGGATCATGTGCTGGGCGGCGAGCGCGGCGAGATGTTTGCCGACCGGAATCGAGCCGGTGAAACTCAGTTTCCGGATGCGGCCCGAGCCGATGAGGTGGCGCGATACCGTATCGGGCACGCCGAACACCACGTTCAGCACGCCCGCGGGCAGGCCGGCATCGGTGAAGGCGCGCGCGAGCGCGATACCGGTGCCCGGCGTTTCTTCCGACGGTTTGGCGATGACCGAGCAGCCGGCGGCCAAGGCCGCGGCCATTTTGCGCACCGGCGTGATAATCGGAAAATTCCACGGGCTCAGCGCGAGCGAAACGCCGATCGGCTCCGTGACCATGAACCCGTTAAAGCGGGCATCGCGCGACGGGATGACCCGGCCGTAGGCGCGTTTGCCTTCCTCGGCGAACCATTCGATGGTTTCGACCGAGCGCAAGATCTCGCCCTTGGCCTCGGGCAGGGGCTTGCCTTGTTCCAGGGTCATGGTCTCGGCGACTTGATCCATGCGCGAGCGCAGGATATCGGCGGCGCGTTTGAGAAGGTCGCCGCGATCCCACGCCGATACCGCGCACCATTCCTTGAAACCCCGTTCGGCGGCGTCGAGCGCCTGGTTGAGATCGTCGGCCGAGGCGTGCGGCAGGGTGCCGATGACATCTTCGGTCGCCGGGTTGACGACCTCCTCGGTCTCGCCGGTGCCGCCCTGACGCCAGGTGCCGTCGATCAACAATTCGAGCTTTTCGTACATGAAATCCTCTCCGGACTGGTTTTTAGACGGCCCCTGAATTCCCAACGGGCCTTATCCCTTTAAATTAAGTATATCCTAGATTTACCTGATCTGGCCCTGCGTTTACAATCTTCTCGCACGGGAGAATTTCGGGGGAGTGACGGGAAAGGTCGAAAAACATTCGCTTGGCGACGATAATTCTGGATATGCCGCAGTCATGCCCCGGGTCTTTTTTACGGATAATTTGAAACGCCATATGGCGTGTCCCGACACGGACGTATCGGGCGGGACGGTGCGCGCGGCGCTCGATGCCGTGTTCGACACGAATCCGCCCCTGAAATCCTATTTACTGGACGATCAGGGCCGGTTGCGCCGTCATGTCAACATCTTCGTCGGCAATCGCATGATCGACGACCGTGACGGGTTGTCGGATACTGTCAGGGAAGACGAGGAAATTTACGTTTTTCAAGCTCTTTCGGGTGGATAACCGTGGCAGGAGGATAACCATGGACCGTTTTTATGTGGCAAGCCGAAAAGGCCTGTTGACGTTCGAGCGCGCGGCCAAGGACTGGGCGATCGGCGATACGGCGTTTCTGGGCGATCCGGTGACCGCGATTCTGCCCGATGGGCGTGACGGCGCGTTGTATGCGGCGCTTAATCTGGGGCATTTCGGGGTCAAGATGCATCGCTCCTACGACCGGGGAAAAACGTGGCAAGAGTTGACGCCGCCGGCGTTCCCCGCCGGTTCGAAAAAGGATGAATCGTCCGACGCCGAAGCCCCGAGCGTGTCGCTGATTTGGACCCTCGTTGCCGGTGGCGCCGACCGGCCGGGCGAGTTGTGGGCAGGCACGCTGCCGGGCGGCCTGTTCCGCTCTGACGACCGGGGCGAGACATGGTCGCTCGTCGAGTCGTTATGGAATGATCCCGCGCGCCCCAAGTGGATGGGCGGCGGCTACGACGAACCCGGTATTCATTCGATCTGCGTGGATCCGCGCGACAGCGCGCGATTGACG